>NZ_JAJEJP010000002.1:1875148-2187673 GCF_021390495.1 Paraburkholderia sp. ZP32-5 | reverse complement strand
TCGGGATGGTGCCGTCCTCGACGCTGTCGGCAACCGCTAGCGCCACCGCGTGCTGAGCGGGGCCGAACATCTGCACTGCCTGCTTCGCACCCTTGATCGTCACCTTGTTGAACAGGATCGTGTTCGGCTTGGTAAGGAGATTGGGCGCGACGACGGCGAGTAGCGAAGTAAAGCCGTCCTTGTTGTTGGTGAGCGCGTTGCAGAACGCGGTTTCCGCAGCCGAACCTCGCGGTCCGATCAGCAAGTCGATATGCGCGACCTCGTTGCCGTCACCGACGAGCGACTCCCCGATCATGACGCGGTTGATCTTGGCCATTCTGTTCCTCCAATGAGTAGGTATGGACCTGCTGACGACACGCCGCCTGTAATCGTCCGGATGCTGCGTCGCACCGCGGCGCCGGATGCACGGGCGGTACTAACTAACAGGTTCCGTGCCAGTTTTGATCGGGAATACATACGGGCGCGCCGCGTGGGTGCGGTGCATGCCGTGGTGCTCAGCTCGCGGCGGGCTCAGGCGCGCGGCCAGCTTCGATACAGCGCGCGACGAAGAGCGTGGCTACCGCCAGGTCCGCGCTGGTGCCGGGATTGATCGCGCGCGCTTTCAGTTGGGCATCCCAGGCGTCGAGTTGCGGATCGGCGGTGGTGCGGTGGGATTGCGGCGACAGGGCTGCTGTTTGCCGCCAGCGCGCCTGCTGCTCGCGTGCCGCAAGCGTGACACTCTGCGCCAGCTCAAGGCCGTGCTTGCGCACAATGTGAGAGTCCGGCCAGCCGCCGAGGAACGCGAGAAAGACGTTGAGCATTGCGACTTCGAGGGCATCTGCTGGGGCTTCGGCGGGGGCTTCGCGGTACGCGGCGAGGCCGGTGTCGAACAGGTCCGCGAAGCCGTTTGCGTATTGCCGGGCGATGCTGTCGCGCTCGCTGGCGAGACGCATCGCGTCGCGCAGGCCGATGGTCGGCGGCGCGTGGATCGACTGCTCGGGCGCGTCGCCGAGTCCGCCCGGGTTGGCGAGTGCAATCGCGCGGTATGCGAGGTGGGCGTCGTCGATATCGAGTTTTGTCAGCACGCGTGATACTGCTGCGCGCCAGGTTTGAGTGGATAGGGTGGGCTTGTGGTTTTCGCTGGTTTCGCTGGCTTCGCTCGGGGCGCTGGAGTTGCCGCGGTCGTCGAGTTGGTCGAGCGCCGCCGCGAGCGGGGCGACGAGCAGCACGATGCCGAGATTCGTGTTGCAGCCGGCTACCGCGCGCGTGCGGGTGACCGCGTCGAGAATGCGCTGGCCGACGCGCGCACCGGGTGTGAACAGCGCGTCGAGCGACGCATGCGCGCTGGCGACGAACTGGTCGGCGCTCATGCCGTGACCGGGGCTCTGCGTGCTGACGTTGCCGGGTTTCGGCGTCGCGACATCGAGCGCGCAGGCTTCGAGGAAGGCCGCGCGAGCGCGTTCGAGCAACGGGGTGAGGGAGGTGGGTGGGCCGGTCATGGATGGTGTTCAGGCGCGCCGCTCATGCCCTCAACTCCGGCAACCCGTCCGCTACCGCCGCTTCCCCAGCCTGCCCGCTCGCGATCCGATGCACAGCGAGCTTCCGATCGAGCAGATCGTCGACTAGCACCGTCGCGATGTCGAACGGCGTCACCGACTGCAAGCCGCGCCACGCGGCCACGCCGTTCACTTCGAGCACCAGCGGCGCGGCGCCGCCGCCATCGAGCGCGTCGCCACCGTCAGCGCCGCAGGCATCCGGAATCAGATCCACACCCGCATAGTCGAGCCCAAGCGCCGCGGCCGCTTGCACCGCTGTCTGCGCAAGCCGCGTCGACAACTCGGCCGGCTCGCAGCGCGCGCCTTGCGCAAAGTTATGAATCCAGCCCTTACCGCCGACGCGCCGCATCGCCGCGACCGCGCGGCCGCCGATCACCAGCACGCGCCAGTCGAAACCGGGCCGGCCGCTAGCGACATAGCGCTGCAAATAAGCGACCTGCTGATAACGCGCGAGCGACGGCAACGGCGCCAGCGACCCGCCGCGCGCGCCGAGCCGCCTGAGCCCTTGACCCTGCGAGCCGAACAGCGGCTTCAGCACGACCTGCCGCCCGGCGGCCGCCTCGCGGATCAGCACGCGCTGCGCGAACGCCGCGGATTCGCCGGCCCACGTGGCCGGTGTCGGCACGCCCGCGCGATGCAGCAGAAAGCTCGTCATCGATTTGTCGACGCTGCGCTCGATCGCGCGCGCATCGTTATAGACCGGCACGCCCGATTCGCGCAGCGCATGCAGGATGCCGAGCCGCAGCGTCACCTGCTCGAAGCTGCCGCCCGCGATACCGCGCACGAACACCGCGTCCGGCAGCGTATGACCGAAGCCGGGAATCGCGAGTCCGTGCGGCTGCCAGGTGGTGTCGATGCGGCAGTTCGCGAGATCGACGCAGCGCGCATCGGCGCCGCGCGCGCGCAATGCTTTCTTCAGCCGGCCAGTGTGCCAGCCGGTCTCGTCGGTCATGATCGCGACGCGCAGGCTGCTGTGCGTGAGTGTCATGCGGTTACGGACTTGCCGCCCCACTGGTCCTGCAGCAGGCGGCCATCGAGCCGGCCGCCATGATAGGTCGCGCCGCTTTCGAGGCTGCTGACCCACACTTCGGCCGGCGCGAACAGCGCCGCATCGATCTGATAGAAGTCGAAATTGAACGACGTGAAAATGTCCGCGAACGGCCGGCCGTAATCGCGCGATGTCGCGGCGGGCAGCTCGTCGGCGAGCCGTCGCGCGACCTCGTCGTGCCGCACGGTCAGATGCACGCGGCCGCCGTACAGGATCGCGTCGTTGGTGCGGCCCATCGCCTGAATGCCGTCGGGAGCGGGCGGCGGCAACGGCGCCGAACCCGCGCCTTCGACCACTTCATCGAGCGGCACGCCGAGCACATGCACCTTGTGCAATGCAACTTCGACGACGCGCGCGACCACCTGTACCGTTCCCGCGACAGACTGTGTCGGCGTGACGATCAGCGTCAGTTGATCGGGCGCGAGGCCGCAATCGTGCAGCACCTTGTCGATGATCACCTGCGGCGGCAGCCGGTCCACTTCGAGCACCAGCGCGCCGCGCTCGTGGCGATCGCGGTAGCCGAGTTCCGCGAACAGCGGCTCCTTGACGGCCAATGCGCGCGCGGGGCCGGAGCCGAGCGAGAAGAACTTCTTGCCGCCGGTCTGCTCCTTGGTCGCCGCGAGGCTCCAGCCCGCGTACTGGCTGCCGAGGCAGGCCAGCACCGGCGACGACGTGCTGACTTCGATCATCGTTGGCCACAGCGGCGCGGCGTCGAAGTTCGCGCGTACCGCGACGCGCCCGAGTCCGCCCATGCAGATCCGCGCGATCAGCACGCCGGCTTCGATGCCGCCGCGCGCGTCGACGCCGGCATCGGCGATCACGGTGCCGCTGTCGGTGCGCGTGATCGCGACGCCGAGGCGCGCGGCATTGTCGACGAGGCGGGCGACCAGCCGCTCGCTCAGCGCATTGACGCTGGGCGCGTCGGCCGGCAGCCCGGCGGGTTCAGAAATGGGATTGGATGAAGGCATAGTCGGGTTCATCGCAGGTTTCGATTCGGAGGGCGACGCGCGTGTGCGCGTCATCGAGCGCGCACCGCACCGCGCTCGCCGATGCCGCGCGCACGAGCAGCGTACACACCGGTTGCCCGGCTTCGATCGCGGTGCCGGGCATCGGCACGTCGCGGCATTGCGGATCGTTCGCGCACAGGTCGGAAAATGCCAGCGATACGGTGAACGGCGTCGGCGCGAACAGCACCTGCTGGCCCGCGCACCAGCGCGGCTCACGCGCGAGCGCGAGACTCGCGCTCGACGGCGCGCGGCCGAAACGGCACGCATCGAGATGGCAGGCGAGCAGCCCGCGCGGCCACGCATCGGGCGACGCGGTTTCGTACAGCGCCATCGTCGATGAAGGCCGCGCGTTGATTTCGAGCCACTGGAACTCGGCGCCGTCGAACAGAAAATCGCAGCTATTGATGCCGACCAGACCGGTGCGTTCGCACAGTGCGTCGAGCGCGGCCTGAATGCGCACAACCACCGCCGGCGGCATCGCGATCGGGCCGATCGAGCCGGCATGCACATAGTTCAGCGTGCCGATCTGGCAGCTCAACTGCTCGGCGAAGCCGATCAGATAAGCGCGGCCGCGCGCGCCGATAAAGAGCGCCGACATCGACTGGCCGCCGCCGATGTGCTGGAAATAGCCGCGCGCGGGCAGCGGCGCCGCGTCGACTTGTGCCGCGGGCCGGATATGCGTGCCGCCGCAACCGTCCGCATCTTTGAAGAGCCAATCGTCGGCCGGCGTGGGCCGTTCGAACGACACGGAGGGATGCGCAATGCCCAACGCATCGAGCAGCGCGAAGAAGCGCCGCGGCTCGCGGACCGCTTCGAGCGTGTCGGCCGCGTTGCCGAGCAGGCGCGGCAGACCGGGTTCGCGGCACAGCCGTGCCATTAGCGGTTCGAGCCCGCTGCCGCCGATCCAGCCGAGCAGGTCCGGCAGGCGCGCAAGCCGCGTCAGCGCATCGACGAGCCGCACGCGATCGACCGCCAGCGCGCCGCAGCCGATGTCGAACCACAGCTCGGCGGCGTCGCGCGTGTCGCGGTCGCCGAAGAGATCGAGCGCGGCGACGCGCAGCCCCGCGCGCACCGCCGATTGCGCGACGAGCCGCGCGGACACGCCGGCCACCGCGACGAACGGCGCATGAGCATGCGTGTGCTGCGCATGCTGCGCGTGCGTGTGTGCGTGCGGAGGCGGCCGCTGCGGCTTCACGGCGGCCGCCTCAGCCGAGCCCGGCCGCGACCGCGCGGGCCTCGTCGAACGCCTGCGGGAAGCCGAGGTAGACCGGCTTGCCGCCGGTGCGCATCTGCATGAACAGCCGATGCTCGACCTGATACTTGACATTGCCGATCGCCAGCGCGCCGATGCCGATCGCGCCCGCGTTCGGCACGCCGTCGATCGGCTTGCCGTCGTTCATCACGTTGACGCCCGCGATGCCTTCGGGCGGCACCGCGTTGACGTCCGCCGCGACCAGCAGACGCCTGGCGTGCGCGAGATCGTCTCGGCCGATCACCTGCGTACCGGCGACGGCGGTGGCCAGCACGATCTCGGTATCGGCCAGCGCGCCGCGCAATTCGTCGGCGTTCGTGGTGCCGATGCCGTTGATGACGATGCCGAAGCGCTGGTTCAGTTCGGCCGCCACGGAAAGCGCGCGCGCGCCGTTGCTATGGCTCGCGATCGTCACGTCGGCGCCGCGCGACGCGGCGATCGCCGCCGCGATGCGGCCGACCGCGCCGGTGCCGCCGAGTATCAGCACGCGCTTGCCGCCCAGCTCGACGCCGTGCTGTTTGCCCAGATGCCGCTCGACCAGCGCGACCAGCGCGGCCGCGGTCGTATACGAACCGCTCGGGTCGGCGAACACCGATACCTCGAACGGCGGCACCATCGCGCGGCGCGCGATGTCGAGCATGTCGGCGGCCTGCATCACGTCGCGTCCGCCGATAAAGATGCCGGTGCGCGACACGCCCTTGGGTCCGCGCGAAAAGATCGCGTCCTGCGTCAGGTTCGCGACCATGCCGGCGTCGACGCCGCAGTACGGCACGATGACCTGGTAGCCCGCGTCGGCGGCCATGTTGACGTCGAACGGGCTCATCTGCGGCGTGGCCGTGAACATGTGCAGGATGTAGGGCCTTTCAATGGTTTCTGACATGGCGGGGGCTCGTTTCGGTGGCTTCGGGCTTCGGGAGCAGGCTTCGGGTCGGTTCAGCAGGCTTCTGGGGCTTCAGGCGCTTCAGGGCCACGCGGGAGGACGCCGCGCCGCGAGGCAGCGCATCACGGCGCCGCGCCGGCACGGTTCACGATGCGGATGCGGCGCGCGCTGCCGGCTGCGGCCGGGCAGGGACCGGACGGTGGCGCGTGGCGGAGGCCGGGAGCAGAGGCTGTGCATCATGCGGCGTCGATATGCGGCGCGTGCGCGTGGGCGTCGCGAATCTCCGCGCCGCTATTGCGGCCCGCCACGATGCTGCATTCGATATGCGGCATCGCGCGTGCCGCCGCGCGCGCGGTCGCGAGCGCGCTGTCGGCCTCGCGCGCGCTCGCGACGATCGCGAAGCCGGTCGGCCCCCACGAGGTCTGGCCGATGCCGGCGGTGCGCTCGGCGGCGACCGCGCGCAGCACGCGCTCGACGTCGGGGCTCGCGAACACGCCGCCTTGCGCGCTCGCGAAGTATTCGCCGATGGTCTGCTGCATTTCGGTGAGGCCGTGCGCGAACGGCACGAAGTTATGTTCGGCGGCGCCCGGCAGGATCTGCATCAGCACCAGATGGCACAGATGCGCGGCGAGCCGCTGCGGGAACGGCGCGAGCGACGCCAGTGCGCGGCGTTCCTCGCCGCCGTGCAAACCCTCGCGGCTGTTGTCGCTGACGAGCAGCACGCGCCACGGCTCCGGAAACGGCTGGCGCGCGAGCAACGGCGGCATGCTCCGACGCAGATCGCCGGCTGGCCCGCCGTCGAGCAGCAGGCCGCCGTGATCGAAACCGAGAATGCCGATGCCGGAGCGCGCGCCGCGCCCGAGCAGACTGGCGATTTCGGCGCTGCTGGCCGGCTCGCCGGCGAGGCGCGCGAACGCGGTGCCGATGGCCAGCGCCAGTTGCGTGCCGGAGCCGAGGCCGGTGTGAGCGCGCGGCGCATGGAGCACGTCGATGGCGAGCGTCGTGGGTCCGTAAGCGGCCTGCAGGCGCGCGACACATAGCGCGATGCGTTCGCGTTCGGCATCGTTGGCCGCGCCGTTGATTTGCTCGCGCTCGGCGATGCGTGCTTCGATCCGTGTGCTGTGTGCGTCGATCACCAGTCCGAGGCTGCCGAACGCGCGGCCCAGCGATGCGTTCGGATCGAGAAAACCCAGATGCAGGCGCGCGGGTGCGTCGATCGTGACGGCGGTGCGCGGCGGGAGGCGGCGGAGCTGAAGCGGCATCTCACGTGTCCTTAAGTGTCGTCCTTGCGGGTCCGTCGGAGTCGCTGCGTGTGGCTCGATGCGCGCCGCAATGCTCAGGACGCCGGGCGTCCGGGAATGCGGCGCGGGCCAACGCGGCAGTACGCTCGGGGGTGTTCAAGCAGAAGCCGTACCAACCGCGTGGCGCGGGGGCTGGCGAGGGGATCGGGCCGCTGGCGCCTGGCGCGGCACGCGTTGCATGCCGGGCGGCGTGCTTCGCTGTTGCGGGCGCGAATGGACGCTATGTGACGCCGGAGGTGCACTGTGTCACGCGCTGTTTCATCGCGGCACCGGCGCACGGTGTATCACGGATGGCGACGCATCGATTGCGCGTCGAGCGATTCGGCGCGCATGCGCGTAGGCGCGTAGGCGCGCGCAAGCAGAAATACCCGGCGCGGCGTCGCGAGGATTCGGCGCCGGGTGTGCGAGGCATGGAGATGCCCAGCTTCTTCGCAGTTCAGCGGCCCACTCAGCTGCCTTCTGCCGCTTTCGGCGCGTCGTACTTGATATAGCGGAAGCGCTGATCGTCGGACGGCGTGCCTTCGAGCGGCCCGTCTTCGAGACCGGGCTGCCAGTGGACCACCGATTCGATCTTCGTCGCGAGCGCGAAGTCCTTGTCGGTGATGCCTTTCGCGCTATGCGTCTTGAGCTTCACCGTGACGAACGCGTACGACACCGTCAGATCCGGGTGATGCCACGCGGCCTCCGCCAGATGGCCGACCGTGTTGACCACCATCAGCGTGCCTTTCCAGCCCTCGGTGCGGTACTTGCGCCGCAGCCAGCCGTCCTCCAGATACCAGTGCTGCAACGGACCGACGAGACGCTGCTGAACCTCGTCGTCCGTATAGACCTGCTCTGTCTTTGCCATGACTGTCGCTCCTCGGATGCGGGAATCGTCCGTCGTGCCAGGCGTTGCCGCGAGCGGCGGACCGGTGGTGCGGCGCACGATTCGCAAAGGACACGATTCGTATCACCGAAGTGACACAGTATGTGCCGCGTTCGGTGGCGCAACCAGTTCAAGGTTGCCACAGCGCGCGAGCGAACGTGCGACGCGAGAGCGGCTGTGATACGACGCGCGCGCCGCTCAAGCGGGTTCGCGCAACGGCCACGGCATTCGCCGCCACTTTCCGGCATGGAATATGCGTTGGCCCTCCATGCGCCGCGGAGCCCGACATCGAATCGGGCCAGGGCGCTGAATCGTTACCTGTACTCGAGAAGGCGCGCACGATGCGACGAGGTAGCGTGGGTCATTCGTGAGTTGAACAGCAGGACAATTCTGGAGGAGACATGAACTTACGCACTGTGGTTCTTGGGCTCGCGATCCTCGCATCGGCAGCCTTTAGCTCTCTGGCTGCGCAGGCCGATTCGCAGCTCGATGGACTGATGAAAAACCCGGCCAACTGGGCGGCCCAGGCGGGCGATTATGCGAATCACCGCTACAGCCCGCTCAAGCAGATCAACGAGAACAACGTCGGCAAGCTGCAGGTCGCATGGACGATGTCGACGGGCGTGCTGCGCGGCCACGAGGGTTCGCCTCTCGTGATCGGCGACACGATGTATATCCATTCGCCGTTTCCGAACAAGGTGATTGCGATCAACCTGAAGGATCAGACCTTCATCTGGCAGTATCAGCCGAAGCAGGACGAGCAGGTGGTCTCCGTGATGTGCTGCGATACCGTGAACCGCGGCCTCGCCTACGGTGACGGCAAGATCTTCCTGCAGCAGGCCGACACCAAGCTGGTGGCGTTGAACGCGAAAACCGGCGAAGTGGTGTGGACTGCGCAGAACGGCAATCCGAAGGCGGGTGAAACCAACACCAACGCGCCGCACGTATTCGGCGACAAGGTGCTGACCGGCATTTCGGGCGGCGAGTTCGGCGTGCGCGGGCGTCTGATCGCGTACGACATCAAGACCGGCAAGCCGGCCTGGACCGCGTACAGCACGGGCCCCGACAACGAAATGCTGCTCGACCCGCAAAAGACGATGACGTATACCGACGGCAAGATGGTGCCGGTGGGCGCGGATTCGTCGCTGAAGTCGTGGAAGGGCGATCAGTGGAAGCTCGGCGGCGGCACCACGTGGGGCTGGTATGCGTGGGATCCAAAACTGAACCTTGTCTACTACGGCACTGGCAATCCGGGCACATGGAACCCGACGCAACGTCCGGGCGACAACAAATGGTCGATGTCGATCTTCGCGCGCGACCTGAATACCGGCACCGCCAGATGGGTCTACCAGATGACGCCGCACGACGAATGGGACTATGACGGCGTCAACGAAATGATCCTGTCCGATCTGAACATCAACGGCAAGACGGTGCCGGCGATCGTTCACTTCGACCGTAACGGCTTCGGCTATACGCTCAATCGCGAAACCGGTCAGTTGCTGGTTGCGCAGAAGTACGACCCGGCGGTGAACTGGGCCGATCGCGTCGATCTGCAAAGCGGTCTGCCGATTCGCAACGCCGCGTATTCCACCCAGGCAGCCGGTTCCGATCACAACGTGAAGAACATCTGCCCGGCCGCGCTCGGCTCGAAAGACCAGCAACCGGCCGCGTTCGATCCGAACAGCAAGATGTTCCTCGTGCCGACCAACCACGTCTGTATGGACTATGAGCCGTTCGATGTCGACTACGTGTCCGGTCAGCCGTATGTGGGCGCCACGCTGTCGATGTATCCGGGTCCGAACGAGAACAACGCGATGGGCAACTTCATCGCGTGGGACGCGAGCAAAGGCAAGATCGTCTACTCGAAGCCGGAGAAGTTTTCGGTGTGGTCGGGCGTGCTCGCAACCGGCGGCGGCATCGCGTTCTACGGCACGCTCGAAGGCTACCTGAAGGCGGTTCGCATCAGCGACGGCAAGGAACTGTGGCGCTTCAAGACGCCGTCCGGGATCATCGGCAACGTCTTCACCTACGAGTATCAGGGCAAGCAGTATGTCGGCGTGTACTCGGGCATCGGCGGCTGGGCCGGCATCGGCATGGCAGCCGGTCTGGAAAAGTCGACCGAAGGTCTGGGCGCGGTCGGCGGCTATCGTGAACTGGCGAAGTACACCGCGCTGGGCGGCACGCTGTTCGTGTTCGCGATTCCGAACGAAAAGAGCTGAACGGCTCGCTGAAATGATGGCGATCTGAAGGGTCGTGGCCGGCGCGCTCGTGGTACGAGAGCGCACCGGCTTCGCCTTCAGCGCTTCGCCAGTCAGATGATTTGCCACGCGGATTCACCCCGCGGAATTACCTACCCGTGCCCGCTGGCGGATGCGTTGACGAAACGCACCGGGGCACGGCTAATTATGGAGACAATTGCATGAAAGGCCGATCAATCCTGTTGCTCGCGGCGGTGCCCGCGACGCTCGTTCTGCTGCCGGTCGTCTACGCGCAGAACAATCCCTCGATTGCGCAGGTCGCGTTCAAGGTAGTCGACGGCAACAAGGTCGACAGCAATACGCTACAGGGATGGAAAACGTGGCGCGCGCTCGCCTGCGAACGCTGCCATGGCGCGCAGCAGCAGGGGATGGTCGGACCGTCGCTGATCGATGCGTTCAAGACGCTCGACAAGACCGAGTTTCATCGCACGGTGTTCGGCGGCCGGGTTGATAAAGGCATGCCGGATTTCAGCAGCAGCCAGATGATGCAGAAGAACTGGGAAAACCTGTACGCCTATCTGAAAGGGCGTTCCGACGGACAGATCAAGCCGGGCGATCTGCACGCCATCGACGCACAATAACAAACCGGCAGGCCGTCATACCTCGGAGGCTTACGATGCGCGATAAGAGAAGCATGTCCATGCATGTCGCCGTGATCGCCGCCGCGCTGTGCTGCGCGGCGCTCGCAAGCGCGGCGGTCAGGGCGGATGGCCCGGCGCTGCCGAATAACGACGGCGCGGACGGTGTGCTCAGAGTGTGCGCGGACCCGAACAACATGCCGTTGTCGAACGACAAGGGCGAAGGTTATGAAAACCGGATCGCCGCGCAGATGGCGAGCGATTTCGGCTACAAGCTCGAATACACGTACTTCCCGCAGCGCATGGGCTTCGTGCGTCACACGTTGCGCGAGAAAGAGGAAAACACCCAGCGCTACCGGTGCGATCTGATCATCGGCGTGCCGAAGGGTTACGACATGACGTCGACGACGCAGCCGTATCTGCGCTCGACCTACGCGATGGTGTTCCCGAACCGCCCCGAGTTCGCGAGCATCCAGACGCCTGACGATCTGCTGAAACTGCCGCCGGATCAACTGCACAAACTGCGCTTCGGCATCTTCACGCAGACCCCCGCGGTGGATTGGCTGCTCGGTCACAACCTGATCGACCAGGCGGTGTCGTACCGCGTGCAAAGCGGCGACCCCGCCGAATACCCCGGCCAGATGATCGAACACGACCTGCGCGCCGGCAACGTCGACGTGGTGTTCCTGTGGGGGCCGATCGCCGGCTACTTCGCGAAGCGCGCCGGCGATTCGGTCAGGCTCGTGCCGTTCCCCGCGCAGCCCGGCATCCGCTTCGACTACACGATCTCGATGGGCGTGCGTTACGGCGAGAAGGACTGGAAGGACAAGGTGGATCAATGGATCGGCGCGAATCACGACAAGATCGACAGCATTCTCGCCACCTACGAGGTGCCGATGCTCAAGCCGGTCGACGTGCCGGCGTCGAAGGCCGGCGATTCTTCGCAATGACGCGCGCGCGCGGCTGGGTACGCGCGGCCAGCGTCGCGTTGATGTCGACGCTGATGATGTGCGTGGTCTGTGTGTCGAGCCTGACGCCCGCGCTTGCGCTGGCGGCGGGCGAGCAGGGCAGCAGCGACATCACGCCGGCCGAACGCCTGATCTTTCTGACCGATCATCTGCACGGCGTCGATGCGCAGACCGAACTCGACTACTCGGTGATCAATTCCGAGCAGCCGTCGCATAGCGCCGACGTCGTCAAGGTGCTGGTGGTGAGCCCGGACAACGCAAAAGGCGACGCTCAGGTATCGGACCATAGCGGCAACGTGAATCTGCCGATCGGCGGGCTGCAATGCAATCCGGCGATCATCTATTTTCTCGAACGCGACATCGCCGAGATGCAGGGGCTGACGGGCGGCCAACGCCGCTATTTCCAGCAGCGTTTGCGTCTCGCGCTCGCCGCCGGGCCGCAGATCGAGAACGTGCCGGGAGAAGTCGGCGGCAAGCCGGTCCACACGCGCCGCATCGTCGTGCAGCCCTATCTGAACGATCCGAATGCGGAGCGCTTTGCGCAATACATTGGCAAGCGCTACACGTTCCTGCTCGCCGACGACGTGCCCGGCCAGCTCGTGCAGATTCGCACCGACGTGCCGGGGCCGAACAACGACTTCGCGCATCCGGCGCATAGCGAATCGATGAGCTTCCAGTCGGTGGTGCGCAAGTTGTCGCCGCCGGCCAATGCGCCGGCGAAGCCGTCCGCCAACGCGCCGAGGGCCAGCCGTTGAAAGCGGGCGGCGGCTAATTCACATGCAGAGCGCGCGCTTCGCGACGAACCGGGTCAATCTGAATTTCGTTCGCACGCTGACCTTGCGGCAATTGCAGATCTTCGTCGTCGCGAGCCGCTACACGAGTTTCGCGCGCGCGGCCGAGGAATTGCATCTGACGCAGCCGGCGGTATCGATGCAGATTCATCAGCTCGAAGACGCGGTCGGCCTGCGCCTGTTCGAGCGCGTCGCGCGCAAGCTGGCGCTGACCGAGGCGGGCGAGATGCTGACGCATCACGCGAGCCGCATTCTCGGCGAAATCAAGGATGCCGAAGACGCGATGATGTCGCTGAAGCAGGCCGATAGCGGCTCGATCAACGTCGGCATCGTCAGTTCGGCGACCTACTTCGCGCCGAAACTGCTCGCGCAGTACTCGCATCTGTACCCGAAGGTCGACGTGCATTTCTCCGTCGGCAATCGCGATGCGTTGCTGCGTCTGCTGCAGGACAACGCAATCGATCTCGCGATCATGGGGCGCCCGCCGCCGGAACTCGACACCACCGCCGAGCCGCTGGCGAGCCATCCGCAGGTGGTGATCGCGCCGGTCAGTCATCCGTTGCGCGGCGCGCGCCGCTTCGATCTGCAGGAGTTGCGCGGCGATACGTTTCTGCTACGCGAACCGGGCTCTGGGACGCGCATATCGTCCGAGGTGATGTTCCGCCAGCATCTGTTCACGCCCGCCAAGACGGTCACGCTCGGCAGCAACGAAACCATCAAGCAGGCGGTGATGGCGGGCATGGGCGTGAGCCTGATTTCGCTGCATACGTTGCAGCTCGAATTGCGTACCGGCGAGATCGCGCTGCTCGATGTGAACGGCACGCCGATCGAACGTACGTGGCAGGTCGTGCATTTGCGCTCGAAGCAGCTTTCGCCGACCAGTGTGATGTTCCGGCAGTTTCTGCTTGAGCATGCAGCCGCGCATCTGGAGCGCGAATATGCGGAGTTTGCAGGGGTGTTCACGAAGCCGGCGGTTGGCGTGGAGCGGTAGCGAGATGCGGAGAGCGGACTTTTTGCGGATCGGGTTCGCGTTTTGTGCGCCGCTTCGCGCGGGTGCACCTGCGGTTTGCGCTTCGGCTTTGTTGCTGTTCGGCGCGATGCCGGCATCGGCCGAGCCGGTTTCGATTGCCGTGCTGAACTGCGGACTGATCGACGACAACGCCGCCTATAACGATGCCGATACCAACCGCGCGCAAGCGTCTCGTCTCGGCATGGTCAGCGACGCGCTGCGCGCTCAGCTAGACACGAGCGGGCGCTACCGCGTCGCCGATAACCAGCGTGCCGCCGGCCTGATCGCGCGGCTCGGCGCGAACCAGGACCTCACTTCGTGCGACGGCTGCGCCCGCCAGGTCGGCAGCGAACTGGGCGTCGAACAGGTGGGCGTCTGCTGGGTCCAGAAGGTCAGCAATCTGATTCTGAACATGAACCTGCGCGTGCAGGACGTCGCCAGCGGCAGGACCCTGTTCCAGCGCTCGGTCGATATTCGCGGCAATACGGACCTGTCGTGGCGGCGCGGCGCGACGGCGCTCGTCGGCCTGCTCGTCGATGATGGTGCGAAGGCGGGCTCGCCTCGATGACGCGTCGGCGTCGGCATGACGTCGCCGCAAGGTGAGGCACAGGTGACGCACAAGCGCGTTATAGCCACGACCGATGGCACAGTGTGTACCCGAATCTCGTGACAGGCTGCCAACTATTCGCAAGCGGCCTACCACGCCGGCCCGTTCGCGCGACCGGCACAAACCGTGCTTCAACAGATGCTGGCGAGTCCTCGGCGTATCGGCGGCGCGGCTTGCCCAGCACATAAACGCATTCGTATAGCCTGCCAGCACAGACGCATGCACACGCCCAAGCAGGCCCGCACGCAAGCCACGAGGAGGGGATCCCAGCGATGACTTCTGGCGAACAGCTTCAGGACTGGCGCGCTCACGCCCAGCAAATCGAAACCGAAGTGGCCAGGGTGGTGATCGGCCAGCGGCAAACCTTGAGGCTCGTCAACGTCGCGTTGTTCGCACGGGGCCACGTGTTGCTCGAAGGCGGCGTCGGCGTCGGCAAGACCACCGTGTTGCGTGCGTTCGCGCGCGTGGTCGGCGGCGACTTCGAGCGTGTCGAAGGCACGATCGATCTGATGCCGGGCGACCTCGTTTATCACACCTATGTCGATGCCGACGGCAAGCCGCGTATCGAGCCCGGCCCGTTGTTGCGGCACGGCGAGCAGTTGACCACGTTCTTCTTCAACGAGATCAATCGCGCGCGCCCGCAGGTGCAGTCGCTGTTGCTGCGAGCGATGGCCGAGCGTTCCGTGTGGGCGTTCGGGCGCGAGCACCGCTTCCCGCATATGACCGTGTTCGCCGATCGCAACAAGGTCGAAAAGGAAGAGACCTTCGAGTTGGCGTCGGCGGCGCGCGACCGCTTCCTGTTCGAACTGAACATGCCGACACCCGCCGACGAGGACGCGCGCCGCATGCTGGTATTCGACACGATGTTCCATGACGTCGACCGCTTGCTCGCGCAACTGACGCCGTCGATCGTGCCGTGGGAGCAGTTGAACCGTATCGGCGCGTCGATCCAGCAGGAGGTGCAGGCGAGCGAGGCGATCGAGCGTTACGTGCTGGATATCTGGCAGGCCACCGAAACGCCGCTGCGTTTCGGCATCACGCTCGATGGCGTCGATATGCAGCAGCTGATTCTCGCCGGTGCGAGCCCGCGCGGGATGAGCGCGCTGCTGCGGGCCGCGCGCGTGGTCGCGTGGCTGGCCGGACGCACGCATCTGATTCCGGAGGACATCCACGAGGTGCTGCTGCCGGCGCTCGGCCATCGCGTGTTCTTCACGCCGATCTACGAGCTGCGCCGCCAGGAGCTGGCCGAAGCGCTGATCGCGCAGATCACGGCGAAAGTGGCCGTGCCTCGCTGAAGCTGGGGCGCTAAATCATGAACGGCATCGCCGAATTCAGCTACCGCTTGCCGATGCGCGCCGCGGGCGCGCGGCCCGGCTCGCATCCTGGTTCGAGCTTCGGCTCGGGTCAGCAATTTGCGATGCACGGGCGTCTGTTCGACTACCCGGATCCACGCCGTCTCGATCTGCGCGCGAGCCTGCGCGCGGCGCGCGACGAATGGCTGGTGCGGGTTCATCTGCAGCGCGTGGCGGTGCAGGTGGTGGTGATCGCCGACGTGTCGGCGTCGATGCAATTCGGCTCGCACCGAACCAAGCTGCACGTCGCCGCCGATTTCGTCGAAGCGCTCGGCTACAGCGCGTTCCGCGTCGGCGACCGGCTCGGCATGCTGGCCTTCGACGCGAGCGAGCGCGACGATCTGTTCATGCCGGCACGCACCGGCCGCGGCACCGGCAATCTGCTCGCGACGATGCTGCGCGAGTGCGCGAGCCGCGCCGCCGGGCGTGGCGCGATCGAAGGGCTGCGGCGCTGCGCGACGCGTCTGGCCGGCCGTCAGGCGTTGGTGTTCGTCGTGTCCGATTTCCACTGGCCGCTCGCGCAACTGCCGTCGGTGCTCGACATGCTGGTGCATGCATGCGTGGTGCCGATCGTCGTGTGGGACGACGCGGAAATCTCGCCACCGCGCCATGCGCCGCTGCTGGCCGTCAACGATGCCGAGTCGGGCGAGCAGCGCATGGTGTGGCTGCGCGAACGGATGCGCGAGCGCTGGCGTGATGGCGTCGCGCGCCGTCGCGATGAACTGGGCGAGGTATTCGGCGCGCGCGGCATCCGGCCGTTTTATGTCGAAGGCGGGTTCGATCCGGAAGCCATGTCGCGCTATTTTCTGGAGATGACCGCATGAGATCGTGCGTGCGCCGGGGCGGTCCGATGCGCGGCAACGCGCTGCGCGCGTCTCGCGTATTGCTTGCGTTGCTGCTGTCGGGTGCTGCGTACGCGATGTGTGCGCTGGGTGCTGCAAGCAGCGCGGCCGCCGCGACGGTGCCTGCGTTCGTGCAGGAGCCGCGCGCGTTCGGCTATGTGCTCGGCGACGTGCTGACGCAGCGCGTGCTGCTGCAGGCCGACGGTAAGGACGTCGGTGCCGTGACGCCGCCTTCGGTCGGCCGCACCGGCATGTGGCTCGAACGGCGGCCCGTGTCGCTCGAAACCGATGCTGAAGGCCGCAGGTGGATGGTGATCGCCTATCAGGTCGTCAACGCGCCACAGGCGCTGACGCAAATCACGTTGCCCGCGTTGACGCTGAGTTCGGCCACCGGCACGCAATTGCAGATCGCCGAATGGCCCGCGAGCGTCGGACCGCTGACACCGCCGAACGCGTTCGCGGCCGGCGACCTGCTGCCGTTGCGGCCCGATCGCGAGCCGCCGTTGCTGGACACCGCCGGCTTGCGCCGTCAGCTTGCGTGGGCGTGCGGCCTGCTGCTCGCGACGCTCGTCGCATGGGCGATCTGGTGGGGCTGGCGCAACCGGCGTGAGTCGGCGCGGCTACCGTTCGCGCGCGCATGGCAGCGCATGCAACGGTTTCCGGATGCGCAAACGGCCGCATCGAGCGACGCCTGGTTTTGTTTGCATCAGGCGTTGAACGAAGCCGCCGGGCAGGTCGTGCATGCGGGTTCGCTGCCCAGACTGCTTGCGCGCGCACCGTATCTGCAACCGTTGCGCGCGCAACTCGAACACTTCTATCAGGTGTCGGCCGAGCGCTTTTTCAAACCCGCGCCGGGCGTCGCCGAGTTTCCGTTACACGCGCTGTGCCGCGCGCTGTATCGGGCCGAGCGGCGTCATCAGCGATGAGCATTCCGTTCGACTTCACGTTTCCGTGGCTGCTGGTGCTGCTGCCGCTCGCGGTGTTGCCGGTGCTGCCGCGGCGCAGCGATACGCTGGTGTTTCCGAGTGTCGCGTGGCTGCCGGTCGATCGCATCGGACAGTGGGCCAAATGGCTCGCGCGCGGCAGCGCGGTACTCGCGATCGCGGCGATCGTCGTCGGATTGGCCGGGCCGGGGCGTTCGCAACGGCAGGTGCTGCGCACCGGCAGCGGCGCGCAGATCCTGATTCTGATGGACCGCAGCGCGAGCATGGACGAGCCGATGGGTAGCGCAGGCGTCGAGGCGCCGCGCGGCGAATCGAAGAACAAGGTGGCGCGCGCTTCGTTGACGAGCTTCGTCGAGCAACGGCCCAACGACCAGCTCGCGTTCATGATGTTCGGCAGCAGCCCGGTGCTGGCGATGCCGTTCACCTACAACCATCGCGTGATCGAGGAGGCGGTCGCCGCCACCGCGATCGGGCGCGGCATGCCCGACACACAGCTCGATCGCGGCATGCTGGCCGCGCTGGAGCAGTTCGAAGGCCGCGCTTCGTCGGGACGCCGCGCGATCGTGCTGGTCTCCGACGGCGGCGCGCGGCTCGACGAAACCGTGCGGCGACGCATTCAGGACGGCCTGCAGCGTAACCGCGTCGCGCTTTACTTCATCTATCTGCGCAGCAGCATCTTCAGTCCCGATCTGAACGCGCGGCTGCCCGCGCACGAAGACTCGGCCGAAGCCGAACTGCATCGCTATTTTCTGACGCTGAAAACGCCGTACCGGCTGTTTCAGGCGCAGGACGAGAAGGGCATGATGGCGGCCATCGCCGAGATCAATCGCCAGCAGAACGCACCGACCACGTTCATCGAACATTTGCCGCGCCAGGACCTGAGTCCGTATTGCTTCGCGGTGGCGTTGTTCGCGTCGGTCGTGCTGATGCTGTTGCACCTGCTGCAGGTCAGGAGCTGGGCATGAAACGCCTACTGATTCACGCCACGTTCGGCACCGTCGCGATCTGCTGCGCCGCCTGGGGCGTGTCCGCCTGGGTGCGTCTGCAGCATGCGGGGGACGTCAATCGCGCGATTGCCGCGGTGAACGCGCCGCACGCCGCGTCGCATGAAGACCATGCTAGCGACGACGACGCGCCGCAGATTCGGCTGGCGCGCGCGACCGCGCTATCGAAAGCGGGTGCCTACGACGCGGCGGCGCGGCTCTATAACGGTCTGATCCACGAAGGCCGGCTCGACGATGTCGGCCGCGCGGCGCTGTTCGATCTCGGCAATATGTATCTGCGTCAAGGCAGCGGTGACGGTAATGCACGCATGCTCAGATCGATCTCGATGGTCAACGAGGCGAAGGTGCGTTACCGGCTCGTGCTGCGCTCGGCGCCCGGCGACTGGGATGCGCGCTACAACCTCGAACGCGCGCTGTGGCTTGCGCCGGAAGGCGGCGGCGGGCTCGATCAGCCGGATGTGAAGGAGCAGCACAACGTCACGCTGCGCGACGCGCAGAGCATGGATCTGCCATGAGCGGCGCGACACGCGGGCGAGGCTTCGCAAGACTGCGCGGTGCGTTGATGCCGCTCGCGCTCGTCGCGTTGATCGCGGCGGTCGCGATGCCGAAGGTGACGTTGCCGCGCGATACGTTCGACTACATCGTCACCTTCGATATCACACAAAGCATGAACGTCGAGGACGTCACGCTGGACGGCGCGCCGGTCAGCCGCCTGAAGTTCGCGCAGGCCGCGATGCGCGATACGCTGGGGCGGTTGCCGTGCGGCTCGAAGGTGGGCTGGAGCATATTCACCGGGCAACGCACACTGCTGTTGCTGCCGCCCGTCGAAGTGTGCGGCAACTACGATGCGCTGCTGGTGTCGCTCGATGGTATCGATGGACGCATGCGCTGGACCAACTGGAGCCGCATCGCCGAGGGCGGCGTGTATTCGGCGGTGCGCGTCGCGCAGGACGTCGGCGATGGCGCGGCGATCGTCTTCGTCACCGACGGCCAGGAGGCGCCGCCGTTGACGGCATCGCGCGGGCTGATGCCGGGCATCAATGCCGCGCGAATCAAGGGCTGGCTGATTGGCGTGGGCGGCGATCAGCCGGCCGCGATTCCGAAGAGCGACGCCAACGGCAACCGGATCGGCTACTGGCAGGCCGACGATGTGATTCAGGTGCCGACTCCACCCGGCGCGGCGTCGCAGCCGGAATCGCATGAGGAGCTTTCCGAATTGCGAGGCCAGTATCTGGCGTCGGTGGCCGGGCAAACCGGTCTTGCGTATCGACGTCTGTTGAACCCCGCTGCATTGAGTAATGCGCTGCTGGATCTGCGCTTCGCTCATCGCGAACCGGTGCCGACCGATTGGCGCTGGTGTCCCGCGCTACTCGCGCTGGTGCTGCTGGTCGTGCGCTTCATGCCCGATGCCGTATGGGCGTGGTTGCGCGATGGATGCGCGCGCATCCGAACGATGTTTCGGCGGCTCGCGCCTATATCGGTCGGGCGGTCGCCGCGAGTCGAATAAAGTCTCGAAACGTTGACGTTGCAACGGTCGACGTTAGCGACGCTAACGCCTGGCAAGACTTGCCGGCGTGACTGCAAGCGCGCGCGTCGTTGCAGTCGCTTTTGCCGGTCTCGTGTTGCTGAGAACGCTTCCAGGAAGCGTTATCCGTCATTCGATCCCAACTTCGATACGAGCGGTGCCAGGGAAAGCCCGCGTGCATGTCCGTGCATGCGAGATGCCTCGCATATCGGACTTTCGATATGCAAATGACTGACTACAATGAGTGAATGTAACGAAGCGGCGATGGCAGTCTGCGCGGTCGAAACGGTGAGTCATGTGACGTTTCAACTCCTTCACGGGAGGCATGCTTATGACGTGCCCGAACGAAAGGATTGTCGGTGCGATGCTTTTCATGCTGAGTGGCTACGCGTTTGCGGGCGGGCTCACCGGCGACTCGCCCGAGACGATGGTGGTCGCCAATATCGTGCCGATGCCGGTTGAGGTCGTGCCGCCGATTCCAGAGCCGCGACGTTATTTCCAGCAACAGCGTTATGCGATGGAATATCAGGCGACTCAGGGGAAGCCGTTTTATGCGCAGATTCAGGATTTCTATAGTTCTGGATTGGGAAGGCAGGTGACGTTTGAGGCTGCGTCTGTGAAGGGCGAGGGGCTGGGGGTGACGGGATCGGGTTTTACGCCTGCGGCCGGCACTCAGGGGAACGCTAATCCGCTTCACTTTACTTCGGCCACGGGGCCACAGCTTTCTATCGTGCAGATGAATGGGTCGACTTTGTCGATTGGGCAGTCGCCTCAGAGGAGGCTTTCTTTGATTGTGAATGATTGGGTTTTTACTGGGACTGCCAGGGTGGCCATTTTTCGTTCGCATGATACGGGGGCTACGCTTATTGTTAAGCATAAGTTTTAATGGTTTTTTTGTTTTTTTCTGATTTGTTTTTTTGCCTTTTCTTGAATTGCTTTTGGTCTATTAGCGTTGCCCCTGTGCGGGGCGGCACCTACTTTCTTTGCGTGCTGCAAAGAAAGTAGGTGTACAGACTGGAGACATCGCTGACAGGTGTGCGGGGACATGGTTGACACTTTTGGGCAATCGAACGCCCGGAATCATTCATGCCCTGGAACGTAAAAGACACCATGAGCCTCCGAGAGGAATTTGTTAGTCTGGCCAGCGAACAGACCCTGAGCTTCAGTGAGCTATGCCGGCGTTTCAACATCAGCCGCCAGACCGGCTACAAATGGCTGCAACGCCACGCGGCGCATGGCCCCGAGGGGCTAGCCGACCGCTCGCGCCGCCCGCATGAGAGCCCCACGCGCTCACCGGATGCGATCGTCGCACTCGTGCTCGAACTGCGCCGCGAGCACGGCTGGGGCGGGCGCAAGATCCAGCGGCGCCTGCGCGATCTGGGTCACGCGCAGGTGCCCGCGCCAGCCACCATCACCGAGATCCTGCGCCGTCACGGCCTGCTCGACGAACAGGAGCGCGCGCAGCGCCAGCACTGGCAGCGCTTCGAACACGAGTACCCGAACTCGTTGTGGCAGATGGACTTCAAGGGCGACTTCCCCACCCTGGAGGCAGGCCGTTGCAGTGCGCTAACGGTGCTCGACGATCACTCGCGCTTTAACGTCGTGCTGGCGGCCTGCGCGCGAACCACCACGCAGGTCGTGCAGGGCGAACTGGAGCGGGCGTTCCGCTGCTACGGGCTGCCTTCGCGTATCAATACCGACAACGGCGCGCCCTGGGGCTCGCCCAGCGCACCGGGACAACTCACCGAACTGGCCGTGTGGCTGATCCGGCTGGGTATCCACGTGAGCTACAGCCGGCCCTACCACCCGCAGACCAATGGCAAGGACGAGCGGTTTCATCGCTCGCTGAAGGCCGAGGTGTTGCAGAGGCATGCATTTACCACGCACGCCCACGTGCAGCAGCAACTGGAACGATGGCGTCACGTGTACAACAACGAGCGGCCCCACGAAGCGCTGGCCATGGCCACGCCGCTCTCCCGTTACCGGCCCAGCCCCCGGAGCATGCCCTCAACGCTGTCCGAGCCGCAATACAGCGCCACGGACGAGGTCCTGCAGGTCAATTCGAATGGCCTGGTGCGTTTCAGGGGCCGCGCGCTGCGCCTGTCGATTGCACTCAAAGGACTACGCGTGGCCGCCCGGCCTACGGACGACGAAGACGGCGTGATCGAGTTCTGGTTTGCCCATCATCGTGTCGCCAGACTTGACCTGAACCAGCCCGCACCCTGACCATCATGTGTCAACGATGTCCCCGTACGGGTGTCAATCATGTCTCCAGTCTGTACACAGCCGCAAAGAAAGTAGGTGCCGCCCCGCACAGGGGCAACGCTAATAGACCAAAAGCAATTCAAGAAAAGGCAAAAAATCAAATCAAGAAAAAACCAATATCAGAATCATTCCATGTTAATCAAATGATTCCGGAGCGACTGCTCCACCTTTAATCACCAGATGCGCCGCATCCACGCCGGATGCGAAGAATCGCCAGTCTTCCTCGTCCGCCTTCCCATCCGGGATGACAGTCAACCAAAAACCCCGCGACAAGAAAAGCGTCGCCCCGCCAGCGTCATCCGCAATCACTGCCTCAACTATCGCGCGACCATTCGCAAGCAAGACTTCCTGCATACGTTGGGTGCCAGCCTGAGCTTTCTCGTCCGGCGCGCGCAGATCATCCTCCGTTGCCACGGCGCGGCCCGCTTCCTCGAGTCTCCACGCACATTGGATGTGCAGCGCCCACACACCTACATACTTCAACGCCCCCTTAAAGTTGGTGACTTCCCGCAGCGGACCAAAGCTCAACGTGAGCATGTCAGCGGCATGGTTCACTCCGCTCAGTTCCAGGCCGTGCAGCACGGACAGACGCCGTTCGATTTCGTTTCGAGTGTCGATCATCAAATCATTCCCTTCGCGTACTGCGTGCGTCACCACAGGTTGAACATGTCTTTGGCGCGCTCCATGATTTCATGGAAGCCAAGGCCTTCGCCCGAAATTTCATCGTGAAGTTGTCGAGATTGACCGGGGGTTAAGCGCAATATTCTGACGACATCGTCAGTCTGTTTGTTTTGCGCCTGATTGTTGCGCGGTGTTCCCGTGCTGCCCGCCAGTTCAATCGCGTCACCATTCGCCGCATCCGGTGTGTACTCAATCGCTTGCGCATTACCAAGGATTTGCGGCGGCGGGCGTGAGCGTCCGCGACAATTGCACGCCCACGCATAGCCAAGCGCTTCGGCCATGGCGTAACCGGAGGACAGTCGACGTACCTTTTCAAACGGAAAGAACTCGCCGGTCTCGACGTGCAAGGCCTGTGCGGACGGCATTGGGGGGAAATTGGAGTAGATCGAATAGGTAATGCTGCAAAGACAGCAGACCTCCTCTTCGACGCTCCCAGTGCTTTGTCGAGTCTTTGTCTCGATTGGACTCATCTCTGATGACTATTCTGGCTTTGATCTCCCAGAAACTAGCGCGAGCTACCGTGCGAGTGAGTCAAAAACTGTCAACGCAGTGCGAAACGACCACAGAAATTAAAAAGAGAACTTATCTGATGGATGCGCACGACAACATATGCTGCGCTGCGCGCACAACGCATCCTGAGAGACATGACATCACGTCACGAGGCAAACATCGTCAACGTCGCATCGATCGCATCGCCGAGTTTGCCGAACGCCGGCCCAATATCCTCGTCAGCGACGCACGCATACCCAATCAGCAACCCCGATGACGCCAGCGACGGTTGCGCGTAATACCCCGATAACGGTCGCACGATGATGTTGCGCTCCAGCGCGGCGCTCGCCACCAGGCGGTCGTCGCTGCCCTCCGGCAATTGCATCACCAGGTGCAGCCCGGCATCGCCACCCACCGCCGGCAGTGCATCCCCATAGCGTTGCGCTGCAGCGTCGAGCACAGCCTGGCGTCGCTGGCCATACAGCGTGCGCATTTTGCGGATATGCGACGTGAAGTGCCCCTCGGCGATGAAGTCCGCCAGCATCGCTTGCTGAAGCAACTGTCCTTCGCGATACAACTCGGCGCTCGCGGTCGCGAAGCTTTCCGCCAGTTCCTCCGGGACCACCAGATAGCCGATGCGCAAACCCGGGAACAGCGTCTTGCCGAAGCTGCCGACATAAATCACCTGGCCCGATGTGTCGAGTCCTTGCAGCGATGCCAGCGGACGGCTGCCATAGCGGAATTCGCTGTCGTAGTCGTCTTCGATGATCCAGCATCGGTGCTGACGCGCGTACTCGAGCAGCATGCGGCGCCGCGCGAGGCTCATCACCATGCCAAGCGGATACTGATGCGATGGCGTGACGAGCATCAACTTGGGCGGCTGCGCGAGATCGTCGGCGCCTGGGTTGATACCTTCGGCGTCGACGCTGATCGGCCGCGCCTGCAGACCGGATACGTGCAGCACGCTGCGCACGCCCCAATAACACGGGTCCTCGGTCCAGATCACGTCGCCCGGATCGGACAGCAGACGCACCGCCAGATCGATCGATTGATGAATGCCGGTCGTGACGATGATCTGCTCGGGCGTGCAGCGTACCGAGCGCGACGTGCGCAGATAGTCGGCCAGCGCGTGCCGTAGCGCGGCAAGACCGCCGCCCGGCGCGTACGTCAGCAGGTCGGGGCGCAGCCGCCGCCAGTACTTGTTGTGCAGGCGGCTCCATACCCGCGCCGGAAACTTCGTGACGTCCGGCACGCCCGGCATGAACGCCCCCCACTGACGCTTCGACACGCCCGCGCCCGCAACCAGCCGCGCGCCGCGTGTGGAAAGCACTCGGGTCGACGGTTGCGGCAGTGGTTCGAAAGTCGCACCGGCAGAAGCCGCATCGGGCGCGCCGACGATTTCGTCCGGCGCGCTGTCGGCGACGAACGTGCCGCGCCCGGTCGCCGAGCTGACATAGCCTTCGAGCACCAGTTGCTCATACACCTGCGTGACGGTGTTGCGCCCGATACCCAGCTCCTGTGCGAGCAGCCGCGACGACGGCACCTTGCTGCCCGCCGGCAGTTCGCGCGACAGGATCGCCTGCTGCAGCAGCCGGTGCAGCTGGCGATAAATCGGCTGACCGTTGCCGCGATCGAGGCGCTGCGCCAGCCAGTCGGAGAGCACGCTCGTGCGCATCATTGGCTCCTATATTTTTATCAAAATGGCTCTGATTTTGAGTGCCAAATCTCATTATAGTCGCTGCATGTACCGCGCCATGGGCGCGGCGTCCGTCCAGAACAGCAAGCGAAGGAGATGTCGATGAACAATGCCGAACTGAAGAGCCGCAAGGACGCCGCCACGCCGCGCGGTGTCGGGGTGATGTGCGATTTCTACGCAGCGCGCGCTGAAAACGCCGAGCTGTGGGATATCGAAGGGCGCCGGTTTATCGACTTCGCCGCCGGCATCGCGGTGTGCAATACCGGCCATCGTCATCCGAAGATCGTCGCCGCGATTCGCGACCAGCTCGATCGATTCACTCACACCGCGTATCAGATCGTGCCGTATGCGTCGTATGTCGAGTTGGCCGAGAAGATCAACCAGCGCGCGCCGGGCGACTATCCGAAGAAGACCGCGTTCTTCACGACCGGCGCCGAAGCCGTCGAAAACGCGATCAAGATCGCGCGTGCCGCGACGGGCCGGCCGGGCGTGATCGCGTTCACCGGCGGCTTCCATGGCCGCACGCTGATGGGCATGGCGCTGACCGGCAAGGTCGCGCCGTATAAGGTCGGCTTCGGCCCATTCCCGGCCGACGTGTTTCATGCGCCGTTCCCGAATCCGCTGCACGGCGTCAGCACCGCGGATTCGCTGAAGCACATCGAGTATCTGTTCAAGGCCGATATCGATCCGAAGCGCGTGGCCGCGATCATCTTCGAACCGGTGCAGGGCGAAGGCGGTTTCTACCAGGCGCCGGTCGAGTTCGTGCGCTCGTTGCGCAAGCTGTGCAACGAGCACGGCATCCTGCTGATCGCCGATGAAGTGCAGACGGGTTTTGCGCGCACCGGCAAGCTGTTCGCGATGCATCACTACGACGTAGTGCCCGACCTGATGACGATGGCCAAGAGTCTCGCGGGCGGCATGCCGCTGTCGGGGGTGGTCGGACGCGCCGACGTGATGGATGCGGCGGCGCCCGGCGGCCTCGGCGGCACCTACGCGGGCAATCCGCTCGCGCTCGCGTCCGCGCATGCAGTGCTCGACATCATCGACGAAGAAAAGCTGTGCGAGCGGGCCACGGTGCTGGGCGACCGGGTCAAGGCCAAACTCGCGGCGCTGCGCAGCGACATACCGCAGATTGCCGACGTGCGCGGACCCGGCGCGATGGTGGCGGTCGAGTTCTGCAAGCCGGGCGGCGCCGAGCCGGATGCCGACTTCACGAAGCGGGTGCAGGCACGCGCGCTCGAGCGCGGCTTGCTGCTGCTGGTGTGCGGCGTCTACTCGAACGTGGTGCGCTTTCTGTTCCCGCTGACGATTCCGGACGCCGTATTCGACGAAGCAATGGTGATTCTGGAAGCCGCGCTGAAGGACAGCGTCGCTGTCGCGGCATAAAGCGCACGCATCAAACGCGCTCATCAAGCTCGCTGATAAAAGCCACTTACCCGCGCCGTGCGCTTCGACGCACACGGCGCGGTCCTCACACGTCCGACACATCCGCTCAAACTCGACTAGCTGACCCACACATGACCACGCTGACGCTGAAAGACCCGACTCTGCTGAAGACCCTCGCGTATGTCGCGGGCGAATGGCAACCCGCCGATAACGGCGCGACATTCGAAGTGCGCAACCCGGCGACCGGCCAGACCATCGCGACGGTGCCGCGCATGGGCGGCGCGGAAACGCGTCGCGCGATCGACTCGGCCAATGCCGCGTGGCCCGCATGGCGCGCGGCCACCGCGAAGCAGCGCGCGGCGATCCTGCGCAAATGGCACGATCTGATGCAGGAAAACGCCGACGATCTGGCGAAGATCCTGACCACCGAGCAAGGCAAGCCGCTCGCCGAAGCCAAGGGCGAGATCCAGTACGCGGCGTCCTTCCTCGAATGGTTCGCGGAAGAGGGCAAGCGCATCTATGGCGACACGATTCCGACGCCGGCGGCCGACAAGCGCATCGTCGTCACGAAAGAGCCGGTCGGCGTGTGCGCGGCGATCACGCCGTGGAATTTTCCCGCCGCGATGATCACGCGCAAGGTCGGTCCGGCGCTGGCCGCGGGCTGCACGATCATCGTCAAGCCGGCGGGCGCGACGCCGTTGTCCGCGCTCGCGATGGCGGTGCTGGCCGAACGCGCAGGCGTGCCGCGCGGCGTGTTCAGCGTCGTGACGGGTGACTCGAATGCGATCGGCGCCGAGCTGACCGGCAATCCGATCGTGCGCAAGCTGTCGTTCACCGGTTCGACGCCGCTTGGGCGCCAACTGATGGCGCAGTGCGCGCCGACCGTGAAGAAGGTGTCGCTCGAACTGGGCGGCAATGCGCCTTTTATCGTGTTCGACGATGCGGATCTCGACGCGGCGGTCGCCGGCGCGATCGCATCGAAATATCGCAATAGCGGGCAGACCTGTGTGTGCACCAATCGCTTCTATGTGCACGACAAGGTCTACGATGCGTTCGCCGACAAACTGCGGATCGCCGTCGAGCAGTTGAAAGTGGGCGACGGCGTCGAAGATGGCGTCACGCAAGGTCCGCTGATCAACGAAGCCGCGGTGCAGAAGGTCGAGTCGCATATCGAAGATGCACTCGGCAAGGGCGCACGCGTCGTCACCGGCGGCAAGCGTCACGCGCTGGGTCACAGCTTTTTCGAGCCGACCGTGCTCGCCGATGTCACGCAGTCGATGCAGGTCGCCAGCGACGAAACCTTCGGTCCGCTTGCGCCGCTGTTCCGTTTCTCGTCGGACGACGAAGTGATCAGAATGGCGAACGATACCGAGTTCGGCCTCGCGTCGTATTTCTACAGCCGCGATATCGGCCGTGTGTGGCGCATCGCCGAGGCGTTGGAGTACGGCATGGTCGGCATCAACACCGGCCTGATCTCGAACGAAGTGGCGCCGTTCGGCGGCGTCAAGCAGTCGGGGCTGGGCCGTGAAGGCTCGCACTACGGTATCGACGACTACGTCGTGATCAAGTACATGTGCATCGGCGGCATCTGAACGCGGCGCCGGCGATCTCGCTACGAGTCGTCGTCCGCCGGCAGGTGCGCGGTGGTCAGATCTTCGAGGAACGCCTTGACGATCGGACTCTGCCGGCCGCGCGCCTGCGTGACGACGTGAAACGTCACCTGATAGCGAAGCACGTCGGGGTTGAGTGCGGCGAGCAGGCCCTGATTCACGTAGGGCTCGGCGAAATGTCGCGGCAGATAGCCGAGATGGTGACCCGACAGAATCAGCAGCGCGACGGCTTCCATGTTGTCGGCTTGCGCGGTCACCTTGGCGGGTGTGGTGGACAACTGCACTTCGGGCAACGGATAAGTGCGCCACGCCCATTCGAAATCGGCGACCGTCGCCGGATCGAGCTGACCGGCGCGCTCGAATAGCGGATGCCCCTTGCCGCAATAAGCAATCTGCTGCTCGGTAAAAAGCGGCGCGTAGTCGAGCGTGGGTACCCGGTGCCAGAAATAGCCGACCGCGATCTGGATGGCCCCGCTCAGAAGCTGCGCTTCCAGCTCGCCCGGCGATCTGACCGAAATAGAAAAGCGCACCGCTTCGTCGCGTTGCCTGAACGACGCGATCGCGTCGCTGATACGGGCATTCTGGCTAATCGGCGTGTGCCCGATCAGACCGATGTTCAACGTGCCGACCAGCTTCCTGTCCATGTTCCGCGCATTGCCGCTGAACTCATCCACCGCTTCGAACAGTTTCTTGCCGAGTTCGTAAAAGCGCTCGCCGCGAGTGGTAAGCCGAAAGCCGCTGCGGCCGCGCTCGCATAGCCGGTAGCCGAGACGCGTTTCGAGCGTCGACAGTTGGGTGCTGATGGTCGGCTGACCGACGTTCAGCGTGGTTTGCGCGACGCTGACGCCGCCGGCATCCACCACCGCAAGGAACACGCGGATCAGCCGCAGATCCAGATCGGTCAGGCTCCCTTGCACGTTGGCTCCGGCGCGCGCGGCGATACATTGCAATGTATCAATGTGAACATTCGAAATTCGAGATTCATTTCTGGATTTTTACCGCGTACAAATGGACATATGCCGAGATTCGATGATACGGCAATCTAAATGAAACCGGAGATGAAACATGTCGGAGCACTATTTTCAACCGATGGGCGGCAACGAGATGCCGCGCTGCGGCGGCATTGCGACGATGATGCGTTTGCCGAACGTGGCGTCGGCCGAAGGTCTCGATGCGTGCTTTGTCGGCGTGCCGTTCGATCTCGGCACCTCGAACCGCACCGGCGCGCGCTTCGGGCCGCGTCAGATTCGCAGCGAGTCGGTGCTGCTGCGGCCGTACAACATGGCGACGCGCGCCGCGCCGTTCGATTCGCTGCGTGTGGCCGATGTCGGCGACGTCGCGATCAATCCGTACAACCTGCTCGATTCGATCAAACGCATCGAAACCGCGTACGACGCGATCCTCGAACACGACGTCAAGCCGATCACGCTCGGCGGCGATCACACGATCGCGCTGCCGATCCTGCGCGCGATCCATCGCAAGCACGGCAAGGTCGGCCTGATTCACGTCGACGCGCATGCGGACGTCAACGACACGATGATGGGCGAGAAAATCGCGCACGGCACGCCGTTTCGCCGCGCGGTCGAAGAGGGGCTGCTGGACTGCGAACGCGTCGTGCAGATCGGTCTGCGCGGCACCGGCTACGCGGCCGAAGACTTCGACTGGTGCCGCGACCAGGGTTTCCGCGTCGTGCAGGCAGAGGAATGCTGGAACCGCTCGCTTGCACCGCTGATGGAAGAGGTGCGGCAGCGTGTCGATGGCGGTCCGGTCTATCTGACCTTCGACATCGACGGAATCGATCCCGCGTACGCACCCGGCACCGGCACGCCGGAGATCGCGGGCCTGACGGTATCGCAGGCGCTGGAGATCATTCGCGGCTGCTGGGGTTTGCAGCTGGTCGGCGCGGATCTGGTCGAAGTAGCGCCGCCCTATGATCCATTCGGCACGACCGCGCTGCTCGGCGCGAATCTCGCGTACGAGATGCTGTGCGTGATGCCGGGCGTCAAGCGTCGCGACTAGCGGCGCGGTTGGCCGGGCTTCGATCGCGTGATGCGCGCGGCGGCTCGGCCGCGCCGCATTACCATGAATCGCAATAATGGATCGCAATGACGCATCGCCATGAGATTGCGTCATCGCGCACACGCGCAAAAGCGGCAAAACCCCTTGTCAGCAGGCGAAATTCAGATCGGGTTTTCCCTTTGACATGCGGATTCATCATGCCGGCCATGAAAAATTATCGGTTGTTCGGCCGATATCCAGCCACCAGAATTCATTCAACGCAAGCGCGTGGCGAAGCGCCCGGCTTGCGAATTCAGGCGCGTCGCTGATCGCAGCCGCCGGCAGCAAATGCCGGCCGGAATGGCGACTTCGATACGGATATCCGGCGACAGGATTCGAACCAACCGAGAGCGTGAAGACCGATGAATTTCCCCGACATCACAGACCGTCTTGGCGAGGTCTGCGCCAACACAGTAGCGTGCCAGGCCGAGCCGGATCGAACCTGTGGCGAGGCGCTCGTTACGTTGCTTGAAGGGTATGGCGTCCAGTGCGTATTCGGCATTCCCGGCGTGCATACGGTCGAGCTTTATCGCGGTCTTGCCGCATCTTCGATCCGGCATGTCACGCCGCGCCACGAGCAGGGCGCCGGCTTCATGGCCGATGGTTACGCGCGGGTCACCGGCAAGCCGGGCGTGTGCTTCATCATCACCGGGCCCGGCATGACCAATATCGCCACGGCGATGGCGCAAGCCTATGCCGACTCCATCCCGATGCTGGTGATTTCCAGCGTGAACCAACGGCGGCAACTGGCGAGCGGGGACGGGCGTCTGCATGAGTTGCCTTCGCAACGTGACGTATTCGCGGGCTTCACCGCGTTCTCGCACACGCTGCTCGACGCCGCCGACCTTCCGCAGGTTCTCGCGCGCGCATTCGCCGTATTCGAAAGCGCCCGGCCGCGGCCGGTGCATATCGAGATTCCGCTCGACGTAATCGTTGCATCGGCAAGCGGCATGACGCTGACGCCGGCGGCCTTGCCGGAGCGCCCGGCCGGCAGCGCCAGCGCGCTGGCCAGCGCGGCGGATCTGCTGGGCGGCGCGCAGCGCCCGTTGATTCTGGCGGGCGGCGGAGCGGTGCAGGCGTCGGTCGAACTGCGCGAACTGGCCGAGCGCTTGCAGGCACCGGTCGCGCTGACGATCAATGCGAAAGGTCTGCTGCCTTGCGGGCATCCGCTGTCGCTGGGTTCGACACAGTCGCTGCCCGACACGCGCACGCTGATCCGCGAAGCCGATGTCGTGCTCGCGGTCGGCACCGAGCTGGGGGAAACCGATTACGACGTCGGCTTCGATGGCGGCTTTGCGCTCGGCGGCCGTCTCATTCGCATCGATATCGACGCCCAGCAGGTGATGCGCAATTTTCGTCCCGACGTCGCGATCGTGGCCGATGCGAAGCACGCGCTGGGCAGCCTGTCGGCGCGACTGCACGAGCGGGCGTTGACGTCGCGGCAGGCGGACTGGGGCGCGCCACGCGTCGCGGCTGTGCGGGCCGCGCTGATGGCCGGCTACGACGATCCGACGCGATCGCAAAAGCATTTCATCGACACGATCATCCGCGCGCTGCCCGACGTGATCATCGCCGGCGACTCGACGAGCCCGGTCTATGCCGGAAACTTCGTCCATGACGCCGCCGCGCCGCGTTCCTGGTTCAATTCGTCGACCGGTTTCGGCACCTTGGGTTATGGGCTGCCGGCGGCGATCGGCGCGAAGCTCGCCGCGCCGCATCGGCCGGTGGTCTGCCTGATCGGCGACGGCGGTTTGCAGTTCACGATGCCGGAGCTGGCGAGTGCCGTCGAGGCGCGCGTACCGGTGATCGTGCTGCTGTGGAACAACTTCGGCTATGGCGAGATCCGCAAATACATGGTTCAGCGCGACATCACGCCGGTCGGCGTGGATATATACACGCCGGACTTTATCGCGCTGGCACGCGGCTTCGGCTGCGCGGCGAGCCGCGTGGATGAACCGGGAAGTCTGCTAGCGGAGCTGCAGCAGGCAGCGTTGCGCGGCGTGCCGACCGTCATTGAAATCGACGAGGCGAACTGGTTCGGGAAGGTGCCGGTATGACGACCCGTATGCCGTTACGTCGGGACGAGCCGCTGATCACGCAGCTCTATATCGATGGCCGCTGGTGCGATAGCGAAGGCGGCGGCCGCTTGCCGGTGGTGAATCCGTCCACCGAAGAAGTCATCACAGAGGTCCAGGCGGGCAGCGGCGCCGATGTCGAACGCGCGGTCAATGCCGCCACGCGAGCATTGCGCGACTGGAAGCACACGACGGGCGCGGCTCGCGCCGCGTATCTGCGCGCGATCGCCCGTGGCGTGGAGGCGCGCCGTGAAGATCTCGCTGCGCTTCAATCGCTGAACAATGGCAAGCCGCTCGCGGAAGCACAGATCGATATCGGCGATGTCGTTGCGACCTTCAACTACTACGCTGAACTGGCGGAGCAACTCGACGAGACCGGTGAGGCCGAAGTCGCGATTCCCAGCGCGGAGCATCGCGCGCTGATTCGCCGCGAACCCGCGGGTGTCGTCGCGCTGATCGTGCCGTGGAATTTCCCGATGGTCACGACCGCATGGAAGCTCGCGCCCGCGCTCGCCGCCGGTTGCACGGTCGTGCTGAAGCCCTCCGAAGTGACACCGCTGCCCGAGCTGCAACTTGCCGCGATCGTCGCCGAAGCCGGTTTGCCTGCGGGCGTGTTCAACGTCGTCACCGGAACGGGTACCGAGGTCGGCGCGCGGCTCGCCGCGCATCCGCGTATCGCGAAGGTGTCGTTCACCGGCAGCACCGCGGTCGGCGAGCAGGTGATGAAGACCGCGGCGGAAACGATCAAGGGTGTGAGCCTTGAACTCGGCGGCAAGTCGTCGATCGTCGTGTTCGCGGATGCGGATCTCGATCTGGCCGTCGAGCTGGTCGCAGGCGGCGCATTCTTCAATGCCGGCCAGATGTGCTCGGCGACCTCGCGCGTGCTGGTCGAACGAACGATCGCCGATGCGCTGATTGCGCGGCTCGCCGAGCGCGCGACGCGAATGGTGGTCGGCGACCCGTTTTCGCCGGATGTGCAGATGGGGCCGTTGACGAGCCGTGCGCAATACGAGCGGGTGCAACGCTTTATCGCGCAGGGCAAGCGCGATGGCGCGCGTCTGCTGACTGGCGGTGAGACGTTGACCAGTCCTGGTTATTTCGTGACCCCAACGATATTCGTCGACGTGCCGGCCGATAGCGCGGTGTGGCGCGAGGAAATCTTTGGGCCGGTGCTGTGCGTGCGCAGCTTCGACGATGAAGAACAGGCAATCGACGCCGCCAACGATACCGAGTTCGGACTGGTCGCGACCGTCGTCACCGGTGATGCGACGCGCGGCAAACGAGTCGCCGATGCATTGGCGGCCGGCGTCGTGTGGATCAATACGCCGCAACTGATTTTTCCGCAGACCTCATGGGGTGGTTACAAGCAGAGCAGCATCGGCCGCGAACTGGGCCCGTTCGGACTCGCGGCATTCCAGGAAATCAAACAGGTGTTGACGGTAATCGGGCACTGACTCGATTGCCTGGCATCGACGCTTCGCGCTCGCATTGTTTCCACAAGCAGGTGTTCATATGATCTCTATCAGCAATGTGTCGAAGTGGTACGGGCAATTCAAGGTGCTGACCGACTGCACCACCGAAATCAGCAAGGGCGAGGTGGTGGTGGTCTGCGGTCCCTCAGGTTCCGGAAAGTCCACGCTGATCAAAACCGTCAACGGTCTCGAACCCTTTCAGCAAGGCGAGATCACGATCAATGGCAGTTCGGTCGGCGATCGGCGGACTAATCTGTCCAAATTGCGGTCGAAGGTTGGCATGGTGTTCCAGCACTTCGAACTGTTTCCGCATATGTCGATCATCGACAATTTGAACCTCGCGCAGATCAAGGTGCTGGGCCGCTCGAAAGACGAGGCAGCGGCGAAAGGTCTGAAGCTGCTGGAGCGGGTTGGCCTGCGCGCGCATGCCGACAAATATCCGGGCCAGCTATCGGGCGGGCAGCAGCAACGGGTCGCGATTGCGCGTGCGTTATCGATGGACCCGATCGCGATGCTGTTCGACGAGCCGACTTCCGCGCTCGACCCTGAAATGATCAACGAAGTACTCGACGTGATGGTCGAACTCGCGCAGGACGGCATGACGATGATGTGCGTGACGCACGAAATGGGCTTTGCGAAGAAGGTCGCCCATCGGGTGATCTTCATGGACCATGGGCGCATTGTCGAAGACGATGCCAAGGACGCATTCTTCGAGAATCCGAAGTCGGATCGCGCGAAAGACTTTCTGGCGAAGATTCTGCATTAACAGGGGGTGAGAAGCGGCGGCGGGGGCGGAAAAAAATCAAACCGAAAACCTCTCCCGATAAACCTGCGGCGCCACGCGCAACACCCTCCCAAAACTACACCGCATCGTCTCCTCACTCCCAAACCCACATCGCGCAGCGATCCTTTTAACCGACCAGCCGGTCTCACTCAACAACCGCTGCGCAGCCTCCACCCGCAACAACTCAACAGCACGCGCCGGCGTGCGCCCCATCTTCATCTTGTAGTGCCGCATAAAACTACGCTCACTCATATGCACCCGCCGCGCAAGCGCCGAAACCGAAAGATCAGCCGCAAGATGCGACGCCATCCACGCATTCAACTCGCCAAACCGGTCATCGGCATTCTGCATCGACAACATCGCACTGAATTGCGATTGCCCGCCGGGGCGCTTCAAAAACACCACAAGCTCACGCGCCACCGCGAGTGCCATCGCGCGCCCGTGATCCTCCTCGAGCAACGCCAACGCGAGATCGATACCCGCGGTGACGCCCGCCGAGGTCCAGATCGCGCCATCGCGGATAAAGATCGGATCCGTTTCCACGCACAGTTGCGGATAACGCTGTGCGAGTTCGTCGCAACGCGCCCAGTGCGTGACGACGCGCCGGCCGTCCAGAAGGCCCGCCTCGGCGAGCAGAAATGCGCCTGAGCACACAGAGGCGACGCGCCGCGCGCCGCGTGCGTGCCGTTGGGTCCAGCGGATCAGACGCTTGTCCGTCAATGCGTCGATTACGCCGCAGCCGCCAGGCACGATCAGCGTATCGACTGGCGTTTTCGCCGCGCGCAGCGAACCGGCGAGCAGCGCGAGGCCGGCCGACGAAGTCACCGGGCCGGCTTCGGCGGCAACGACGCGCGGCGCGTACAGCGGCGCAAGGCCGTGTTGCGCGGCGAGTTCGTTGGCGGACGCGAATACCTGCAGCGGGCCGCTCACATCGAGCAGCTGCACGTTGCGAAAGGCGAGTAGCACGATGGAGCGGGGTTCGCTGGACATGACGATAAAAACGGTGTGATTGGTGGGTGGCAGAAAACAAGGGGCAATTGGCAGTACCGCCAAAGACTACCTGCCTAGAATGGATTCGTCCACTTGCGAAATCCGTCGCGGGTGTCAATCGGTTTCTCATTCGACAAGGTATGCCCATGGCACTGCAAATCGGCTTTCTGGTGTTCCCTCAGGTACAGCAACTCGATCTGACTGGCCCGCATGACGTGTTCGCTTCGTTGCCGGGCGCTACCACGCATCTGATCTGGAAAACGCGCGAACCCGTCGTGTCCAGTAGCGGACTCGTGCTGACACCCGACGTCACGTATGAAAGCTGTCCGCCGCTCGATGTCATCTGCGTGCCTGGCGGCAGCGGCGTAACCGATCTGCTGCAGGACGAGTCAACGATCGAGTTCGTGCGCAAGCAGGCTGCGAGCGCGCGCTATGTGACGTCGGTTTGCACGGGCGCGTTGCTGCTCGGTGCCGCCGGATTGCTGCAAGGGCGGCGCGCGACCACGCATTGGGCATTCCACTCGCTGCTGGAGCCGCTCGGCGCGATTCCGACGCGCGCGCGAGTGGTGCGCGACGGCAATCTGATTACGGGCGGCGGCGTAACGGCGGGCATCGATTTCGGTTTGACCGTCGCGGCCGAATTGGCCGGCGCGGACGAGGCGCAGGCTATCCAGCTCGAACTCGAATATGCGCCGGCTCCGCCGTTCGATGCCGGCGATCCGGATGTCGCGCCGCGAGCGGTGGTGGAAACGGTCAGGCAACGGTCCGCGGAGGGATTCGCGCGCCGCAGGCGCGTTGTGGCGGAGATCGTTGCTAATCGATGACGTACTGCGTGTCCGCAGTTGCCGGGCCGGCGCTGAACGGCTGGCGCCGGTCGTGCCGGGCTAAATGGCGAGCGGTGTGCCGAGCGAGGCGATGAGCGTCGCGCATGTACGTCCACGCATTGACCGAGTGACGAATGCACGTGTTGCATTTTCATCTCGGCGCAAGCATTCGATTAAACTGCCTGGTTGTTACCCCTTCGCCAGTCAGACTCGAACGATGACTCACCTCCCATCCGCCCACGAGCAACGCCGATGCGCGTAGGCAAGCCGGTTCAGGCATTGCCGCAGCCGTTGTGCGACTACTGCGGCGCGCGTGCATCGCTCGCGCGGTACGGCGACGAATCCTATCCTTACCGCAAGGATCAGGGCCCGCTATGGATTTGCACTGCGTGTCAGGCATGGATCGGCGTCCATGCGCGCAGCAGACGCAACGTGCCGCTCGGCCGTCTCGCGAATGCCGCGTTACGTGACGCGAAAAGCCGCCTGCACGATGCGCTGGAACCGCTGGTCGCCGGCAAGGTGCGCCGCGACGGCGTCAATGCGTTCGAGGCTCGTGCCAAGGCGATCCGCTGGGTGTCGACCGAACTGGGCTTCGATCCTTTGCCGCCCAACATCCACGCGCTGACGGCCGAGCAGTGCGAGCAGGCGCTGCGCTATGTCGAGGCCTTCATCGAGGCGCGCCGCTCGACTGAGCGTGGCGGCTGATCCCACCCCGCGCGCCCACTCGCCACATATCAGCTTTGCCGCTTAGCTCCTGACGATTTGTTGGTTCGCCGCCGCGCCGCGCGTTGCTAAAGTCGCGCCTCGTAGTCGCGAATGAACGCCGCCCGCATCGACCATGCGGCGCACGCAGTCGCGCAAAACATTCGATAAAAAAGGCGCAATCATGAAGATCAACTATGCCGGCGCGGCAGTCATGGGGCTGCTGTTCGCGCTTAGCGGCGTCGCGCACGCCGACCGTCTCGATGACATCAAAAAAGCAGGCGTGCTGCGCGTCGCCACGTTCGACAGCAACGCGCCGTTCGGCTTCGTCGATCCGACCAGCAATCAGATCGTCGGGCTCGACGTCGACTATGCGCGTGCGGTCGCCGGCAAGCTGGGCGTGAAGCTCGAAATCCAGCCGACGAACCCGGCAAACCGCATCGCGTTTCTGAAGTCGGGCAAGGTCGATCTCGTGTTCGCCAACTTCACGATTACCGACGAACGTAAGAAGGAAGTCGATTTCAGCACGCCGTATTTCGCATCGGGCACGCAGTTCATCGCGAAGAAGGGCGTGCTGAAGGCGCCGCAGCAACTGAACAGCCTGCGCGTGGGCGCCGACAAGGGCACGACCAACGAGCAGCAGGTGCGCGCGCAATTCCCGGGCGCCACGATCGTCGCCTATGACGACACGCCGTTCGCATTCGCCGCGTTGCGTGCCGGTAACGTGCAGGCGATCACGCAGGACGGCCCGAAACTCGTCGCGCTGCTCGCCAACGTACCCGACAAGGCGAACTACGAGATCGCGCCGTTCACGATTTCCAACGACTATGAGGGCGTCGGCGTCCCGAAAGGCGAAACGCGTCTGCTGAACGTGGTCGACGATACGCTGAAGGGTCTCGAAGCGGACGGCACCGCCACGAAGATCTACGACCACTGGTTCGGGCCGTCGAGCCGCGCGCCGCTGCCGCGTCTGTTCAAGATCGGCGATCCGCAGAAGAGCTGAGTCGACACATGTCCATAAGCAAAGCGGCCTGCCGTGTCGACATCGCGGGCCGCTCGTATCGAGCAACCCACGCATCTGACCGGAAGCACAGAAGGACCGCATGAACGGCTGGCTGGAACCGAAGTACCTCGGATGGATCGCGCACGGCTTTCTGTTGACACTGGTGTTATCGGCGTGCGCGGGTATCGCGGCGACATTCGCCGGCTTCGTGCTGGCGCTCGCGCGTAATGCACGCAATGGCGCGCTCGCGCGAATCGCGGCGCTGTATGTGCTGGCATTTCGCAATTCGCCGTTGCTCGTGCAACTACTGTTCTGGTATTTCGGCGCCGCGACGCTGTTGCCGCAGCCGTGGATGGAATGGCTCAATGCATCTCACGCAATCTTGCTGGGGCGCTGGAGCATTGCGTGGCCGCCGTTCGAATTCGTCGCCGCGTGGGTAGGACTCACCTGCTATGCGACCGCGTTTGTCGGCGAGGAATTTCGCGCGGGCATGCGCGGCGTCAGGAGCGCGCAGCATCAGGCCGCCGCGGCATTGGGTCTGACGCCGCTCGCCGCATTCCGTTATGTGATCCTGCCGCAGGCGATTCGTATCGCCACGCCGCCGCTGGCGGGGCAGTATATGAATCTCGTGAAGAACTCTTCGCTGGCGATGACGATCGGTTTCGCCGAGCTGTCGTACGTATCGCGCCAGGTGGATACCGAGACGTTCAAGACATTTCAGGCATTCGGTGCGGCGACCGTGCTCTATATCGCGATCATCGCGTTGATCGAAGCGGCGCTGGCGGTCTACACGCGCAATAGCGCGCGGGTCTGGCAGGCGGGGCAGCGATGAGCGCGTTCGAATGGCTGCCGTCGCTTCGTTATCTGCTGCTCGGCACTTTTCCCAATGGACCGCTCGGCGGCGCCGCGTTGACGGTGGCGATGTCGATCGCGTCGGCGTTGCTGTCGGCGGCGATCGGCCTCGCGGGCGGAATCGCATTGTCGATCACGCGCGGCGCCGCGCATCTGGTGCTGACCGCCGTGATCGGCTTCTTTCGCGCGATTCCGGTGCTGATGCTGATCTTCTGGACTTTCTTCCTGATGCCGATGCTGTTGCACGTGAACGTGCCCGGCCTCGCAACCGTGATTTGCGCGCTCGCGCTGATCGGCGGCGCGTACCTGTCTCATTCGGTGCAGGCGGGCATAGCGGCGGTGGGCGCCGCGCAGGCTCAGGCCGCGTTGTCGCTCGGCATGACGCGCTGGCAGGCGTTGCGATACGTGCAATTGCCGCAGGCGCTACGGATTATGACGCCTTCGTTCGTCAATCAATGGGTGACGCTGATCAAGGATACGTCGCTCGCTTATATCGTCGGCGTGCCCGAGTTTACGTTTCTTGCGAATCAGATCAATAGCCGGCTGATGGTGTACCCGGTGCAGATTTTTCTGTTCGTCGGGGTCGTGTATCTGCTGCTTTGTTCGTCGCTGCAATATGGCGCGACGCGTTTGTTGAAGCATCGCGCAAGTGCCGATCGCGCGGTCGAGACTCGCACAAAGAAGATCAAATGGCCGTTTCCGTTCGGCGCGTAACAGCAGTGTGACAACCCTCGGAGCATTGCCGTGCCGCGTTTATTACTTCAGTAGATAACCGTATAGCGTTTGCTTCGTTGGCATTGCGCGTGGGCACCGGTAAATTCGTTGACTGATCGCGCTCTCTGAATGGAGAGCCACCCGGATTCCATCGAGCGCCTGCCGAACCGTCCCGACGAAGAGTTCTCTGTGACGACTACCGTATTCACCACGCGCGGCACGCCCGCTACCCCCGCGACCAGCGCCGCTATCCGCGCTCATACCACGCAGCGTATCGAGATTCGCGCGCTCGACGCGCCGCTCGGTGCCGAAGTGCTGGGCCTCGATCTCGGCCAGCCGCTCGCTGACGAAGATTTTGCCCGCATCCACCGCGCGCATCTCGACTATCACGTGCTGGTGTTCCGCGATCAGCGCATCACGCCGGATCAACAGATCGCGTTCAGCCGCCGCTTCGGCCCATTGCAGATTCACGTGTTGCATCAGTTTCAGCTGCCTGGCTATCCCGAGGTGCTAGTGGTGTCGAACATCGTCGAAAGCGGTCAGCCGATCGGTCTCGGTGACGCCGGTCACTTCTGGCATTCCGATCTGTCCTACAAGGAAAAGCCGAGCTTGGGTTCGTTGCTGCATGCGCAGGAATTGCCCGCCGAGGGCGGCGATACGCTGTTCGCGAACATGCACCTCGCGTGGGACACGTTGCCCGCGCATTTGCGCAACGCGGTCGAAGGCCGCGCCGCGGAACACACCTATCTGGCGAAATATGCGGAGTTGCAGAAGCGCAGCCCGTGGCGCCCGAATCTGTCGGCCGAGCAGATCGCACAGGTGAAGCCGGTCGTGCATCCGATCGTGCGCACGCATCCGGAAACCGGGCGCAAGGCACTATTCGTCGGCGAGCATTTCACCACGCGCGTGATCGGTGTGCCGGAAGACGAAAGCCATGCGTTGCTTGCGGAGCTGTTCGCGCATAGCGTGCGGCCCGAGCATCTGTACCGGCATCGCTGGGCCGCGCACGACATGGTGTTCTGGGATAACCGCTCGTTGATGCATCTCGCCGCCGGCACGCCCGATCATCTGCGCCGCAAGCTTTATCGCACGACGATCGAAGGCGACGTGCCGTTCTGAGCGCGGGCTTTTCTGTTCCAGTTGCAATGCGTGCTTTGCAAGCGCGCGGCGTGCTATGCGTATGCCGCCGCATAGCCCAGATATGTCGCCGCTGTTCCGGCGAGTGCGAGCAGTTTTTCGTCGCCCGCTGGAGCGTCCGGTACCAGATAAAGATCGGCGATATCGGTTACCGGTTCGCTGAATGGCGTTGGGCAACAGCGCTGCGACACCAGAAAATCGCTGATCGGCGCCGCGTCTCCGATGCCGAGAAACCGGCCGATGCCTGTCGCGGTCGCATGGGGATCTTCGATCAGCGAGCGATACGAAACGGTGTGCCGATGCTGCGCCGGAATCTCATTGAAGAACTCGATGATCTCGCTCACATACTGTTCCCACACGCGTATCCCATCTTCGATCGAGCCGATCCAGTGCTTGTGCAACAGCGAATTCGCAACCTGACGAGGATCGCGATGGATATGAATAAAGCGCGCCTGCGGCAGCAGCTCGCGTATCAGGCGCAGACACGATCCTGAGTGCGGCTCGCGCCCGAGCGAGCCGGTGCGGCCGGACAGCAGCGTGGGATCAGCGTAAGGCGGGTGCTTGTCTCCCCAGATCGGCGCGGTGAGGCCAAGCTCTTCGCGATAGAAACGCTCGACCCACGGACCGAGCGTACGCCGGCTGAAGCCGGAAAAGCGCTCGCGGCAGGCTACGCCGAGTAGGTCGGGGCGATGGGCGCTCACCTCCAGCGTGTGTTTGAGCAACGCAAAGACCCGGCATTCGTTGGTCAGCTGGATCAGCGGATGCACGTTCAGCACGGAACACAGAAAGGTCGTTCCGGAGCGCGGAGAGCCGACGATGAAAAGCGGAGAAGAGTCCATTTGCGTTCCTGACTATTCATCGTTCAAAGCATACGCATTGGAGATGGCGCGAAGCTGACGCGGTGATGGCCTCACTGTTCAGGTTCATGCAATGTCAGCTCGATGCCGTGACAGCAGCGCCTATGCGCAGTATTGGCAAAAGCAAAAAATCGTTGGCGCTACGGATGAAGCGCAACATTCACCGATCTTTCCCGATATGTGGTGCAGAGCTTCTGTGTTGTTTCGTTCGTCATGCCACGGAGTGAATGCACCGGTTGTAGGCACAAGCTTCGTTTAATGATGTCCTCTCGATGCGGAAGTACTTCGCGCGCCGCGATGCGGACTTGGGTGAAGTGCCAGCACTCAGGCTCACTGCGCACTGAGTACCTACTGCAGCTGGCCTGAAGCGTTGGGCAGGTTCAGTGAGCGTGAACATGCGATGGCAAATCCGGCGTAATCTCTGCGGTGATACGGCGGTTGTCAACACGAAGGGCACGCTATGCATCATGCGTTCAAGCTCGTCGCGGACTGGTTCGACCGGGTCGATCCGGGCACGCATCGACGCATCAAGGGGCTGCGTCTCGTCACCGCTTATGGCATTGCGGTGGCGTTGGGCACGCTGCACGATCTGGCTTCGATCGCGCCCGCACCGGTGTCGCTGGGCGGTCTGGCGGGCAGCTTCGCACTCTGGGCAAGCGTGTCCGAAGCACGCACGACGCGCTACGAATCGAGCCGCGATCTGGTGTGGCTTTGCGTGGCCGCCGCGGCCGGCGCGGCGCTGTTCGCTTTGCTTGCATCAATTGCCCCGATGGCACCGGGCGTGCCGAAGGTGGGAGCCACGGGTCACGCCGGTGGCGAATGGATTCTGATCAGCGGTGCGTTTGCGGTCGGCGCTCTGAAGCGCTATGGCGTGCTGGGTGCGGGCATCGGTTCGCAGATCTATATCGGCGAGCTGACCGCGTACACGAGCAGGCTGAGTGTGCTCGACACGGAGGCCATTGTCGTGGCGGCGCTGATTGCGATCGTCTCCGCCGTGGTGCCGCGCCTGCTCAGCGGACCGGCGGAAAAGCCCGCGTTGATGGCCGCGCTGGCAAGTGTACCGGCACCAGGGCCGCGCGGTTATCCGGCCGAATTCGTGATGGGCGTGCAGGCGGCGAGCGCCGCGTTGACGATCGTCGTGCTGAACGGTCTGTTCGGCATGACCGAGTCGGCGTGGGCGATTACCGCGTGCGTCTATGTGGTCAGCGGCACCGCCGCGGGCACGCTCGAACGGGGGCGCCGCCGCGTCATCGGTACGCTGATCGGCGTGCCGCTCGCGTTATGCTTCCTGCCGATCGTCGCTCATGCGCCATTGTTGATCTGGTGCGCTGCATCGATCGCGATGGTCGTCTACGCGATGGCGCTGCCCGAACGATACGACATCGCCTGCGGCGCGTTTGCTTTTACGCTGCTGGTGACGCTCGCGGTAGGCGGCGAGCATTCGCTGCCGGTATTGTTCGCCCGTTTGTGGGAGACGGTGCTGGGTGTCGGCATCGGCGTCGTGACCGCGCTATTCGTGATGCCGTTGCGCGAGAAGGCCGCCGAGCGCGCTGTGGATTCCGGCTCGGCGCGCAAGTAAGCGGCCACCTGTAACGCGCTATCGCGCTACCGGGTGTTAAAGCACCGTGCTTATCGTAGCGGCCGATAATCGTAGTGGATTTGCTTCGTTGGGCCATCCACGCTCGCAACGCTATATTTAGTGGATCGTTTAGCTGATCGCTCTCTCGTTGCGAGAAAATTTCTGGTTGCCCCCGACGCGACCGTGAACTACAAATCTAAACCTACACGGCGCTTACAGGTGCGCCACGCCGGGCATCGCATCGCGCACAGCGCGTAGCGCCCGCCGGAAGCGCCGGAGCATGCGTACCTTCCGGGCTGCCGATCAGTCGACAAGGAGAGTTCTGCCATGGGAATGCGTCCAGATCCTACCTTTCATGCATCGCCGAAACTCGCGATGGATGCGCCAGCGGAAGAGTACGCGTACACGGTGCTGCTGAGCCCCGACTCATCGCAACCCGATGCGCTCGCGGTGATCGACGTGAAGCCCGGTTCGCCGACCTATAGCCAGGTCGTTCACACGGTGCCAGTGCCGTACAAGGGCGACGAATTTCATCATTTCGGCTGGAATGCCTGTTCGTCCGCGCTGTCGCCGTTGACCGGCCACGCGTTTCTCGAACGCCGCTATCTGATCATTCCGGGCATGCGCTCTTCGCGCATCTATATCGTCGATACGAAACCGCATCCGACCCAGGCGAAGATTCATAAGATCATCGAGCCGGAAGAGATCTTTCGCAAAACCGGGTATTCGCGCCCGCACACCGTGCACTGCGGACCCGAAGGCATTTACGTGAGCACGCTCGGCGGCGCGGGAAAGGATGGTACCGACGGCCCTCCGGGTATCTTCATCATGGATTGTCAGAGCTTCGAAGTACTCGGCCGCTGGGAGATCGAGCGCGGTTTGCAGGAGAAGCACTACGACTTCTGGTGGAATCTGCCGCGCGACTATATGGTGTCGAGCGAATGGGCGTTGCCGCCACAATTCGAAAACGGCATCGTGCCCGAAGATCTGCTCGCGAACCGCTACGGCCATCGCATTCACTTCTGGGATTTGCGCGGGCGCCGCAACGTGCAGACACTCGACCTCGGTGCGAATCATCAGATGGCACTCGAAGTGCGGCCGGCCCATGATCCGAGCCGCGAGTATGGTTTTATCGGCGTGGTTGTCGATACGACCAATCTCGAAGGCTCGATCTGGACATGGTGGCGCGAGAACGGACAGTTCCACATCGAAAAGACCGTGACGATCGCGCCGGAACCCGCGCCGGCCGATCAGCTTCCACCGCTGCTGCAGGGCTTTGGCGCGGTGCCGCCGCTCGTTACCGACATCGATCTTTCCATCGACGACAAATTCCTCTATGTCGCGTGCTGGGGCACCGGCGAGATGCGCCAGTACGACGTTAGCGAGCCGCGCAAGCCGAGGCTCGCGGGCTCCGTGCATATCGGCGGAATCGTGCGGCGCACGCCGCATCCCAACGGCAATGCATTCGCGGGCGGCCCGCAAATGGTGGAAATCAGCCGCGACGGCAAGCGCGTCTATTGGACCAACTCGCTGTATTCGACGTGGGACGACCAGTTCTATCCGGACGGCGTGCCCGGCGCGCAAGTGATGGCGCATGCCGATCCGAACGGCGGCCTCACGCTCGCCGACGATTACTGGGTCGAGTTTCCCGAAGGCTATCGCGCGCACCAGATCCGGCTCGAAGGCGGCGACTGCTCGACCGATTCATTCTGCTACCCGTCGGTGGGCGTTTGACCGGCGTCGTGACGGCGCAAACCGGCCTGTGGCTGGCCGTACTCGCAAGCGGCCTGTATCACGGGCTCAATCCCGCGATGGGGTGGCCGCTCGCGGTATCGAATGCATTGATGCAGCGCCGCGCGCCGGCTTTGCTCGCTGCGCTCGTCTATCTTGCGGCCGGCCATGCGCTGGCAATCCTGCTGATGATGCTGCCGTTCGCGATGCTCGCGAGCGTGATCGTGTGGCAGCGCGAAATACAGATCGGCGCGAGTGTGCTGGTGATCGGCTTCGGTATCGCATTGCTGATACGGCGGCGTCATCCGCGCGTGCTCGCGAGAATTCCGCCGTCGCGTCTGGCGTTGTGGTCGTTTGCGGTGGCGATCGCGCATGGCGCGGGTTTGATGCTCGTGCCGATCTATCTGGGTCTATGCAGTGCCGCCGATCTGGACGCGCAGCATCGCGCGGCGCGCACGCTGATCGAAGCCAGTCTGCGCATGGCGCTGTCGGTCTCCGCCGTTCATGCGGCCGCGATGATGATGGCGGGCGGCTTGCTCGCGTGGCTCGTGTATCGGTATCTGGGGCTCAGGTTCGTGTCGCGAAGCTGGTTCAATCTCGACGCGGTGTGGGCAGCCAGTCTGATTCTGGTGGGCGGGCTCGCGTTGGGGGCGGGTTTTGCGGCGTGATCAAGAGCCGCCCGCACGAGTTTGGTACATCGGATGCTGCATTTCCTGTACGTGTACAGCAAACGACGTGATTCAGTGATGCGTCATTTCCGCGTCAGCGCGAAACAGGATTCGAACCGGAATCCGACTCCGAATCGTCATTCGCGCTGCGCAACGGCGCGCGACTTTGATCGTTATTCAGATGCACGAACTTGCGCAATAGCCGCAATAGTTCTTTCGCGTCTTCATCTCCGAGCCCGTCGAGCAAGCCGTGATTCAGCGCATTAACGCCCGGTATCAGTTGATCGAGCAGTTGTTCTCCGGCGGGTGTCAGCAAAAGACGGCGCTGCCTGCGCGGTAGAACCTCGCGCACGATCCAGCCTTTCGCTTCGAGCCGCACCGCGATATCGGCGGTGGTGGAGGTGTCGAGGCCGACCCGCTGCGCGAGCGTGACCTGATCGAGTCCCGGCAATTCCTGCAGCATTCGGAGCACCGCGTATTGCACCGGTGTCACTTCACGTCCCAGCAGATCGTGAAACATGGACACGGAGATCTGATGCGCGCGTCTGATCAGATGCCCAGGCTGGTCATACAGGTCGATGCTGATCGGGGAAGTGCTGGTATCGCTTGAAGTGGCCATAAAGATGTCTGAACGCCGATTGCCTGTTCGCGCTGAAAATGACACGCGCGTTATCTGATTGAAAGTTTCGACCAGGGGAAAACCTTTATTTAATCATCAAAGGTTCATTGAGTACACTGAATCTCAATGAGTGTACGGAATGATGCGAATTTCCCATCGCGTGGATAACGCCGCAATTGCAATTGCAATCGCAGTTGCGATATCCACGCGCGCCAAACAATCAGGAGTGACACGGACATGTTCCCCAGGAATGCGTGGTACGTCGCATGTATGCCCGACGAAGTCGCCGACAAACCGCTTGGCCGGCAGATCTGCGGCGAGCCCATGGTCTTCTATCGCAACGCGAGCAACGAGGTTGTTGCGCTCGAAGACTTTTGCCCGCATCGCGGCGCACCGCTTTCGCTGGGTTTCGTGCGCGACGGCACGCTCGTATGCGGCTATCACGGCCTCGAAATGGGATGCCAGGGCAAGGCGACCGGTATGCCGGGGCAGCGCGTCAACGGCTTTCCAGCGATCCGTAGCTTCCCGGTGATCGAGCGTTACGGCTTTATCTGGGTGTGGCCGGGCGATGCGGCGCAGGCGGATGCCGCGAAACTGCATCATCTGGAATGGGCTGAAAGTTCTGAATGGGCTTATGGCGGCGGTCTGTATCACATCCACTGCGATTACCGGTTGATGATCGACAACCTGATGGATCTGACGCACGAAACCTACGTGCACGCCAATAGCATCGGTCAGAAAGAAATCGATGAAGCCGCACCGAAAACGGTTGCCGAAGGCGATATGGTGCGCACGAGCCGCTTCATGGAAAACGTGGCGGCGCCGCCGTTCTGGAAGATGGCGCTGCGCGGCAACGGTCTGGCCGACGATGTGCCGGTCGATCGCTGGCAGATCTGCCACTTCACGCCGCCGAGCCATGTACTGATCGAAGTCGGAGTCGCGCACGCGGGGCACGGTGGCTACGATGCGCCGGCAGATAAAAAGGCGTCGTCGATTGTCGTCGATTTCATCACGCCGGAAACCGATACGTCGATCTGGTATTTCTGGGGCATGGCGCGCCATTTCCGCCCCGACGATGCCGAGCTGACTGCAAGTATTCGCGAAGGGCAGGGCAAGATTTTCAGCGAAGATCTGCAGATGCTCGAACGTCAGCAGCAGAACCTGCTCAGATGGCCCGAGCGCAATCTGCTCAAACTCAATATCGATGCGGGTGGTGTGATGTCGCGCCGCGTGATAGATCGCCTCGTCGCGCAGGAGCGCGCATCCGCGGGCGCGCCGCAGGCAGAAGTGTCACGCGTGATTCCGGTGCGGACGGCCACATGAATCAGGCCGTGCTGAATGTAGTGGTCGCGCGGCGGCGCGACGAAGCGCCTGGTATCGCGAGCTTCGAATTGCGCAGCGAAGATGGTGGACCTTTGCCCGCGTTCGAGGCGGGTTCGCATGTCGACGTGCATCTTCCGAATGGTCTCGTGCGTCAGTACTCGCTATGCAATGATCCGCGAGAAACGCATCGCTATACGATCGCGGTGCTGCGCGACGAAGCGGGACGCGGTGGTTCGAGGGCGGTGCATGATCTGATTCGCGAAGGCGAGTGCCTGCGGATCAGCGCGCCGCGCAATCATTTCGCGTTGGCGCATGATGCAAGTCATCATCTGCTGCTGGCGGGCGGCATCGGTGTGACGCCGATTCTGTGCATGGCGGAGCAACTGGCGGCGTCCGGCGAGTCGTTCGCGATGCACTATTGCACGCGCTCCAGAGAACGTACCGCATTCGTCGAGCGGATTGCCCAGGCCGGATTTGCGCAGTCGGTCCAGTTTCATCACGACGATAATGCGGGCGGCTCGACATTCGATATCGAGCAGGTACTCAAGGGTGCACCTGCCGGCACGCATCTGTATGTGTGCGGTCCGCGCGGCTTTATGGACTTCGTGCTCGATACCGCGCGAGCGAATGGATGGCCGCAGGAGCGGCTGCATTACGAGTTCTTCGGCGCGCCTGCTAATCAATCGGCGGCGGGCGGCGCTTTTCAGGTGCGTATCGCGAGCAGCGGCGCGACGATCGACATCCCACCGGAATGCACGGTCGTACAGGCGCTGGCGGCCAACGGCATCGAAGTCATCACGTCGTGCGAGCAGGGCGTGTGCGGTACCTGCCTCACGCGAGTGATTGCCGGCGAGCCCGAGCATCTGGATTCATATCTGACCGATGAGGAACGCGCGGCGAATGACCAGTTCCTGCCGTGCTGCTCGCGCGCGAAATCTCCATTGCTCGTGCTGGATCTGTAGCCAGGCGGTTGCGCGGCTATCCTTATTGATCTGATCACCCGCTTATTGCGCGTTTGCATCCGCTGAACTCAGCGTGCGAACGCCCAACTCCGAGTCGCGTGCAATCGCTTGTTCCGAGAACGGCACAGTCAGCCACCGCTTAGCGGCGTAATCGCGCGTCGCGTCCGCATAGTGCGGCGACGCGGGATCGTCGGATTCGGACGAGGCAAGCAGCGTGTGCGCGATTACCTGAGTGTCGTCGAATGACACGACCTGCAGATACGTATCGCCGGTCGGATTGACGTTCATCGAATAGCCGCTCGAATCGAACGGATGCGACGCGCACGCAGCGGTGAAGTAGCCGGCCGCATCACAGCCGCCATATAACGCAATGCGCTCGGCGTTGCGCTGTACGTAGAGCGCGGCGCCGCGAGGCGCGTCGATGGCGATGCCGGCGCTCCGTAGTGCCGTGATTGCGTCGTGCAGCGCGGCGGCGAGCCTGGCGGGATCGGCGGCGATACCGGCCGGCGTGGTCAATGGCTTCGTGGCGTCGAACGGTATCGCGTACAACTGTGCGGGCGGAATCGTCAGCAGACGCCGCCAGGTTTCGTCCCACAACGTTGCGCCAACCGCGGTCGTGGCGGCCGTGTCGTTCCACGCGCCGAGTACCTTGCACGCCGCGCGCCGTTCGTCGATTTCCTCCGTCGCTTGCAATGTGGCGATCGCCTCGCTGTTGCAAAGACGGTCGAGTACCGGCTGCTTGAATAGCAACGCCGACATCGAGCGGCTATCGAGCGCCGCGCGTTCGAGCGCCTCGGCGGAGACGCCGTTGGGATCGCTCTGCAATTGCGCGGCGATCGCATGACCGAGCCGCGTGCGCAACGATTGCGGCGTGTTGATCGGGCCGACGATCTTCGCGAAGCCGGTCAACGGCGCGGCCGGATTGCTGAGCCAGTAGCTGTCATTGAAATTGCCGACATAATCGCGCCGCAGCAGCGACGGCATTTGCGCGGCCGGCAGCGCGTAGTGTTGCGCCGCGCCACGCTCGTCGCGCCAGTCACAGTCGCTGCGCGAGCCGTCGAGAAACGGCACGCCCGGCATAGCGCGCGCTACCGCTTGACCCGCCGGCGGCGTGCAGCGCTGCGCGAGTTCGTCGGGCACGTTCGGCACCGCGCCGATATCCGCGTACCACACGCGCGGATCGCCGCGGCCGATCGCGATCGTATTGACCCATGGCAGCGCCGCATTGTTCTTCTGGATACGAATGAAATCGTCGAGCGACGTCGCCTGATTCCATTCGACAAAGTTCTCGAGTACGCGGACATTGTCCGCATTGATATCGCGTAACGCGAATGCCTGCTGTGCATTCCACGCGAGCGCGGGCGACAGCGTCGCCAGATTGACGAGTGGGCCGAAACGCGAACGGTACAACGTGCGCGATACCGTATGCAGCGAGCCGTCGGTATCGCGCACTTCGACGTGCAGCTGCGTCGGTACCATCGCTTCAGGCTTCCCGTCCACCTGATAATGCGTCGGCGCGCCCGGTACGAGTGTCAGCTGGAAGAGGCCGAAACGCTTCGCGGTGGACACGGTATGTGCCCACGCAACGTTGTCGTTGAAACCCATCACGATCAGCGGCACGCCGAGAAACGACACGCCGCTTACATTGAGCTTGCCGGGAATCGTCAGTTGCGCCTGATAGAAACGATCCGGGCCGCTCCAGAGCCAATGCGGATTGGCGAGCAGCAGCGCGCTGCGGCTGTGCGTCGCGTCCGCGCCGAACGCGAGTGCGTTGCTGCCGATTCCCGCGTGGCCGCCGACGTCAGCGAGCGGTGCGTCGCCTCGCATTTCTCCGGGTAGTCCGTTAGAAAGCGGCGGCGTCGCGGCGGGCGGTTGCGCGCGCGCAATCGCGGTGACGAAGCGCGCCGCGCCGCCCGCCAGATTCGCCGCGTACTGGCGCCGGTAAATATCCGTGCTGGTGATTTTGCCGGCCCACGGCGCCGCGCGACAGGCCGCATGCGCGCCCGGAAATTCGCCGCGAGCGAGGTCGGCGACGTAGCGGTTATAGCCGGCGACGAAGCCGTCGATCAACGCGCGCATGTCGGCGCTCTGACTGTTGCGGTAGCGCGCAACGGCCGCGTCGTCGGTGATGAAACGGAAAAAGAAATCCGCGTCGAGATTGTCGGGCTGGCCGAAGCTTGCTTCGACGGTGGGCCGCGCATTCGCGCCGAAGTAGCGCGAGCGTTCGCCGCGATACGTGACGAAGCCGTCGGCCATCGTGCACAGATTGTCCTGCGCCTGCACATAGCCGTAACCGTAGCCGAGGCTGCCCCAATCGTCCGCTTTCAGATGCGGAATGCCGAGCGCGGTACGGCGGATCTCGACGCGATAGGGCTCCGTGCGCGTGACGCTATCGGTGGCCTGGGTCGCGCAGCTTTGCAAGCTTGCGGCGAAGATAAGCGCGATCAGCAGCGCGGCGAGGTAGCGGCCAGGGACGATGTTCAAGCGCATGGCTTTTCCTCCGGGCTGACGTTGAGTACGGTGTAACAGGTGTCGCGCGATCACAGGCTTCGCCGTCAGCGCCTATCGACTCACGGCAACCACTGGACCGGTCGACCAGATCATAGAACACTACTGACGGGAGTTATCCGCGCAACGCGAGCAGTGTGCTAGCGTCGCTTTTACCGGCGAGCTTGCCGCGCCCGATCGTTTCAGGTAAATGGTACGAGCCCGCTGGCCACCATGACCACGTTGAAAATGAATTCGATGATCGCAACCGCTGCCCCTGATTTCGATGTACGTGTGCTGGATGTACCGCGTGCACGCGCCGCTGGTATCGAAATCTTCTGCGTTACGTTCGACTTTGCCATGAGTCTCGAGCATCCGGCTTTCGCGGTGCTGTCCGATGATGAGCGCGCGAAAGCCGCGCGCTTTCTGCGCCACGAAGACGCGTTGCGTCACGCGGGCACACGTGTGGTATTGCGTTACTTGCTTGCCGAACGAACCGGCGTGAAGCCGGACGCATTGCATTTCGAGCCGGATGCCGCGGGCCGGCCGCGTATCGTGTCGCTGCGAAACCCGCTGTCGAATACGCCGGGCGCGCCTGACGTATGCCTCGATTTCAACGTATCGCATTCTGGGCGCCATGCGCTGATTGCGATTGCCGCGCGAGGGCGTGTCGGCGTCGATATCGAGGCCGCCCGTAACGGGATCGACTGGCAGCGGCTGACGCCGACGGTGTTTGCGCCGCGCGACAACGCGTATGTATCGGCGCTACCGGTGTCGTTGCGCGCCGACGCGTTCTATGCGGTCTGGACCGCCAAGGAAGCGCTGTTGAAGGCGCTCGGCGTCGGCATCGGCGACGGCATGACATGGTTTTCGGTGCTCGGCGATGGCGATGGTCAGCATGAACCGAGCGTCGCACTGAGCGACGACCATGCACGCAATGGCAATGCAATCCTGCAACTGGATGCGCAATGGCTTCAGATATCGGCAGGCTATTGCGCCTGTGTCGCGTGGTCGGGCGATGGCGTATTGCCGGACCTGTAAGCGCAATCTGCAACTTCTGTCGTAACGGTAGGCGCTCACCGCGAGCACACGCGAATCACACGACTCACGCCAATCCCATGGCTCTGCTCTACGACTTCCCTACCGCGCATTATCCTCGCCGTCATATCCGGCATTGGCGCTCGTGAAAAGCTGCTTCAACTTCGCGTTGACCGCGACCAGTTCGCGCACCGGCACCGCCGCGAGTTGCTGATCGAACAGCGTCAGAACCTGCCCGAGCAGCGCATAGGCATCGTTGTCGACGACACAGGTGCCGGTTTCGAGACCCGACTGACGGCAATGCAGGATGACGCTTTCCGCGTCGCGAAAGAGTTCCGGTACCGACACGCCATAGCCGCGCTGATTGAGCAGCATCGCCATATAAATGGCCTGCGCCATGCTGCCGACGTGATATTGATTGCCGACGCCGCTGCGCAGCGCCTCGAGCGTCATGTGATAGTCGAGCGAGATTTCACCCGCTTTCGCGGGTACGATCGGCTGCTGCATCGCCTTCGGGTTTGACCGTGGCGATTTCACGGCTGTCGCGCGACGCGGGCTCGCTTTTCTGGCCATAAGCATACTGACGCGGCCGGCTTGCGCCGGGCCGCGACATCAGTGAACCTGAAGATGGGCATCGCAACGGCAAGCAGTTGCGCCGCACGACGTGCGGCGCCGCTTGCACTAGCCCATATGGAGACCGCCGTTCAACGAGAAATCCGCTCCCGTTGCAAAGCCCGCCTGATCCGATGAGATCCATGCGACGATCGACGCAATTTCTTCCGGCGTGCCGAGCCGGCGCACCGGAATTGTCGCGACGATTTTTTCCAGCACTTCGGGGCGGATCGCCTTGACCATGTCGGTGCCGATATAGCCGGGCGACACGGTGTTGACGGTCACGTTCTTGGTGGCTACTTCCTGCGCCAGTGCCATCGTAAAGCCGTGAATGCCGGCCTTCGCGGTCGAGTAGTTGGTTTGTCCGAACTGGCCTTTCTGACCATTGACCGACGAGATGTTGACGATGCGGCCCCAGCCTCGCTCGACCATGCCCTCGATGACCTGCTTGGTCACGTTGAACAGGCTCGTCAGGTTGGTGTCGATCACCGCGACCCAGTCTTCGTGCGACATCTTGCGGAACATGCCGTCGCGCGTGATGCCCGCGTTGTTGACCAGCACGTCGATTTCGCCGACTTCCTTTTTGACTTTCTCGAACGCCTTCACCGTGGATTCCCAATCCGCGACGTTACCTTCGGAAGCAACGAAGTTGTAGCCAAGCGCTTTCTGTTCGTCGAGCCATCGGGCTTTGCGTGCCGAGTTCGGGCCGCATCCCGCGATGACCGTGAAATTTTCTTTGTGCAAGCGCTGACAGATTGCGGTGCCGATACCGCCCATACCGCCAGTTACGTAGGCAATGCGATTTGCCATAAGTCCTCCTTCTTTCGGGTGAAATTAGAGCGGGTTTGTCTGGAGGATGGAGATATTATTGGCACCCGCCAGCGGGCGGCACGATGAGCATTTTCACCTACGGGTTAACTGCCAAGTCGAGTCGGTAGCACAAGCGTTGATTGACCGCGCAACGGTTGACATCAATACGAAGTGAATACTTCAGAGCAGGGTGTCTGAAGATCGATCGCCGTGGGCCGCATTGGCTGTGTCTCGCTACGTCGCGGCCGACATCGCATAAGGCGTTGCGACGATCGCGTCGAGCCACGCCAGCACCGCGGAGATTCGCGCGAGAGGCCGCACATCCGGATGAGTGAGCGTCCAGATTTCGCGCTCGGGCGGCGCGTGATGATCGTGCGGCAAACGCACGAGGCCCGGCGTGCGATCCGCGACGATGCAGGGCAGCAGCGATCGCCCGAGCCCTGCCTGAACCCCTTGCAGCAGTGCTTCGGCGTCGTTCGCGACCACCGCGGCGAGGCCGCCGTCGCTGTCGGCCACGCGCGCGATCCACTGCGCCTGAGGCAGGTGGCGCATGCCGGCCTCGTAGGTCAGCCATGGCAATGCGTGAGGGTCGGCGCAATTCGCCGCGGCATAGACCGCATAGGCCAGCATGCCGATCCTGCGCGCGACGATCCGCTCGCCCGCCTCGTTGCCCGGTCTCGCGAGACGCACCGCGATGTCCGCATCGCGACGCGGCAGGTTCAGATCGCGATGGTCGGCAACGAGTTCGATGTTCAGTTCGGGATGTCGTGCGATCAGCGCCGGCAACGCCGGCATCAGAACCCGGTTGATCAGCACCGGCACCGCGGTGAGCCGCACCGTGCCGCGTACCGCAACGTCGTGCGTGCGGACGGCCGCATCGAGATTGCCGATCTCCGCTTCGATCGTTTGCGTGCGCTGGATCACGATGCGGCCCGCATCGGTCGCGCGCATCTGCCCGTCGCTATCGCGTTCGAACAGCTTCGCGCCGAGCGCCGCTTCGATCGCGCGCAGCCGCCGCCCGACCGTGGTCGGGTCGACTTTCAGGCGCCGCGCGACCGCGGCGAGCGAGCCGTCACGAGCGACGGCAAGAACATACTGGAGATCGTTCCAATCGAATGCAGGCATTTTTGCAGACCCGTGCTGCGGTTTTCCGGCTTGAGACACGCATGATGCCGCACTAAGCTCGACTGTCTCAACCAACGGGAAACAGGAGCACGGTAATGCTATTTGCGGTTCTATTCGAAGATCATGCCGAACACGCCGATGAATTGCGACGGCGGCACATGGATGCGCATCTGCAATTCCTCGAACGCAATGCCGCGGCGATCGTCGCGGCGGGCCCGCTGCGTCACGCGGATGGTGCCGCGGACGGCGGCTTATGGCTCGTCGAAGCGAACACCCACGAACAGGTCGAGCGGCTCGTTCATGATGATCCGTTCTGGCCGACCGGCTTGCGCAAGTCGGTGCGTATCCTGATCTGGAAGCAGGTGTTCGCCGATGGAACGCGCGTCGGCGGGTGACGAACTCAGGGTTTTCTTAACACGTGTCAGATAGCTGTTTGCCCGCGGTAATCCGATGCCGGCCTTGCTGCGCGATCCCTTGCCTGGGCGCACGCTTTTTCTTAATCTACTGAAGTACCTGCCCAGGACACAGGCGCAGCAGCCATTCGTTGCGCCAGCACCGGCCCGGGCGTCGAGCCGTCCGCAGTTCTATCCGTGCATTTCACGTCACTAAAAAGGCACATCAGGATGACTTCGTATCTGGCAGAGATGGACCCGGTCAGGCTGAACCTCGTCGAGATATGCGGCTTGCTGATCGGCGGCCTTGCGCTGTTTCTTCTCGGCCTCGAGTTCATGACCGGTGGCCTGAAGGCGATCGCCGGCGCGAAACTACAGTCGCTGCTCGGCGTGCTGACCGCCAACCGGTTTCGCGGCATGGCGGCAGGCGCCGCGGTGACCGCGCTGCTCAATTCGTCGACCATCACGACGGTGCTGATGGTCGGCTTCGTGTCCGCCGGGCTGATGACGCTGGGCCAGGCGGTGCCGATGATCATGGGCGCGAACATCGGCTCGACCATCACCGCGCAGATCGTCGCGTTCGACGTATCGCGGCTGACTCCGTTCATGCTCGCGATCGGCTTCGTGCTGCATGCATTCGGCCGCCGTGAATTGCTGGTACAGATCGGGCGCGTGGTCATGGGGCTCGGGTTGCTGTTTCTCGGCATCCAGCTGATGGGCCAGGCGACTCATCCGCTGCGCACGTATCAGCCGTTTATCGACGCGATGCAGGACATGCGCAATCCGTTGATGGGCATCATCGTCGGCGCGGTGTTCACCGCGATCGTGCAAAGCTCCGCGGCGACGCTCGGGATCGTGATTGCGTTGAGCGGGCAAGGTCTGATGCCGCTCGAAGCGGCCATTACGCTGATTTTCGGCGCGAACGTGGGCACCTGTGGTACCGCGCTGCTGGCATCGATCGGCAAGCCGCCCGAAGCGGTGCAGGTAGGCATCGTGCATCTGATCTTCAATCTGTTTGGCGTCGTGGTCGGCATTTTTCTGATTCCGCAAATGGCGGACTTCGTGCGCTTTATCTCGCCGTCCTTTCCGGAGCTGCAAGGCAACGCGCGGCTCGCGGCCGAGGCGCCGCGACAGGTGGCCAATGCCCATACGATCTTCAGTGTGGCAAGCACGCTGATCCTGATCTGGTTCACCGGTCCGATCGCACGCTTCGCGCAATTCATCGTGCCGAAGCGTGCGCAGGCAGCCAAGCCCGCGGGCGATGCGCTGTATCTCGACGAAGCATCGCTGACCGTGCCCGCGCTGGGATTGCAGCGCATACGCATCGAATTGACGCGGCTCGGCGCGCAGGTACTCGATATCGTGCGCGGCGGCTCGCAGATGGTGTCGAACGGCACGATGGAAGAGATCAATCTTCTGCTGGATCAGGACAAGGAAGCCGACCGGCTCGCGGCCGAAATTCTTCACTACATCGGCCAGTTGTCGCAACAGCAACATTCGGAAGACGAAGGTCAGCAGATAGTCGGCCTTACGCAAGTCGCGAGCAACCTCGAGAGCATCAGCGGTATTGTTCGCACCACGCTGATGACGGTGGGCCAGCAAAGACTGACGCAACAGATCGATCTGCTTCGCTTGCGGGATGCTGCCACCATGCAATTCACCGATGCGGTGATCTGCAATCTCGAACAGGCGATCCGCACGATCGAGCAGCCCGATCCGGCGGAAGTCGCGAAGGTTATCGATGAAAAGCCGGCGATCGACAAACTCGCCGCAACCGCGCGTCAGGTCGTGCTCGCGAAACTTCAACTGGCGGATAAAGGGGATGTCGTGACGTTCCGGCTCGCGATGGATCTGATCGAGCAGGGCCGGCAGATCACGCAATTCGCGAGAGCCGTCGCGAAGAATGTCGAGCCGCTTCACGAAGGTTAGCGCGATAGTTCACGATCGTTGCATTCGCGCGGAACTGATCGGAAACGCACTGACGTTCGCATCGGGCGACAGCTAGACTCTGGGCGTGTCAAGGTCATGACACGTGTGAGCGGAGAGTTGTTTTGGCCCGCCTTCCCTGTGCGGGCTTTTTCTTCTCTGCGATCTCGCGGTATCGGTCGATATCAATCGGGAAGTGCCCAGTCGCGAATGCGAGTATCGCGCGATGGCATGCAAATGGTGCGCTCGAATACAGTCGCTTGTGCAATAAGCAACGCCCGGGACAAATTAACACACGTCCCGCCTGGAATTTGATAGCCTGTCACGGCAGAGCATTGAACCAAGGAGGGCTTCACCATGATGAGGTGGCTTGCTAACTGGGCTTCACAACATGCTCCTACTCCCGAGAAACAGGCCGAGCGCGCGTTGAATAACTTGCGCATGGAATTGTTTCAGGCGGAACAGCTTGTGCTCGACGCACAACTGCGTGCTGATTACTACCGTGCGCGTCTGACCTTTCTCGAAGAAGTCACGAGAAAAGGTATCGAGCAGGTGTCGGACGAACGCAAGGGTCCACAAGAGGCCGCACTGCCGTTGCGGCCGGGACTCAAGCTCACTGCGGCGCAATAGCCGCCGCATTCCCGTATCTTCCGAATTGCAAAGCGAGAGGGCATTTAAGTGCCCTCGTGTTACCTTTACGCGCGGCTTTTGTGTGTTGCTGCGCTTGATGCACGGTTGTGCGCTTCAACCGGACAACCGTGCCTAAGAGCAAATGCTCAGTTCGCCAGATCCGGCGGCAGCTTGCCGCCATTCGCGGCGAGTGCCTGCATCACCTGCTTGTGCAGCCAGATGTTCATGCTTGCCGAGTCGTTCATATCGCCGCTGTACTTCAATTCCTGTGCGAGCTGCTTGCGGTGATCGAGACTGCTGTCGACACCGAGCGCCTTCATCGTATCGACAATCGACGTGCGCCAGTTCAGCGTTTGTCCGCTTTCGCTGACGAGCTGATCCATCACGGCGGCAACGTCGACGTCGGTCAGCGGTGCGGGTGCAGCCGGTGCGTCGGGTGTCGCGGCTTGCGCGGCGGCCGGATCGGGCGTCGGTTCCGCGGCGGGGGGAGGTTGGTCCGGCTTGGCCTTGCCGAACAGTTTGTGAACGATGTCACCGAAAATACTCATTTCCAGATCTCCGCAGATAGAGGACAAATGCGAGCGCATCGCGCTCGCAGCACATGCCCTCGCTATGCTACGCGATCACCTTGGCGACAGACGTAAAATTTTGTCAGAGCGCTTTCATTCGGCATGCTCGCGATCGAACTGCCAGACTGCGGGAAAGCCCATCAGATTGCACATCTCCGCGAACGGATACATGCTGTTTTGCACATGCGCGGTGCCATGCCGCGCGTGGATCTGCGCGTAGACATCCTGAAGCGCTTTCGCCACCGCGAGAAAGCCGGACGCCGGATAAATCGCAATCGAAAAGCCGAGCTTCTGCAATTCGGCGGGCGTCAGTTGCGGCGTGCGTCCGCCTTCGACGATATTCACGAGTAGCGGCGTATCGAATGTGCGTGCAATCGTTTCCAGTTCTTCGACGCTTTCGGGCGATTCGATAAAGAGCACATCGGCGCCGGCTTTTGCGAACGCTTCGCCGCGCCGCAATGCTTCGTCGAGACCGAGCGATGTGCGCGAGTCCGTGCGCGCGACGATCTGAAAGTTCGCGTCTTCACGCGTTTCGACCGCGACCTTGATCTTCTTCACCATGTCGTCGAGTGCGATCACCTTGCGGCCCGGCGTGTGTCCGCACTTCTTCGGAAACTCCTGATCTTCGAGCTGAATGCCCGCGGCGCCGGCGCGTTCATAGCCGCGCACTGTGTGCGCGACATTCAGCAAACCGCCATAGCCGGTGTCGCCGTCGCAGATCATCGGCGTATGTGTCGCGCCGCAAAACGCGGTGACGCGATCGACCATGTCCGTGTACGTTGCGAGCCCCGCATCGGCGAGACCGAGATACGACGCGACGGTACCGAAGCCGGTCATATACAGACAGTCGAACTGCATCGAGTCGGCCATCTTCGCGGAGATCAGATCGAATATGCCGGGCGCGGTAACGAGTTCCGTTTGCGCGAGACGTGCCTTCAATTGCTGACGTTTGTTCTGTGCATTCATGCTATCTCCGTTTGATGACGATGAAAGGTCGACTCATGTGTCGGCTGGATGTCGGATCAACGACGCGGTTCGCGCGCGACGGACGCTGCGGCGAGCGCGGTGTCCGCATCGACGGTCGGCGGCGGCGCGATATCTTCGAGCGAGCGCCGGTTCGTTTCGATGCCGAACATCGCGAGAATCGCCGCCATCACGACGAGCACGCCGACGATGACCGACAGCACGTTCTTGACGCCGCCCGATGCATACATGACGACCACGAGTTGCGGCGCGAGAATGCCGGCGATACGGCCCGCGCAGCCTGCAATGCCGTTTGCCCGCATGCGGTTTTCGGTGGCAAACAGCTCTGGGATATACGTGGCGATGCCGAGTGCCACCATCAGGTAGGTCAGCGTGAATAGCATGAAGCCGAGTACGGTGGCCATCGCGACATTGGTCGAATTGCCGTACGCCCAGCCCACCACGGCGGCAATCACGGCGACCGCGATCAGACCGTTCTTGCGGCCGACGCGATCGGCAATCAGCACACCGAGGAACGCGCCCGCGGGACCGCCGAGTGACATCAGCGTCGTATAACCGAGCGATGAAGCCATGCCGAGCCCCTGCTTGATCAGGAACGTCGGCACCCAGACGATGAAGCCGTAAATCACGACGTTCACGCCGATCTGCACGGAAATCGCGAGCAGTGTGCGGCGAATCTGCGAACCCTTGAACAATTCGACGAGCGTAGTGGAGCGAGAAGTCGCAGCCGCCGATTCGGGAGACGCCGGTATGAACGACGGCAATGGCTGACCTGTCGCTGTCTGCGATTCCGCTTCCGCCCGGCGAAGAATTGCATCGGCTTCGTCATAACGGCCTTTCGATTCGAGCCAGCGCGGCGACTCCGGCATCCTCTTGCGAATCACCCACACGATCAGCGCGCCGATGCCGACGATTGCAAACATCGCGCGCCAGCCGATCGTCGGAATGATCAGATAGCCGATGAACGTCGAGAAGAACAGCGCAGAGTTCGTGATCAGCGACAGATACGCGGACCATTTGCCGCGCACCGCCGGCGGAATGAATTCGCCGACGGAACCATAACCAACGACGATTTCAGCGCCGAGCCCGAGGCCCATGAAGAAGCGGCAGACGATCAGCCACGTCATGTTCGGCGCGAGCGCACCGGCAACGGAAGCGAGGCCGAAGATCGCGAGATTGAACTGATAGGTAAATTTGCGGCCTTTCGCGTCACCGAGCAGACCCGCGGTGAATGCGCCCAATAGCATGCCCACGAACGTCGACGACAGAAACGCCGCGTTCAGTTGCATCGTCGACCAGCCGCTCTTTGCCAGCGCGCCGAGTACGCCGCCGGCAAGGTAGATATCGAACGAGTCGAGAAACATGCCTCCGCCAATCAGCCAGAGGATGCGCCGGTGAAAACCGGAGATAGGCAATCTGTCCAGTCGTGGACCCGCGTTCACGGTGCTCGGCATTTCACGTCTCCTGCGTCGTTATGGGACGGCTATTCGTGTTGCGGCAATGTGCGGTCGTGCGGTGGTGCTGGTAGTGCGATGAGTTACGGCGAAGAGTGTTCTCGTTGATAACGGTCGAGTACTGCCTTTTCGGCGGCGAGAATATGGCAACGGGTAATCGCTTCTGCCCACGCGGCGTTGCGATTCGCGAGTGCCTGCACGATTTCCACATGCTGGCGCGCGCTGCTTGCGCGGTGTTCGTCGCTGTAGGAATCGAACGTCCACTTGATCAGCGGCGTTTCCTTCATCGACGTCAATGAACGGTCGAGCCGCGCGTTACCCGCGGCTGCGGTGATGATCGAATGGAATTCGCCGTTCGCGGCGAACCACGCTTCCAGCGTTTCGGGTGTGGAAGGGCGTTGCGTGATGGCCGTCATATGCGCGGCGAGCGCGTCGAGCCGCTCGATTTCCGCGGCGCCGATGTTCAACGCGGCGCGACCGGCCAGAAACGGCTCGATCAGAATCCGCGCTTCGAATATCTCGCGCGCGTCCTGCAAAGACCACGCTTTGACTCGCACGCCGTAGTTGGGCCTGATCTCGACCCAGCCTTCGGCGCCCAGACGCCGCAATGCTTCGCGCACCGGAGTACGGCTGACGCCGAGGCTTTTCGCCAACTGTTCCTCGCGCAGGTATTGGCCTGCGCCATAGCGGCTATCGGCGAGCGACTGCTTGATCGCCAGATAAACGTCGTCCGGCGATCGAGCCGGCAAAGCCGGCATTGTATGCAAAACACTCTGTTTCGATGTCATGACGGCGTCAATCACGAATTGAGTGGCTACATTGTATGCAAAGTGATGCAGCGTAGGCTTGGTGATTTCCCTGGAAATTGCGCTGGCAAGTTCGAGCGTACGCAAGCCCGTTCGCGCGATGCCGCTGCATCCGTTCTATGCGACTTCATTCCCAGGGCATCTGTTCTGTTTATGAGGATGCGCGCAAGCATGCCTGCGCGAGACCCGCTTTCAGCGCGCGTCGGTCTGCCGCAAGTGCTTTCGCGACGGGCCTTCACGCGAATCAGGCCGGCTTCGCCGGTGCTATGCACAACGGCAAAAATGCGGATACTCGCGCCAGCCCTATGGTTAACCCGTGCTTTAGCACGCCTGTCGCGAACAGTACCTTCGGTCGATAGCGTGGGGCGGCCGTTTATCCGAATGCCGCGCATTAGCGAACGGAAACTGACAAAGGGAATACGGCGCCGCGCGAATCTCGCGTAGCGCCGCCGGTTAAATCCATCTTCTGAGGAATCACGGTGATCATCGACATTCACGGCCACTACACCACGGCGCCGAAAGCATTGGAGACATGGCGCAATCGCCAGATCGCAGGCATCAAGAGCCCGGCGGAGATGCCGAAGGCGTCCGAATTGCAGATTAGCGACGACGAGTTGCGCGAGTCGATCGAGAGCAATCAGTTGCGGTTGATGCGCGAGCGCGGTCTCGACCTGACAATCTTCAGCCCGCGTGCGAGTTTTATGGCGCATCACATCGGCGACTTTGAAGTCTCGAGTACATGGGCGGCGATTTGCAACGAGTTGTGCTATCGCGTGAGCCAACTGTTTCCGGAGCATTTCGTGCCGGCCGCGATGTTGCCGCAAAGCCCCGGAGTCGATGTGGCGACCTGTATTCCCGAACTCGTCAAATGTGTCGAGCAATACGGCAATGTCGCGATCAATCTGAATCCGGATCCGTCCGGCGGCCACTGGACCAGCCCGCCGCTGTCCGATCGCTACTGGTATCCGATCTACGAGAAGATGGTCGAATACGACATTCCCGCGATGATTCACGTGAGCACCAGTTGCAATGCGTGCTTTCACACGACCGGCTCGCATTACCTGAATGCCGATACGACCGCGTTCATGCAATGCCTGACGTCGGATCTGTTCCGCGATTTTCCGACGCTGCGTTTCGTGATTCCGCACGGCGGCGGCGCGGTGCCGTATCACTGGGGTCGCTTCCGCGGACTCGCGCAGGAAATGAAGAAGCCTTTGCTGAAGGATCATTTGCTGAACAACGTGTTCTTCGATACCTGCGTCTATCATCAGCCGGGCATCGATCTGCTGACGCGTGTGATCCCCGTCGACAACATTCTGTTCGCCAGCGAAATGATCGGCGCGGTGCGCGGCATCGATCCGGAGACCGGCCACTATTTCGACGATACGAAGCGCTATATCGAAGCCGCGCATGTCGACGTTGAAGAGCGCCAGAAGATCTATGAAGGCAATGCTCGCCGCGTCTATCCGCGTCTCGACGCGATGCTCAAATCGAAAGGACAGTAATCATGTACGAACTCGGAGTTGTTTATCGCAACATTCAGCGCGCGGACGGTGACGTCGCCGCGAAACTCGGCGCGCTCGGATCGGCTACCGTGCATGAAGCGATGGGGCGCACCGGTCTGCTGAAGCCCTATATGCGGCCGATTTATGTCGGCGCGCGCGCAAGTGGCACGGCAGTCACGGTATTGCTACAACCGGGTGACAACTGGATGCTGCATGTCGCGGCCGAACAAATCCGTCCTGGCGATATCGTTATCGCCGGCGTCACTGCCGATTGCACGGACGGCTATTTCGGCGATCTTCTCGCCACGAGTTTCAAGGCGCGCGGTGCGCATGCGTTGATTATCGATGCCGGTGTGCGCGATGTCAGCGTGCTGACCGAGATGAATTTTCCGGTGTGGAGCAAGGCCATTTCGTCGAAGGGAACGGTCAAGGCGACACTCGGTTCGGTGAATATTCCCATCGTGTGTGCAGGCGCACTGGTCACGCCGGGCGATGTCGTCGTCGCGGATGATGACGGTGTGGTGATCGTGCCGACCGCACTCGCGCCCGCGGTGCTCGAAAAAGCCGCCGCGCGCGAGGCCAATGAAGCGGACAAGCGCGCGAAGCTCGCTTCCGGCGTGTTGGGTCTCGACATGTACAACATGCGTGGGCCGCTCGAGCAGGCCGGCTTGCGTTACAAGGACTGACGAGCGTGGATGCGATCATCAATGGTCAAGCCGTGAACCTGGCGATTACCGGCATTTCATCGATGGCCACGCGCCAGGTGCTGGCCGAACTCACCGCGTCGTATCAGCAGCAGACGGGACAGACAGTGGCGATCGAGTCGGTTGGAGGCGTCGATGCGGCACGCCGCGTTCAGCAGGGCGAGGTATTCGATATCGTCGTGCTCGCGGCCGACGCGATCGACAAGCTCGCGAGCACAGGCCATGTCGATCACGATAGCCGGGTCGAACTGGCGCGCTCGGGTATTGCGGTCGCGGTGGCGGCAGGCGCCGCGCATCCCGACATCGGCAGCGAGGCAGCGCTGCGCGACGCGGTACTCGGCGCTCGTAGCATTGGTTATTCGACCGGCCCGAGCGGTACGCATCTGCTCGAACTGTTCGAACGCTGGGGGATTGCCGGCGATATCGCGCCGCGCCTCGTGAAGGCGCCGCCGGGTGTGCCGGTGGGCAAGCTCGTCGCACAGGGCGACGTCGCGCTCGGCTTTCAGCAATTCAGCGAGCTGATTCACGTGCAGGGTATCGACGTGCTGGGTCCATTGCCTGCGGATGCTCAGGCCACGACGGTCTTTACCGCTGCGTTATGCACGGCCGTGCGTCAGCGCGACGCTGCACGTCAATTGCTGTCGTTTCTGGCTTCGCGTGACGCGGACCGAGCAAAGATCGCCAACGGTATGACGCCGGCCTAATAACGGCGCAATAACGAAGTATGAAGCGATGCATGAAGCGCCGCCCAGGCGGCGCTTCATGCAATCGATTTCATTCACGCCAGCAGCTTTCCCCACTCGTAGTCGACGCTATCCGGTTTGAAGGGCAGTACGCCCGCGCCCGGCGTAAACGTCAATTCACCGAAAAAGACCTGATTGTCCGGCGCGTACAGATCGACTCGTACATAGTCGAAGTCTTCGGCTAGCCGGATTGCGATGTCCAGCACGTCCGGAAAATTCGATGGTCGAGGGCCGGGCGCTGCACTGCGTTTGTACGGGCCGATTGTGATATCGAGGTGATTCCAGTCGACGTCGTACACATCGCCGTGCGAGTTGCCGAAGCGATCCGAGATCACGAGGATATAGATGATCGGCCGCCCGGGCCTGCCGCCGAAGCAGTGGATCTTCAGATCGGCCGGTATCCGTCCTTGCTGGTCTAACAGCAGATGCTCGAAGAAGATGCGCGGCCTGATCGCCCGATAGTGCCGCTCGCGCGCAACGTAGTAGAAAGAGGTGGCAAGCCAGCGCTCGGCGAGTACCTGCAGCTTCTCGAACGACGTTTCCGATTTGTTCCTGACGATTTCAACGAACGTACTGCCGTGATTGGCTTTCATCACGAAAGCATCCGGCAGTGCGTCGAATACTTGCTGCGTGAATACATCGGGTGCCGCGAGTAGCGGTATCAAATACTGCTCGCCAATTTTTTCGGCAATATGTTCACGCACCAGCAGCTTATCGGTCAGATGAATGTAACGAGGGTCCGGTCGCAAATTGCGCAACAGGATCTTTTCATTGAAGGTGACCGGATGAATCAGATTGGGGTAGCGGCCGATACATTTGTGATGTAACAGGCTTACAAATAGCGAGTCCGGCAATAGCGTTTTCGCGGCCTCCTTGATCCTTCTGACCGTGGAGGGTGGTTGCGGGGCCGATGGATGCGCACTCAGCTGTGCGAGCGCATGTGGGTCCGTTCCCAGTAGTGGATGCTCTTCGATAATAGCGTGGACGGCAGGCTCCGCATCGCCATATTCCGGCGCGGATATCGCGTCCTCGCCGTCGAGTTCGGCGGATCTGATAATTGTCATGTTCTAATCCCTGAGCGGTCGAGGCACGGTGTCGTCCTCGGAGAATCGAAGGAATCGAGAGTGGGGGAAGCGCAATCCGGAAAAGAAGGTTAGAGAGTTGGGGTTAGAGAATCAGAGCGTGGCGGCCGCCTGCCGTAACATGCCGGTCGCGGCGGTCCAGCTTTCCTCCGGTGTCAGCCAGCGTTCCTCGGCTTCCACATGCTGTTGCGCGCGAAACTGCGTCGGCGACATGCCATAGCGTTCCTTGAATAGCCGCCCCAGCCGATTGCCATCGCCCATGCCGCAGCGGCGCGCGATCTTGTCGACCGGCAAGTCGGTGTTCTTCAGCATCGAGCGAACGATCTCGAAGCGGGTACGCAACAGGTATTCGAGCGGCGTCATGCCGAACTCGCATTTGAAACGGCGTTGAAAGTTTCGCTTGCTCATCGCAACGGATTCGGCGGCTTGCGCAACCGAGATCGCCTTGCTGTAGTTTTCCTTGATCCACCGAGCTGATTCGCGAATTTTTTCGGCCGTCGTCGTGATGTTCACGTCGTCGAGCTCGGATTTGCTCTTTTCTACATAGCCCACCTGCAGAATGCGGCCGATCTTGCGCGCGGTGTCGGAATTGACGTCGCGCTCGATCTGCGCGATCGCGAGATCGGCGGGCGTGACATTGCTCTGAGTCCGCGCGGCATCGCCGCTGTCATCGAATAGAAATATAGGTACTGTCGATTGCAGCGGATCGTTGCAAACGACGGCGAGGTTCGCACCCTGTTGCATGCCAAACGACGCGATCGAGCCTTGCAGCGAGATCCACGACAGAAAGCGATCGTTGGATTCCGCCACTTCAGTGACGTCACGGCATGCGACAAAGAACGCATGGAAATCGGACAGGCAATATCGCTCGAGGCGTTGCGTCCAGATGGAGATGCCGGACGAACTGGTCACGAGACCACCGCCGTCCGACAGTACAGAGAACCGATAGGTGGGCTCTTCACCGGCGGCTTTTTTGAACTCATTGGCAAGACGGAACGCGTCGCCGATCGCGCCGGTACTTGCCATCGAACAATCCTGGAAGACGAACAGACCAATATGCTTCATCACGCGTGCTTCTCCAGACGGGAAAATTCTGCATTGAGAGTAGCGCATCGAATTGAGTGAGACGAGCTTGGCTGGCATGCGCGGGTGTTTTGGCGTAATAGTCATGATCGAGAAAATGTTACCTTGCACTCTATTGAAATGCGTTCTAGTACATATAAGAGGGCAGAAGTTTTTTCTGATCCATTTCAATGCCATTGCGTCGATTGTGCAGTGCGAAAAATCGGCGAATGCACCGTCTCACAAGGAAAGAGAGGGATGCACCCCGATAAACGGGTTCGTCTTCGCACATGATTGGCGCGTGACGCGTTCTGTCGCGATGTATGCGCCGCCCCGTATAAATCTGTTACACCAATTGCAGATCGCAACAAGGCTTTACGCTATTCGCAGGCTTCTGTAAAACGCTCCGCACAATCGGCCAATAACACCCGAATTTATGCCGCGAGCGATTGCGCACTTGTTTTGGAGTCTATGCTTCACTGCACCATCCATAGACAAATTGTCACCGTGATTCGGCGCATTGGAGTTCGCATTTCGAATTCACGAGAAGAACAATTGGCAATACCGAAGTGGATAAGCAATAGGCGTATGCAGCCATCCGTCGTTCGAGATGTCCCGAACGCGGTTCCCCGACCTAACCCGACCCAGCACGTCGCTTCGCCGTGCGGCCTGCCATTTATTCAGGGCTGATGCGGCCGGTGGCAGCGTACCAGGCGACGTAGCGACGCAAAGCGAGCTTGCTCTCCGCTCTGCGCATCAACCTGCAAGGATGAGACCGGTGGACTACTATCCGCAGAATTCGCTCTATCCCGCCATCGAGACCGATCGGCGTCAACTCAGTGCACGCGGGATGCTCACGCTGATGCGTGACCACATCTGGGAGATCGTCGTCACGACGGCCGTTGTTCTCACATTGGCGGTCGCGTATCTGCTGATCGCCACGCCGATCTATTCGGCCGACGTCACCGTGCGGGTCGATCCACCCGAGCCGAATGCGCTCGGGCTTGCGTTGCAGAACCAGGAAGCGCTGCCTCCACCCGCGCCATCGCCCGTCACTGAGATGGCGGTGATGGAAAGCCGCTCGGTATTGCAACCGGTCATCGATCAATTCCGTTTCGACGTATCGGTCACACCGCACAAGATTCCGATTCTCGGCGACATCGCTGAAAAATTTGCCACACCGGGACATCCGTCCGCGCCATGGCTCGGGTTGAGTTCTTTCGCGTGGGGCGGCGAGCGTGTTCGTATCGGTTCGCTGGATGTGCCGCGCAATCTCGAGGAAGAGAAGCTGACCCTGGTCACGCGCGATAACGGTGCGTACGAATTGCGCGGCCCCTCCGGTGATGTGCTGCTGACCGGCGTAGTGGGCGAGGCTGCCACGGGCAATGGCGTATCGATGCTAGTCAAGGAACTGGCCGCGCGGCCTGGTACGAAGTTCGAAGTGATCCGCTGGAATGAACTCGACGCGGTCAAGCGCTTCACGACGCAGCTGAAGATCGGCGACAAGGTCAAGGACTCGGGTCTGATGGATGTCGAGTACCGCGACAAGGATCCGGACAAGGCTGCGCAGGTCGCCAATGCATTGGGGCAGCAGTATCTCGCTTCGGCGATTGCGAGCCGCCAGTTGAACGATACGAAAACGCTTGCATTCATCAACGGCGAGTTGCCGCATCTGCTTGCCGATCTGAAGAAAACCGAAGAGGCGCTAAAGAACTACCGTTCGAATTCGCAATCGATGCAGCCGACCAGCGAGGCTCAGGCCTATCTGCAAGGCGGCCTCGATCTGGATAAGCAGATCGCGACGTTGCAGGTGCAGCGTACGCAAATGCTCGATCGCTATACCGAACAAAGTCGCTGGGTACAGAACATCGACCAGCAACTTGCACAGCTGAAAGAGGCGAAAGGGAAATTCGACGGCCATTTCAACGGAATGCCGGCATCCGAGCGTGAGAGCGTCGATCTGATCCGCGCGCAGAAGGTGGCGGAAACGATCTATATGGGTATGGTGCAGAAGGCCGAGCAATTGCAGGTTCGCCGCGCCAGTACGACGGGCGGTGCGCACATCCTCGATTCGGCGATCCGGCCGCATCGTCCGGTGATGCCGCAGCCGATTCTCGTGCTCGGCGGCGGATTGATACTCGGCATCGTGTCGGGCGTCGTGCTGGTCTTCATGCGCCGCCATGTACTGACCGGCGTGACCGATCCGCGCTTTATCGAACGTCAGCTGAGCGTACCGGTGTTCGGTGAAATCCTGTTCAGTCAGCAGCAACTGCTGATGGACCGCACCGCGGGCAGCACGGGCCATAAATCGCTGCCGGGCGCGGCCGCGCGCGCCCATCCGCCGCTGCAGAAGGGCATGCACGACCTGCAATTCGGTGCCAGCGACAACAACCGGATTCTTGCCGCGCGCTTCCCGCACGATACGTCGGTCGAAGCACTGCGCGGAGTTCGCACCGCGCTCACGCGTGATGTGGCGCATGCGCGCAACAACATCGTGATGGTCATCGGGCCGACACCTTCAGCGGGCAAGAGCTTCGTCGCCGCGAATCTGGCGAGCCTGCAGGCGGAAACCGGCGCGCGTGTCGTGCTGATCGACGCCGATATGCGGCGCGGCCATCTGGCCTCGCTATTCAACGAGAGCAATCGTGGCGGCCTGTCCGAAGTACTGTCGGAGCGGATGCCGCTGCGCAACGCATTGCGCGCGACCAGCGTCGAGGGCTTGACCTTCCTGTCGTGCGGCATGCGTCCGGAGAACCCGGCGGCGCTGCTGATGAAGCCGCGTTTCAGGGAAATTCTCGAGCGCCTGTCGAGCCAGTTCGATCTGGTGATCGTCGATACGCCGCCGTTTCTTGCCGTCACCGACGCCTCGATCATCGCGAGCGATGCCGGTTCGTCGTTGCTCGTGTTGCGCTCCGGTATGCAGAGCGAAGAGGAAATCGCCGACACGCTCAAGAAGATGGAGCGCGCGGAAGGGCGCATCGCGGGGGCGGTGTTCAACGGCATTCCGCTGCGTCGAAGCACGAAGAAGTATGGCTACGAGACGAATTACGCCAGCGACTTTGGCGAGCCGGGGATCCCGCCTCAAGCACCGCATGGAGCGTGATTCTGTCAACGGCGAAAAGTAACCGAACCGCTCCCGACGGCGTAACACGGAGAACCTGATGACGTTTGCAATCAACGGAAAGTTTACTTCGCAACCCGTCACGGGGGTTCAGCGCGTCGCGTATGAACTGACGAGGGCGATGCAGATGCGCGCGGCACACGGCGACAAGCCGGAGGTATTCATGCCGCGCAACGCGGTGGCGCCCGGGGCGCTGCTGGAGCCGCAGCGGCGTTTTCCGTGGCTGCGCGGCACGCTGTGGGAACAGATCACGTTGCCGTTTGCCGCGCGCGGCATCACGCTGCTCAATCTGTGCAATACGAATCCGCTATTCAAGCGCGAGCAGATCGTCATGGTTCATGACATGGCGGTCTATGACGTGCCTCAGGGCTTCTCCAGAAAATTCCGCTGGTGGTATCACGTGTGCTTCTCGATGCTGCCACGCACGCATTCGACGATCCTGACCGTATCGGCTTACTCGAAGACGCGCATCTGCCATCACCTGAAGATCGACGAATCGCGCGTCAACGTGGTGAATCCCGGTGCGGATCATCTCGACCGCATCGTCGCCGATCCGTCGGTGCTCACGCGTCTCGAACTGGATAAAGACGCTTATTGCGTCGTCGTGGGCAGTCTCGATCCGCGCAAGAACCTGCACGGGGTGCTCGACGCGATCGAGCGGCTCGGTCATCTGGGCGCGGTCAAATTCGTCATTGTCGGCGGCAAGAATCCGCGCATCTTCAATAACGATGGCGCGGACGATCATGCCGCGCATTCCAGCCAGGTCGTATGGGCGGGTTTCGTGTCGGATGGCGAATTGAAGTCGCTGTACGAGAACGCGGGCTGTCTGGTTTTCCCGTCGCTCTACGAGGGATTTGGCTTGCCGCCTCTGGAGGCGATGTACTGCGGCTGCCCGGTGATCGCTTCGGCGCGTACGTCGATACCGGAAGCGTGCGGCGATGCCGCGATGTACTGCGACGCGACGTCCGCCGACGACATCGCCGCGAAGATCGAGCAGATGATGAGCGACGCCGATCTGCGACGACGCCACCGCGCGCTCGGCTTGCGGCACGCGCACGAATTTCGCTGGGAGCGCGCGGCGCAGAAGGTTCTCGAAATTGTCTACGGGCAGACCGGCGACCGGCTGACCGAGCTGGCGCCGCGCGCGTCGACGAGCTAGCGATGGACGGGACCGAACATGGATCGCGTGAAGACCCGTGCTGGCAGAAGACGTGCATTGCGCGCACTCGCGGCATTGGCCGCCGAGGCGGCGATACCGTTGACATACGTCGCGCCCGCGCGCGCAGTGACCGCAGTGACGCAAGGCTCACCGCCGCCGCGCGCCCGCGCGCGCATGATCACGGACCTGATCGGCACCAATGGCTGGGCCGGTTCGAGTGCCGACATCGAAATGTGGCGCGCGATGGGTATCAGTTGGGGGCGTGGCTCGGTCGGTCCAGGTCAACCTGACCGGCGCGGCGAGATCATGCGCATCGACAGGACCGGCTCCGCATTCGATGGCGATCTACCGTCGGTCCTGATTCGAAACGAGCGCAACGGCATCAACTCGCTGCTATTGCTCGGCTATACGCCGAAATGGAATGCGAGCGTGCCGGGCGATTCGAATTCGGCGCCGGTCGATGTGGATGCATGGACGCAATACGTCGAAGCCGTGGTTCGCAAGTACTCGGCGCCGCCTTATAACCTGCGCTATTTCCAGATCTGGAACGAGGCCGCCGGGAAATTATCCGGTGGATTGCCGCAGGCAACGTTCTGGCATGGCCCCGATTTCAGCAGGGACGAGAAGCGCTCGAAACCCTATCCGCGAGCGATGCAGGACTACGTCGAGCGGATCCATATTCCGGCGGCGCGGATCATTCGCCGTTATCACGCGTATGTGGTCTATGGCGGCTGGCCGGATCAGGGCGGTCTCGACAACTTCCGCCAATGGCTCGAATACCGCAGCCCGGCATCGAACCAGCGGATGCTCGATTGGGTCGACTACATCGATACGCACTATCTTCCGGTGTCCGATTTCGAATCGCTGTATCAGCAATACGTGAAGAACGGTCCCGCGCGCGGTATCTGGCAAACGGAGATCGGCAACGAGTACATGAAAGATCCGCACTACCTGCCGCGCTATTTCTTCGATCTCGCGGTGTGGGCGCTCGGCAGGAATTGGGACGACCCGGACAAATACGTGTCGATGATCTATCACTGGGACGGCTATGAACCTTTCCGTCTCACGCATCGCGGTCCGCCCGCGCGAACTTACAACGTGTCCGGCCGCAGCCTGATCGTGCTGCGCCAGACCGCGGGCGGCCAACTGGCGAGTTTCCCGAAGCAGGTGCAGGGTGGTCCGGGCGTTGCTGTGAATACCTTGTTGTCCGGTAACGATCTGGTAATGCAGGTGCGCGCGCCCGCGGGCTGGCAAACCGTCGCTATTCCGGGGCTCGCATCGATGCGTTCAGGCGCGGCGCGGGCCGATTTCATCGATGCGCTGAGCGGCGACGCGAGCGCGGCCGACGATGTCGCGGTGAGCTGGGATAACGATCTGATGAAAGTGCGCTTCAGAGTACCCGATGAGGTGAATGGTGACAGTCACGATGAACAGAAGGGTGAAGGCGGCAAACCCGGCAGCCATGCGCCGAATCATCTGGCTTACCTCGTTGTGCGCGGCGCCGCGCAACGCGTGGCGTAGCGGCATGTCGAAAACTTTACGAACGCCGGATGCCGGCGTATTGAATCTGACAGATAGCGTCGAGGCATCATGAAACAGATCACCATTGCAATTTGCAATTACAACTACGAGCACTTTCTAGGTGCGGCGATCGACTCCGCGTTAGCGCAGGACTATCCGGCGACCAAGGTCATGGTGATCGACGATGGTTCGACCGATGGCTCCCGCGCGTTGATGGAAAGCTACGGCAGTCGCATTCTGTCGGTCTGCAAGGAAAATGGCGGACAGGTCTCCGCGTACAACCACGCGATCGGCTTTATCGATAGCGAATTCGTGATCTTTCTCGATTCGGACGACGTGCTCTACCCGGGCGCGGCGTCCGAAGTGATGCGACTATTTGAAAACAGCGCGTGGGCAAAAGTGCAGTTCCGTCTCGACGTGATGGACGGCGATGGCCAATTGACCGGCGCGTTCGTGCCGCACAGCGAGCCGCCGGCCGACTGCGGCAAGCTGTTGCGCGGGGGGTGGCTTTATCCGTCGCCGCCCGCGTCGGGCAATGCTTACCGTGTCAGTTCGCTGCGGCGGATCTTTCCGGTTCCCGAAGAAGGCGTGAATCGTTACGGCGCGGACTTTTACGCGATCTATGGCGTCGCGCTGACCGGGCCGATTGCTAACCTGCCGAAGTCTTTAGGTGGTTACCGCGTGCATAACGCCGACGGCGAATCGGTGTCGTTCGCGAACTCCGAACAGCCGACCAAAGCGCCGCGTGCGTTCAACATGCGTTGGGCGATCCTCAGGAACATTGCGCGGGACCGCCTCGACATCGAACTTCCACCGGGATTTCTGGACTTTTCGCATGAAAAAGCGACGTTCTGCTCGAGTCTCTATCGAGCCAAACTGCTGTCGCGCTGGAGCTGGATGTTGCATGACTCGCACAACTATCTGCACACGATCGTGGCGAATCCATTCTGGAGTCTGAAGAAAAAGCTCGGCACGCTCGTGCTTTCGAGTCTGTGTCTGGTGCCTTACTCGCCGCTGTCCGACTTCGCCGTGCGTTATATCGCCAACCCGCTCGCGCGTCGCCGCGCGGCCGGGCGCTGAAGTCGGGAGTCATGGAGGACGGCATGGATAGACGAGCACGCGCCAACGTCATCGCGTTTGTGTACGGCGGATACCTGATGAGGTACGTGTACCTGATCATCGTGGTGCCGTTTTATGGCCGCGTGCTTGGCGTCGCCGAGTACGGACGGGTCCTTGCGTCGATGTCGCTGATGAACGTGATCTGGATGCTCGTCAGCTACGGATTCACGTTCGTCGGCATGCGCGAGGTATCGAAAGCGCACTCGGCGCAGGAATGCAACCAGATCTACTCGCTGCACGTCAGCGCGAGGTTGCTACTGGCCGCGGGCGGCGCCGTGATCGGCGTCGTGGCGACGTTGAGTTCGCCGGTACTATCCGAGCGGCCGCTGATCGGCCTGCTCGCGACCGTGCTCGGCATCGTGTCGGCACTGAATCTGGGCTGGCTGTTTCAGGGGCGTCAGTACTTTCGAACCCCGATCATGATCGAGGTGTTCGGCTTCGCGGTCAGCCTCGTGCTGGTGCTGACTTTCGTCAAAGGTCCGGGCGACGCGGTATGGGTGCTTGCGAGTCTGCTGATTGCTGGCATAGCGTCGTCGATCATTTCATATGGGCTGACGACGTGGCAGCTTGGCCTGCCGCGTCTGAGCTTATCGGGCGTCGCGCCGCTCGTGCGCAGCTCGACGATGCTGTTCTGCTATTCATCCGGCTCAGTGGTGCTCACCGCATCGTCGACCTATCTGTTGACGCTATTGTCCACGCCCGCTGAGGTCGGTTATTTCGGCGCGGCCGAGCGCTTCGCGACGATCGGACTGAGTCTGATGGGCCCAGCGGCTCAGGTCTTTATTCCGACGATAACCCGGCAACTCTCGCTCGGCGACAAGGACGGCGCGCGCGTGACGACGCGTCACGGCGCGACGCTACTTCTCGGCTATGGACTGCTGGCTTTTTGTGGCGCGCTGGCGCTGTCGCCTTTCGTGCTGCCTTTGATTCTGGGTCCCGCATTCGAACCGAGTGCGCATGTGCTGCAGATATTCGCATGGATGTTTCCGTTCGCGGCCTTCAACGAGTTCGTCGCGTTCTATGTATTCGTGCCACGCAAGAAAGACCGGTTGCTCGCCATTTGCGGCGTGGCATCGGGGCTCGTCAATCTGTGCTCCGCACTGGCGCTGGCGCCGCATTTCGGCGCGATAGGCATGGCGTGTGCGCGGGTGATCGGCGAAGGTACGTTGGCGATGATTTTGCTAGGCGTGATGATCCGCCTCGAACTGATCGGTCTGGTGCCCGGCGCTGAGCGGGCACTGGGGCGGGTTCGCATGGCGTTCGGGCTTCGCGCTCAGGCACCGGCCGGCAAGGATGATTGACGCGTTGCGTTACATGGATTTACCGACGGTAGGGTTGGAATGTCACAGGAGGTCGCAGTGAAAGTCGCTATTGTTCACGATTGGCTGGTAGTGTCGGCGGGCGCCGAAAAAGTATTGAAGAACATCATCGAGTGCTTCCCCGATGCGGACATCTTCTCGATTGTCGATTTTCTCGAAGACCGCGAGTGCGTGAAGGGAAAGTCCGTCAATACATCGTTCATCCAGCGGATGCCGTTTGCGCGAAGGCGTTATCGCGCCTATCTGCCATTGATGCCGATTGCGATCGAGCAGATCGATCTGTCTGCCTACGACCTCGTCATTTCCAGCTCGCACGCGGTGGCAAAAGGCGTGCTGACCGGGCCGAACCAGGTGCATATCAGCTACATTCATTCGCCGATCCGCTATGCGTGGGACCTGCAGCATCAATACCTGCGGGAATCGCATCTGGACCGAGGCCTGCGCTCGGCGCTCGCCAGGGTACTGCTGCATTACATTCGCGGCTGGGATGCGCGTTCGGCGAATGGCGTCGATTACCTGGTCGCCAATTCGCAATTCATTGCCCGGCGAATTCGCAAAGCGTATCAACGCGATGCGACGGTGATCTATCCGCCGGTCGATCTGGCGAATATGAAGCTCGGCACGCAGAAGGAAGATTTCTATGTAACGGCGTCGCGCATGGTGCCTTACAAACGTATCGATCTGATCGTGCAGGCGTTTTCACAAACGCCGGAGCGCAAGCTCGTCGTGATCGGCGACGGTCCCGAAATGAAGAAGGTCAGAGCGGTTGCCGGTGACAACGTGCAAATCCTCGGACATCAACCGTCCGATGTTCTGATCGACCATTTGCGCCGCGCTCGTGCATTCGTATTCGCGGCCGAGGAAGATTTCGGCATTTCGGTGGTGGAAGCACAGGCGTGCGGCACGCCGGTTATTGCGTTCGGCAGGGGCGGTGCGCTCGAATCGGTCGTGGGCCTGCCGCTCGAGCGTGCTACCGGAGTATTTTTTGGCGAGCAGACTACCGATTCGCTGCTCGAAGCGGTGAGCCACTTCGAGAGCAATCGCGACGCTTTCGATCCGCGCCAGTGCCGCAAGAATGCCGAGCGCTTTTCAACGGAGAACTTCAAGAAGGCGCTGACCAGTTTCGTCGATTCGCGCCTTCCCTACGCGTGTGTCGAACAGTTTCTGCCGTATCAGGCGAGCGAGCCGCTATCGGTCGAACGTCACCTTGCCGACGTCACGCCCTGAGACGGGCGCTGCGCGACGACAGTGGTCGCCGCCTTGCGCGGCACCCGCGGATCGAACGCGGGCACCCTTGATGCGAGCGGTCGCGCTGCGATCAGCAGCGAGATGACCAGAGAAAGAATCAGAACATTCGACGGCGTGACCAGCCGGTGTTCGGTCGCCGACATCACCAGCAGGCAGATCGACGCAATCTCGACGAAGCGATAAGCCGCAAAGTTTCGACCCCCGTCAGCCAGCGCGGAAAATGCCGCCCCCTGCTTGCTCCATTCGATCAGCTTCCAGTAGAAAGCAAGCATCAACATCAAGCCGACCACGCCGAGCTCCGCGAGGATGTTCAGATACGAGTTGTGCGCGTGAGAGTCGCTATGTTCGACCACGATGTTCGACGGCACGCTGAACAGATGAAAGTACGATGCAAGCGTGCCGATGTGATCGTCGAATGAGCCGAAGCCGAGACCGACAATCGGGCTCTGTTCGAAATAGGTCAGCGCACGCGGCCACAGCCATTCATAGCGGATGTTCAGATTGGCCACCTTCGCGTCCTGATTGTGGATCGAGAACGTATAGCCCATGTAATCGACGGTCGGGTCGGTATGGTAAAGCGCGATCGATACCGAGGCGACCAGCATGATCGCGATCAGCGACGCCAGTACCCAGCGCTTGCGGCCGAAATACAGATACGGCAATACCGCCAGCGCGCCGAGCAGCGAGCCGCGGCTATAGGTGGAAAACAGCATCAACGCATTGCAGCCGATTAGCGCGAGCGTCCATTTGCTGCGCTTTTGCAGGTAGCAGGCCACGCCCAGACTGAACAGCATCGCAAAGAAGCCGCCGGCGGCGTTGCGGGCAATGAAATAGCTGCCGAAGCTGTCATTCGGATTCACGAAGATGCTCAGCAGACCATTTTGCGCAATGTAGTACGCGTACATCGGCAGATTGACGATCACCGCGAATGTGAAGAATGCGCGAAGTACTTTGTTCAGATCCCAGCGATGCGCATACAAACAGCCGGCAAAAATGGGTGCATACGAAATGAAGAAATTGCCATCGCGGCGGTAAAAATCGAATTCGAGGAAAGATTGCGGATTGTAGAGCAGCGTCGAAACGATCGCGAACGCAGTGAAGGCCGTCAGCGGCGCGATAAAAGAAGGATAGCTGCGGCCGACGAAGCGCCACCAGCAGAACAGCAGCGGGACAAACCCGATCGCACTGATCGGCACCAGATTGGTGACGGTCAGAAACAGAGCGAGCAGCGAGATATAGGCCATTGCAACTCCAGAAAAAAACGGATCGCGCACGTCGACGATGGGCTCGTGCACTGGACGATGGCATCAATTGAAAAGCGGGAAGCTCGCATGGCTTCCGCGCCGAACGGCATGGGTGGGACCGGGTCTTTCCACACGAGGTTTCCGCACGGATTTTCCGCATCCTCGTGCGGTTATGACATGAAAACGGACCAGAACGTTCGTATAAACGGTAGCACGTGTAGTGCCCGATTTCCAATCTTCTCCCGTTTTCTCCAGTCGTCTGCAATAGAAGTGCAAGCTCTTTCATCGATTGGCGAAATGAGGCCGCCAGGCTGAGCCAAAATCTCCGCTGTTCGCGCCACAAGTTCAGGGTAAGGGTTTGCTCTGACTAAGATGAATCACATCGAGGTGCGATGTCGAACCGCGTAGTAAAGGGTAGTGAACGCCATCGCCCCATTCGTTCTTTTCGTTTCTTTCGTTTATCCGGTCGTTGTTGTCGAGCAGACCACCGCGATCCGGCCAATCTGGTTCCGTACTTTCCAATCGCGCTGGACATTGCCGGCACGTGCATCTTTTCACTGCGAACTGTACGGGCTGGTCTGGTCCATCCGACACGGACGTCCGGTCACACTAATCACATGAGACGGTTTCGGCGCACCCGGCGTCGCCACGCTTTTTCGCGTGGGCGTCGTCGATGAATTATTTGCGAACCGGGCTCAATGCGACGGAGTTAGAAATGGACAAAGTTGATGCAATAGCCGCCGCGACGAATGTCGAAACGACACTATCGAATTCGGCCACGGTCGATTCGCCGCCTCTCGTTCAGGTGATTCTCGCCGGCGGTTCCGGCACGCGGCTGTGGCCGGTGTCGCGCGAGCAGTTTCCCAAGCAGTTGATCGACGTGATCGGTAATCAGACGCTGCTGCAAGCAACGATGGGACGCATGGCGGGTTTTGAAGGCGCATGGGACATCGCGGCCGATCCGGTGATCGTGTGCGGCGCGGAGCATTATTTCGCCACTTACGAACAGGCGCGCGAGATCGGTGTGAATGCGCGCATCATCGTCGAGCCCGCGCGTCGCGATACCGCGCCCGCGCTGACGCTCGCCGCGTTGAGTGCCTACGCGGAAAACGACGACGCGATTCTGGTCGCGATGCCGGCCGATCATGCGATAGCGAACCTCGAAGCGCTGCACCAGGCGATCGATCTCGCGGCGAGCCACGCGCACAAGGGGGCGATCGTCACGCTCGGCGTGCCGCCCGAACGGCCCGATACAGGCTTCGGTTATATCCGGCTGGGCGGCGCATTGCGCGATGGCGCGCGCCATATCGAGCGCTTCGTCGAGAAACCGGCCGCTGAACTCGCGGCTCAGTACGTCAGCTCGGGCAATTACTGGTGGAACAGCGGCATCTTCGTGGTGCGCGCATCGGTGTGGCTCACGGTCATCGAGCAGTTCCAGCCCGACATGCACGCCGCTTGTGTTCACGCGTGGCGCAACGCGAAAAGAACTGACGAATGCGTGATGCCGGAAGCCGGCGAGTTCCTGAATTCGCCGTCGGACTCGATCGACTACGCGGTGATGGAACAACTCGGCAAGCGCGGCTCGAACTTCACCGGCGTGGTGGTGCCGTTGGAGGCTGGCTGGTCTGATCTGGGTTCGTGGGACGCGGTCTGGCAGGCGATGGAAAAGGACGAGTGCGGCAATGCATCGAACGGACGTGTGCTGTTCGAAGGCTCGAGCGCGACCTACGCGCGTTCGCAAGGCGGCAGGCTACTCGCCTGTGTCGGCACCCACAATCTGGTTGTGGTCGAAACCGACGACGCGGTGCTCGTTGCGGACCGCTCGCACGTGCAGGACGTCAAGACGCTGGTCTCGCGTATCCGCAGCGAGAAATCGCCGGAGGCCGATGCGCATCGAAAAGTGCGTCGCCCATGGGGCTTTTACGATTCGATCGATCACGGCGACCGCTTTCAGGTGAAGCGCATCGTCGTGATGCCGGGTGGACGGCTGTCGTTGCAGATGCACCATCACCGCGCGGAACACTGGGTGGTCGTGAGCGGCACCGCGCTGGTCACACGGGGTGAAGAGCAGTTTCTGCTCGGCGAGAACGAATCGACCTTCATCCCGCTGGGCGTGTGCCACCGGCTCGAAAACCCGGGCCGCGTACCGTTGCAGATCATCGAAGTTCAGTCCGGCGCCTATCTCGGCGAAGACGACATCGTCCGTTTCGACGACAAGTACGGGCGCTGCGGCTAATGCGAGCGAGTCGAACCGACACGTGTTTTGAGGAGGCTGCTATGCGATTGCTGACGGGTCTACTGGCAAGATTGTTCGACGTCGCGATGATCGTGGCGGGGGCTTGCGCGGCCTCGCAGATCCGTTTCGACGGCGGCTCGCAACGGGGTTTCTATTTCGCGTTCGTGGCGTTTGCCGCGGCCTTCGCGCTCGCGCTCTTTCCGGCACTCGGCGTGTATGAATCGTGGCGCGGCCGCTCGAAGCGGGCATTGGCAAGCCATGTCGCGTTGGGTTGGTTGCTCGTGCAGTGCTGCGCGATGGTGCTGATGTTTTCGTTGCACCGGATCGATTTCGTGTCGCGTCTATGGTTTGCGTACTGGACCGGCATCTCCGGTATCGCGATGATGGCCGGCCGGCTGGTGACGCACGCATTGCTCGGCCGCATGCGCTACGCGGGTATGAATCTGCAGCAGGTTGCGGTGGCCGCGTGCGGCGATCATTGCGACGAGGTGATCCGCAAGATCGCGATGGCGCCGGCAGCCGGCTTTCGCGCGAATGCGCTGTATAGCCTGAGCCCTGGCTGCAACATCGCGATGCGCTCGGCGGTGCAGGTGTTTGAAGAACATGACGCTTTCGCCCGCTACGTCAGGGAGCACAACATCGGCGAGGTATGGCTCGCGTTGCCGCTAACCGAAGAGCGCGCGATTTTGAAGCTGGTTGCGGAGTTTCGCAACGACCTGATCAATATCCGCTTCATGCCTGACGTCCGCGCGCTCGCGCTGTTCGAAGGCAGCATGACCGATCTGCTCGGTCTGCCGACGATCAATCTCGCTGCTTCGCCGTTGCCACCGAATGCATTGTTGAAAAAGGAACTGTTCGACCGACTGTTTGCGCTCGGCGCGTTGATGGCGATCTCGCCGATCCTTCTCGGCTGCGCGATTGCGGTCAAATTGAGTTCGCCCGGCCCGGTGTTTTTCAAGCAGCGCCGCAAAGGGGCTGACGGCCGCGTATTCACGATCTACAAATTTCGCACGATGCGATTGCACGAGCAGAAGCCTGGCATTCTCGAACAGGCGACGCGAGGCGATCCACGTATTACTGCGGTCGGCGCATTTCTGCGCCGGACCAGTCTCGACGAGCTGCCGCAGTTCTTTAACGTGCTGCGCGGCGATATGTCGGTCGTGGGGCCGCGTCCTCACGCAATCGAACACGACGATCTTTACCAGAACATCGTGTCCGGCTATATCCATCGCTACCGGATCAAGCCGGGTATTACCGGGTGGGCGCAGATCAATGGATTCCGGGGCGAAACCGACCGGTTGGAAAAAATGGAGGGCCGCGTCGCGCACGATCTTTACTACCTGAAAAACTGGTCGTTCTGGCTTGACGTCAAGATCATTCTGGCAACGATCTTCAAGGGACTGCATCATCCAAACGCTTACTAAAAATGCTAACAAATTTCGAGCATATCGCGAGACGATCCGCGAAGCGGGTCGCCCAGTACACATTTCATTGGGGGCACGGCGCGCAGGCGAGGAGGGTATTGCAGCTATTGGAAAAAAAGTACGGGAAGGCCGATCCGGCCAACCTGAAACTCGCGGACACGTATGCGTCCGACGTGTTCGGCGATGCGATCTACGCGCCGTGGCTTCGGGTCTACACCGCGTTTAGCGGCACCTTCAAGGAAGGCTGGATTCCGGACAACTACTATGCAAGCGTCGTGGTGCCGCATATGAAGGGCTGGTACGGCAGGATATCGAGTCTGAAGCCGCTGACGCGGTTGATCTTCGATGGTGACGCTTTTCCGGACATTGCCTATTTCGCCAATGGTCTGTTCTTCACGGCCGACAGTGTCGTGGTGCCGCAGTGCGACGTGAAAGAGATGGTTTTCGAACGCGTGGAGCGGGTAGTTTTCAAGCTCGACGGCTCGCGCCAGGGCGCGGGCGTTCATATCTTCGACAGAACGAATTTCGATCCCCAGTTCATCCGGTCGCTCGGTAATGGGGTGATACAGAAATTCATCATTCAACATCCGCTATTCGATGCGTTTGCATCCAAAGCGGTGGCGACGCTGCGTTTTACGACCGTGGTGGACGACACTGGCGATATTTCGATTCGCGCGTGTTTTCTGCGCCTCGGCAGGGCGGATGACACGCATATCAAGCCCGATCGCGAAGTCTGCGTGCCGGTCAGGCTCGCGACTGGCGAGCTAGGCGATGAAGGCTATATGAGCGATTGGGGCGCGACGGAAACGCATCCGGATTCAGGCGTGCGTTTTGCGGGTATCACGATTCCATCATTTGCGCAGTGCGTGGCGACCGTGCTCCGGCTGCACAGCAAGATTCCATTTGCGCGCTGCGTGGGCTGGGACCTGACTGTCGATGCGGACAATCGCGTGCAGGTGATGGAGTGGAACGGCGAGCACAACGATGTGAAGTTCAGCGAAGCCACGCAAGGTCCGTGCTTTTCGGATCTGAACTGGGAACGGCTTCGGGCCGTGCGCCGAGCTTCGCCCCGCAGATCAATAGCCTGAAGCCCGCGGAGGAACAGGCACGCAGCAGGAGACGCGACGTGAGCGAACAGTTGTGGTGCGTCCATATAGAAGGGCTGAACGACTTCATTGCGGTCGATTCAGAGGACTCTGCGCGGCACGAGGCGGCGACCATCAATGCGTATATCGACAGTGCCGGTAAAGATTCGCGCGCCGCGCTGATGCGCGCGGTCGCGCTCGAATGGCCGTTTAGCGCGCCGGCTCACGCTCGGGCGCTCGATGAAGACTGGCATGACCTGCAGCGTATGTCGCACCGGCGCGAGGCCACAGATGGTGCGAATCGCTCCGGCGGCGTGCTGGCCGATATTACAAGGCGGGTGAAGAAACTGATGACCGTCACGCACGCGGACCGGGAAGACGACGCGTAGCCCGGTTCCGTTTCAGGTCGCGACGCGCGTATCGGGGCGCTTGCGTCTGAGGGCGAGCGCGACGCCGCTCAAGGTCAATGCCATCGCGGCGAATTCCCGGAGGCCGAGCGGTTCGCCTAGCGATAGCGCCGCCGCGGCGATACCCATGATCGGCACGAGCAGCATGCCGATCGACGCAACCTCCGGCGGCAGATGACGCAGCGTCGCGAACCACGCCAGATAGCAGACGGCCATCGGCACCAGCGTCATATAGATCATCACCGCACGGCCCGCGCTATCGAGCGCATGGAAGTCCGGGTGCTCGACCAGCAATCCCACGATGGCCATCGGCACGCAGCCGATACCGACCTGCCATGCAACCAGCGTGATCGGCGGCACGGGAATCGGTGTGCGTGTGATGACGGTGCCGAGCGCGAACAATATGGCGGCGAGCAGCGCGAACATCACGCCGACGAGTTTGCCGCTATCGAATGCGAAACCCTGGCCGCCGAGCAGGACGACGACGCCCGCGAGTCCGAGTATCAGTGAGATAAAACCTTCGGCGGATGGCCGCCGCGACAGGATCGGCCACGCCAGCAGCATGGCCCAGATCGGCATCGTGTAGACGAGCAGCGCGCCTTCGCTGACGCTGAGCCATTTCATCGACATCGTCGAGAAGCCCATCCACGCGAACACGTTGGTGCTGGCCGCGAGCAGCACGCGCGGCAGCAGCCGGCGAGGAATCACGATACGTTCGCCCGCGCAGCGCGCGATCACGATCAGCAGCAGGGCCGCGACGATACCGGCGACGCCGCGCGAGAATAGCGGAGGCCACTCGCGCAGCAGTATTTTCATCGCGGGCCAGTTCACGGCCCAGCCGGTTGCGGTGACGAGCAGAAAAAACACCCCGGTCCAGCGCGTCGACTTCATTGAATAGTGTTTGACGGTTGTGCAAGGCCGCCATGTTACCGCGTACGGTGATTTTCCTGCGGCGCCGTCAGCACTTCTTTCGTTGCGTTCGTTGCATGTGCATTCAACGGCGCTATGCGGGCAGCGGCACGTCCTCGATCAACTCGGCGTTGAGCGCGCGAATTCTGCGATCGACGAAGTACCCGCCGCCTTCCACATAGCGCAGATAAAGACGGTTGCACGACGAGCATTGCCAGACACCGCAGCGGTTGTACGGGAAATAGCGCGGCGCGATCGGCGCGTTAGCGGCCCAGTAGGTGGTCTTGTCGGGCAGATATTCGCTGAATGTCGGTTCGGGATCGTCTTCCGGCATCAGCGTGCCGATTTCCTCGAACAGCGTTTCGTCGAGCGACAGTGGTTGCGATTGCCAGCCGTCGAGCGGCGTGCGAGTGCATTCGCACTCAGTGGTGGCGCGCTGTTGCGCGGCGCGCGCGAGTTCGAGCAGGGTTGCGGCGTTCAGATATTGCGCCATGTAGTTAATGGTCGTGGTTCATGATCCGTTCATCATCCGGTCCCGTTGCGCGGCGACCCAGGTCCGGTCGAACGTGCCGTTCGCAATCGACGCAAGCGCGGCCGCTTCCTTCGCCTGCTGCCGCCGCGCGCCTTCGATCACCGCATCGACGTCGGCGGGTGGGATCGCAAGCAGACCGTCCTCGTCGCCGACAATGATATCGCCTGGATGCACGACCATGCCACCCACGGTGACCGGGACGTTGATTTCGCCCGGCCCGTTCTTGTAGGGGCCGCGATGCGTGACGCCGCGCGCGTACACCGGGAAATCTCGCTCGCGCAACGCGCCGACGTCGCGAATCGCGCCGTCGATCACGAGACCCTGCACGCCGAGGCTTGCCGCGAAGGTTGCCATGATCTCGCCCATCAGCGCCTGGGTCAGATCGCCGGCGCCGTCGATGACGAGCACGTCACCCGGCCGGCAGAACTCGAACGCGCGATGAATCGCGAGATTGTCGCCGGGTCGTGTACGAATCGTCAGCGCGGTACCGGCCATCGGCTTGGGCCGATGAAACGGTTGCAGGCCGACCGTGCCGCTCGCGCGCGCCATGTTGTCGCTGAGCAGCGATACCGCAAGTTCACGCAATGCAGCCAGCGTCGCCGCGCTGGCCTGCGGCGCGCACGCGTATTCGCGCCATCCCAATGGATTCATACCGTTGCTCCCCGTGTGGTGAATTGCTTATCGAGTTGATCCGACAGCCGCGTATACACGCGCCGCGCGTTGCCTTCGTAGATGCGTTGCCGGTCCGCTTCACTGAGCCATTCGATTGCATCGATATAGCGGCGCGTGTCGTCGTAGTAGTGACCGGTGCGCGGATCGATGCCTTGCACCGCGCCGATCGTTTCCGACGCGAACAGAATGTTCTCGACCGGAATCACCTTCGCGAGCAATTCCGCGCCGGGCTGGTGATACACGCAGGTATCGAAGAACACGTTCTTCAGCAGATGCTCTTCGAGCAGCGGCTGCTTCATGTCCTGCGCGAGTCCGCGATAACGGCCCCAGTGATAAGGCACCGCGCCGCCACCGTGCGGAATGATGAAGCGCAGCGTCGGGAAGTCCGCGAACAGATTGCCTTGCAATAGCTGCATGAACGCCGACGTATCGCCGTTCAGATAGTGCGCGCCGGTCGCATGGAAATTCGGGTTGCACGACGACGACACGTGAATCATCGCGGGCACGTCGAGATCCACCATCGCTTCATACAGCGGATACCAGCTGCGATCGGTGAGCGGCAAGCCGCTCCAGTGTCCGCCGGACGGATCGGGATTCAGGTTGCAGCCGATAAAGCCGAGTTCTTCCACGCAGCGCCGCAATTCGCCGATGCAATTGGCGGGCGCGACGCCGGGCGCTTGCGGCAATTGGCACACGCCGACGAAGTTGCGCGGAAACATCTCGCACACACGCTGCACGAGGTCGTTGCATTCGCTCGACCAGTGCGCATTGGCGTCAGCGGTGGCGAGATGATGGCCCATGCCGGCCGCGCGCGGCGAGAAGATCGTCAGATCAGTGCCGCGTTCCCGTTGCACGCGCAACTGGCCGGTTTCGATGCTTTCGCGAATCTGGTCGTCGCTGATAAAGGGACGTGGCGGTGGCGCGAGACCGTCTTTCAGCGCGGCGATCTGCTGTTTGCGCCACGCTTCGTGCTGCGGCGGAGAGGTCGTGTAATGACCGTGGCAATCGATAATCATGTAGGCAATGACCTTTCTACAGTTGCGTTCGGTGCATGTGTTTCGAAGCGGGCTTCAAACTCGCGGAGCGGCATCGCCGGGCGCGAGCGATGCGGCTTCCTCGTCGGCCGGCGTAACCCGCATCACCAGCGCGATGATCGTCGCGACGACCAGAAATGCCGCGATCGTCAACAGCGCGAGCTTGAAGTTGCCGGTCGCGCTGCGCACCAGCCCGATGCTCCACGGCCCGACCAGGCCGCCGAATTGCGCGATCGTATTGATCAGCGCGATCGTCGCCGCGCCCGCCGCGCCGGTTCTGAACGACGAGGCGAGACTCCAGAACAGCGGATTGCCCGCGTAGATAAAGAGGCCGGTCAGGCACAGCAGCGCATAGGCGATCACGGGATTCGGCGCATATGCGCTGCCGGCAATCGCGAGCGCGCTCATGCCGTACACGAACGCGAGATGCTTCTTGCGGTCGCCGGTGCGGTCGGAACTGCGGCTGATCAGGAAGGTGCCCAATACGCCGAGCAGCGGCGGCGCGGCCGATAGAAAACCGACTTCGATATTGCTCAGGTTGCCCAGGCTCTTGACGATCTGCGGCAGCCACAGAAACAGCCCGTAAATGCCGACCAGCGCGCAGCCGAACAGGCAGGCGAGGCTCCATACGCGGATATCGCTCGCGACCCGCAGCAGCGGAAAATGCCGGTTGCCACCGACTGCTTCACGTTCGGCGGCGAGCGTCGCTTCCAGCCAGTTCTTTTCCGCGCTCGACAGCCAGTTCGCGTCGGCGGGACGCTCGGTCAGGATGCGCAGCGTCAGCACGCCCAGCAGCATCGCGGGCAGGCCTTCGAGAATGAACATCCATTGCCAGCCGGCGAGACCGAAAATACCGTTCGCGTAGGTCATCAGCATGGTCGAAATGGGACCGCCGAGCACCGCGGAAAACGAGCCCGCGATGATATAGCCGCCGACCGCGCGCGCCCGGTAGCGTACCGGGAACCATTTGGTCAGATAGACCGCGATGCCGGGCAGAAAGCCCGCTTCCATCACGCCGAGCAGAAAGCGCAGCACATAGAAGCTCGTATCGTTGAATACGAACGCGGTCGCGGCGGCCACCGCGCCCCACGTCAGCAGAATGCGCGCGATCCACACACGCGCGCCGACGCGATGCAGAATCAGATTGCTCGGCACTTCGAGCAGCATATAGCCGACGAAAAAGATGCTGCCGGCGAACCCGAACACCGCTGGACTGAAGCCTAGCTGCTTGTTCATGTCCAACGCGGCGAAACCGATATTGATCCGGTCGAGATAATTGACGAACATCATCGCGAAGAGCATGGGCATCAAACGCCCATACACTTTGCGCATCGTTGCGGCTTCATCGAATGCGGTCATGCTGTCTCCGTCCCATGCGCGGACGGCTGTCGCCGTCGCTGCGTTTTGTCGTATGTGCGCCTGATGATGCAATCGGCGTACCGCCCATGATAGGAACGCACGGGCCGGGAGTCCAAGACCGCTTGCTTATGCTTGTATAGGCTTTTGCTTATAGTGCGGCGTCGCTGAGCGGCGCCGGCAGACATTCAAGGAACGCGCGCAGATGCGGTGAGGCATCGTCGGTGCGGAAGGTGGCCGCCAGCGTCGAGCGGTGCGACGAACCCGGCCCCGCCAGATGACGGAACACAACATCGGTACGTCCATGACGCGCGACCGATTCACCGACCACGGTCACGCCGAGCCCTGCCGCGACGAGCGCGATGGCTGTCTGGATTTCGTAAGCTTCGTGCGCGACGAGCGGCGTCACGCCGGCATCGCGATACAGCGATTGCACCGAGCGCTTGAATGGCGCATTCAGATGCTTCGGATAAAGAATCAGCGGCGTATCGGCGAGATCGGCGATACGCACCGTTTTGCGTGCGGCGAGCGGATGGCCCGCTTCCAGCACGACCATCACACGCTCGCGCAGCAGCGTGACCGACGTGCAGCCTTCAGCGGCCAGCGGTTGCCGGCCGATGCCGATATGGATGCGCAGGTCGCGCAGCGCATCGGTCTGTTCCTCGGTGAGCATTTCGAACAGCTTCAGTTCGACCTGCGGATACGCCTTGTGGAATTTTTTCAACGCGGGCGGTAATACGCTGTACATCGATGAGCGCGTAAAGCCGATGCTCAGCCAGCCGCGCCGGCCGATGCCGATTTCCTGCGCGGCCAGCGCCATCTGGTCCAGCGAGCCGAGTATCTGGCGCGCTTCGGTGCACAGATAGTGTCCCGCCTCGGTCAGCATCAGCGGCCGCCGCGCGCGATCGACCAGTTGCGTGCCGAGTCTTTCTTCCAGCGAACGGATCTGTTGGCTCAGCGCGGGTTGCGCGATATGCAGCCGTTCGGCCGCGCGGCTGAAATTGAGCTCCTCCGCGAGAATCACGAAGCATTGAAGGGCCCTGAGATTCATATCCGTATTCCTGTCATGACCGGTTGCGATGAATCCGCATAAGGATCGCGAGCGATAACTTTAACGAATCGGCCGATTCGAATTAATCAGTGGTCAGTGACTGGATAGTTTCGCACACTAGCGATTGTCGCCCGATGGGCAGGATGGCCGTGACGGTCGTCGCGATGCCCGCCGTGCCCTTAAAAAACCAGGAGACGATGCATGACGATGACCGCGAGCCCGGTGCTCGACAGCGCGATTGCCAAAGCGCGCACGAGACTGCTGCCTTTTCTGATCCTGATGTATATGCTGGCTTTTCTCGATCGCGCGAACGTCGGCTTTGCGAAGAACGTGCTGCAGGCCGACACCGGCCTGAGCGATGCGGCATTCGCATTCGGCGCGGGCATTTTCTTCGTCGGCTATGCGGTATTCGAGGTGCCGAGCAATCTGCTGATGTACCGCTTCGGCGCGCGGATCTGGATGAGCCGCATCATGGTGACGTGGGGCATCGTGTCCGCGTGCACCGCGTTGGTCGATAGCGCGACGAGTTTCTATGTGCTGCGCACGCTGCTCGGGATTGCCGAGGCGGGTTTCTTCCCCGGCATCATCCTGTTCCTGTCGAACTGGTTTCCGGCCAGAACGCGTGCGCAGACCGTCGGCATGTTCTATTTCGGCTTTCCGCTCGCGATGCTGTTCGGCAGTCCGATGTCGGGTCTATTGCTCGATGCGGCCAGTCCGTTCGGCATGCATCCGTGGCAGTGGCTGTTCGTCGTCGAGGGACTGGCCGCGTCGGTGGTGGGTGTCGTCGCTTACTTCTATCTGACCGACCGGCCCGCGCAGGCGAACTGGCTCGATGACGCGCAGCGCAAAGCACTCGATCACGCGCTGCGCGAGGAGGACCGCCGGAAGCTCGCGCATGGCCCCGCGTCGGTGCTCGCCGCGCTGCGCGATTCGCGCGTGCTGTTCTGCAGCGCGATCTACTTTGCCGTGCAGATGAGCGTATACGGTGTCGTGTTCTATCTGCCGACGCGTGTCGCCGCGCTCGCGAGCGGCGGCCACGTGGGCGTCGAGGTCGGGCTGCTCACCGCGATTCCGTGGATTGCCGCGATCATCGGCACGTTCTGCGTGACACGTTTCGCCGACCGGCATGGCTATCACCGGCAGTGGGCTGCGGCGATGCTGGTGCTCGCCGCACTCGGGATCGCCGCATCGGCGATGACTTCGTCGGTGGCGTTGGCGATCGCGGCGTTCTGTGTCGCGGCGATCGGCTTCGTCTGCGTGCAGCCGCTGTTCTGGACGCTACCGACCGGCTATCTCGGCGGCGCGGCTGCCGCTGGCGGGATCGCGCTGATCAATTCGATCGGCAATCTCGGCGGCTTCGTCGCGCCGAATCTGAAGGGCCTCGCCGAACACATGATCGGCTCGCCGCAGGCGGGCATGTTCTCGCTCGCGGTGGTCGGCATGATCGGCGCATTGCTGCTGCTCGTGTTTCGCTTCGCGCCGCGCCTATCCACGCCGACATCCACCGCCGCTCCCCATCGCGGCGGTCCGCTCGGCGAGCGCGCGGGCCATTGACTCGGGTCATTCACTCTTCACGGCATTCTTTTCAAGGAATCGTTGCAGATGAAAATCACGCATATCCGTACGCGCGTCTTCGAATGGAAAGGCAAGGTCGTGCCGCCGCAAGCGCATTTCTGCACGAACGCGGTCGATATTCTTTACGAGCGCGGCGATGCAATGGGTTCGTTTCGCTTCCACGGCTGGCTCGTGGTGGAAATCGAATGCGACGACGGCACGGTCGGCATCGGCAATTGCGCACTCGCGCCGCGCATCGCCAAACAGATCATCGACGAATACCTCGCGCCGATTGCAATTGGCGAAGATCCATTCGACAACGAGTACATCTGGCAGAAGATGTATCGCCGCACTCTTGCGTGGGGCCGCAAAGGCATCGGCATGGCGGCAATTTCCGCGGTCGATATCGCGCTGTGGGACATCATGGGCAAGGCCGTGAAAAAGCCGGTATTCAAGCTGCTCGGCGGCCGCACGAAAGAGAAGATCTGGTGCTATGCGTCGAAGCTCTATAACAACGACGATCGCGATGCGTTTCTCGGTGAAGCGCAAGGCTATCTGGACAGCGGCTTTACCGCACTGAAAATGCGCTTCGGTTACGGGCCGAAGGACGGCCCGCAAGGCATGGCGAAAAACCTCGAACAGGTGCGGCTATTGCGCGAGCTGGCCGGCGACGAGGTCGACATCATGGTCGAGTGCTATATGGGCTGGACGCTCGAATACGCGCGCCGGATGCTGCCGCGTCTCGCCGAATTCAATCCGCGCTGGATCGAGGAGCCGGTTATCGGTGACGATATCGAAGGCTATCAGGAACTGAAGAAGATGAATCTGATACCGGTGTCGGGCGGCGAACACGAGTTCACCAGCTATGGCTTCAAGGATCTGCTCGAACGCCGCGCGCTCGATGTGATCCAGTACGACACGAATCGCGTCGGCGGCATTACGGCCGCGCGCAAGATCAATGCAATGGCCGAAGCGTGGTCGGTGCCGGTGATTCCGCACGCGGGGCAAATGCACAATTACCATCTGACGATGTCGAGTACCGCGAGCCCGATGTCGGAGTTCTTTCCGGTGTTCGACGTCGAAGTGGGCAACGAATTGTTCTACTACATCTTCGATGGCGAACCGCAGCCGGAGAACGGTTATCTGCAACTATCGGACGATGTGCCGGGCCTCGGCATTACGTTGAGCGATAAGTATCTTGCCGACTTTAATATCGTCGAGTGAGTCGTCAAGTAACGGCCGTTGATATTAGCGCTGGCGCCGCGCCGCGCGCTTTCTACGCGGCCCCGTCGATGCACGCACGATCAGCTCGGGCGATGGGCCGAGCACCATCGGCGGCTGCCGTGCCGGCGTCTGAATCAGCTTGATCAGACTGTCTATCGACAACTCCGCGACCGCCGCCGTCTGGATCGCGACGGTGGTCAGCGCGGGGTGAACCTGGTGCGCGAGCTGGATGTCGGTGATGCCGATCACCGATACGTCGCCGGGCACCGAGCGCCCGAGCGTGATCAGCGCCTGCACGGCGCCGATCGCGAGCAGGTCGTTGGTCGCGAAGATCGCGCTCAATTGCGGCCGGTTCGTCATCAATTGCATGCAGGCGGCGTAGCCGGCGTCGATCGAGTCGCGAATCTGCAGCACCGCGGCGGCGTCGGCTTCGATGCCGGCCGCGCGCATTGCCGCGCGAAAACCGTTCGAGCGCGCATCCTGCAAACCGCCGCAACCGTCACCGATCAACAGGCCGATGTCGCGATGGCCGAGTTCGAGCAGATGCTGCGCGGCCAACTCGCCGGCACGCGCGAAATCGACCGCGATGCAGGGGAGTGCGGGCGGCATTTCGGGGTGTTCCCACATCGCCAGCAGGATCGGCGCGCTATGCGTTGCCGACGCGCACAGGTCGTTGATCGTGATGTCCGTGTTCATTACCAGCACGCCGTCGGCGAGCGTGCCGGCAATCTGGTTCAGATACGCGCGGCCGATTTCGGCGTCGTCGTCGGTATTGCAGACCATCAGGAAGTAGCCGCGTTTGCGCGCCGCGCGCTCGGCCGCGAGCACGAACTCCGGGTAGAACGGGTTGGAGATATTCGACAGCATCAGCGCCAGGGTCGACGAGCGGCCTTCGGCCAGCGCGCGCGCGTTCAGGTTGGGCCGGTAGCCCAGATCGGCGATCGCTTTGAGCACGCGCTCGGCGGTTTCCGGGCGGACTTTCTCGCGATTGCGCAGCACATTGGAGACGGTGGCGGCGGTAACCTGCGCGCGCTTCGCCACTTCAGACAGCGTGACCATGTTCGATATATCCCATATTCAGGGAGCGCAATTCAAATGTTGCGGACGATCGGCGACATTGCTAAGTTTCTGGAAAACATCAGGAGACACCTACCATGACTTTCTCCATCGAACTCGAATTTAAGCGATTAAATGCCGCCGGCACAAGGGCGGCACGTTTATTTTTGCGCGCAATTTAAGCGGTTAAATCAGCGCGGAGAAAGCATGGCGGCGACTGGTTTGGCGGATGCGCAGAAAGCCTGAGGCGAGCATCCGCCGATGAGCCGGCCGGCTTGCGAATGACGAGTGACGAATTACGGATTCCGCCACAGAGCGGCTTACATCGCCGGCCACGCTGCGTAGCCGGTCAACAAGGTAGACAAGGAGACACAGGATGATTGCTCTTCGCCTTCGCCGTCTTGCCCGGGTGTCGATCGCCGCCGCGCTGGTGGCCGGTGCACTCGGCAGCGCCGCCGTCGACGCGGCCACGCTCAACGTCAACGTATCGGCGCGCGGTAATCAGCGCTCGACCTGGCAGGATGCATTCGACCAGTTCAAGAAAGCCAATCCCGACGTCGATCTGAAAGTCACGTACATCACCGAGGAAGCGTACAAGGTGCAGATGGGCGGCTGGCTCGCGACCGATCCGCCCGACGTCGTGTCGTGGCACGACGGCGAACGGATGGCCTATTACGCGCAACGCGGGCTGCTCGAAGATCTGAGCCCGGATTGGGCGAAGAACAACTGGTCGCAGCAGTATGCGTCGGTCAAGGAGGCGTCGACATATCAGGGCAAGCAGTACGCGGCGCCACTCGGGTATGACGCGTACGGCTTTTTCTATCGCAAGGATCTGTTCGAGAAGGCGGGGATCAAAAGCGAGCCGAAAACGTGGGAAGAATTTATCGATGCGACGAACAAGCTGAAGGCGATCGGCGTCGCGCCGATCGCGGTGCCCGCGCGCGATGGCTGGACGCTTGCCGCGTGGTTCGATTACCTCGATCTGCGTATCAACGGCAACGAGTTCCATCAGAAGCTGATGGCCGGCGAAATCCCTTATACCGATCCGCGCGTGAAGAAGGTCTACACGACGTGGAAAACGCTGCTCGACAATCACGCGTATATCGACAATGCGCTGTCCTACGATGTCGATTCGGTCGCGCCGTTTCTCGTCAACGGCAAGGCCGCGATGATGCTGATGGGCACGTTCTTCTCGGCGAGCTTCCCGGCGTCGATCAAGGACCAGATCGGCTTTTTCCGTTTCCCGGTGATCGATGCGAACGTGCCGATGGCCGAAGACGGTCCCGTCAACGTACTGCTGATTCCGGCGAAGGCGAAGAACAAGGCCGACGCGCGCAGGCTGCTTGCGTTCATGGAGACGCCGAAGATCAACGCGGAACTCGCGAAGGGCTGGGGTCAACTGCCGTCCAATAGCCAGGCGGCCGAGCCGGAAGACGCGATTTCGAAAGTCGGCTTCCAGACGCTCGCGAATACGAAAGGCGGCATCGCGCAGTTCTACGATCGCGACATGCAGAAGGAAATGGCCGACGAAGGCATGAAGGCGATGCAGCAGTTCTATAGCGACCCGTCGCAAATCGATACGATACTTGCTCACCTCGAAGCGACGCGCAAGCGCATCTATCACAAGTAAGTCTCACGACGCCCGGCCGTGTGATCGCGGCCGGTGTTCGCTTGCGTCTTTGTTTTCGCTTTCGTTTTTCCGCATTCGATTTTCGCCGAGGCCGATCCATGTCCGATACCGCAGCGCGCCGCCTGCCAGCGGCGCGGCCCCGTCGCGTCTCGACGACGCGCCGTCATCAGCATCGCGCGGCGTTTTTCTTTCTGCTGCCGGGCTGCGCGTTGTTCACGCTGTGCGTGATCTATCCGATCATCAGCAGCATTTCGCTGAGCTTCTATAACTGGGACGGCATGACGCCGAAGACCTTCGCGGGTCTCGCCAATTACGTCGAGCTGTTTCAGTCCGATACGTTTTATACGGCGCTGAAGAACAACCTGATCTGGCTCGCGTTGTTTCTTCTGGCGCCGCCGTTGGGCTTGATGTTCGCGCTGTATCTGAATCAGCACGTGCGCGGCATGCGTGTCGTGAAGTCGCTGTTTTTCGCGCCGTTCGTATTGTCGGGCGTGGTGGTCGGCCTTGTATTCAGCTGGTTCTACGACCCGACGTTCGGGCTCTTGCGCCTGATCGTCGGGCGCGGCATTCCGGTGCTCGGCGATCCGCACACGGTCACCTTCGGCATCATCTTCGCCGCGCTGTGGCCGCAAACGCCGTTCTGTATGGTGCTGTATCTGACCGGGCTCACTGGCATCAATCCCGAGGTGGTCGAGGCTGCGCGGATGGAGGGCGCGCAAGGGCTGCGTCTTTTGTGGCACGTGATCCTGCCGCAATTGCGGCCCGCCACCTTCATGGCGGTCGTGCTGACCGTGATCGGTGCGCTGCGCAGCTTCGATCTGATCGCGGTAATGAGTAGTGGCGGGCCATTCGACAGTTCGACCGTGCTCGCTTATTACATGTACGACCAGGCGATCAAGTACTACCGAGAAGGCTATTCCGCGGCGATTGCCGTCGTGCTGTTCGCGATCATGCTCGTCTATATCGTGTTCCATTTGCGCCGCATGCTGCGCGAGGAAAGCTGATTTCATCGCTGGATTTCGCTGCTCCCGAGGAGTACTTCGTCATGTATCCGCTGCCGGTCGAACGCTGGAAACCACTCAATCGCGCGCTCTATAAGGCGTCGTTGCCACTCGCATTGGTGATCTGGCTGCTGCCGATGCTCGCGGTGCTCGTCACGTCGATCCGCTCGTCGGATGAACTGGTGCAGGGCGATTACTGGGGTTGGCCAAAACATTTCGCGTTGCTCGAAAACTACGGCACCGCGCTCACGCAAACGCCGATGCTGCATTACTTCGCCAATAGCGTGCTGATTACGGTGCCTTCGGTGATCGGCGCGATCGTACTGGCGTCGATGGCGGGCTTCGCGTTGGCGATCTATCGCTTTCCGGGCAATACGGCGGTGCTGTTCGCGTTCGTCGCCGGTAATTTCGTGCCGATCCAGATCCTGATGATTCCGGTGCGCGACATGGCATTGAAAGTCGGACTCTTCAATACCGTGTGGGCGCTGGTGATTTTTCACGTGTCGTTTCAGACCGGCTTTTGCACGCTGTTTCTGCGCAACTTCATCAAGCAGTTGCCGTTCGAGATGATCGAAGCGGCGCGCGTCGAAGGCGCGGGGGAATGGACGATCTATCTGCGCATCGTGCTGCCATTGATTCGTCCGGCGTTGGCCGCGCTCGGCATTCTCGTATTCACGTTCGTATGGAACGACTATTTCTGGGCGCTGTGTCTGACGCAGGGCGACGATGCCGCACCGATCACGGTCGGCGTTGCCGCGCTGAAGGGGCAGTGGACCACCGCGTGGAATCTGGTCGCGGCGGGCTCGGTGCTGGCCGCGTTGCCTTCGGTGCTGATGTTCTTCGCGATGCAACGGCACTTCGTCGCTGGGCTGACGTTCGGCGCGAGCAAGGGATGAGCAACGCACAAGCAACCGATAAGCAACGGCATCACGACCTGAACAACGATTGACGCACACGTCGGCGTCAATTCACCACGAGACTTTCACATGCAACTAGGTGTCTGCTACTACCCGGAACAATGGCCGCGCACGATGTGGGCCGACGACGCACAGCGGATGGTCGAACTCGGCATCACGCACGTGCGGATCGCCGAATTTGCATGGAGCCGCATGGAGCCGCGCGCCGGCGAATTCGCGTGGCAATGGCTCGACGAAGCCGTTGAAGCGCTCGCGAATGCGGGCCTGAAACTCGTATTGGGCACGCCGACCGCGTCGCCGCCGAAGTGGCTCGTCGATGCCTATCCGGACGTGTTGCCGGTGCGTCACGACGGCACGCGCTGGAATTTCGGCTCGCGCCGTCATTACGATATTTCGAGCAATACGTATCGGCGCGAATGCGTGCGTATCGTCGCCGCGATGGCGCAACGCTATGGACGGCATCCGTCGATCGTCGCGTGGCAGACCGACAATGAACTCGGTTGCCACGACACGGTGCCGAGCTATTCGGACGCGGCACTGAAGCGTTTTCACGCGTGGCTGCGGCAGCGTTACGAAACCGTCGACGCATTGAACGACGCGTGGGGCAACGTGTTCTGGAGCATGGAGTATCCATCGTTCGACGCAATCGGCTTGCCGAACCTGACGCCCACCGACGCGAACCCGAGCCATCTGCTCGACTTTCGCCGCTTCATGTCCGACGAAGTGGCGAGCTTCCATCGCGAGCAGATCGACGTGCTGCGCGAGCACGCGCCGAACGCCGATCTGCTGCACAACTTCATGGGCTTTTTCACGACCTTCGATCACTATCGCTTTGCCGCGGATAACGCGATCGACGTCGCCGCATGGGACAGCTATCCGATCGCGCGCACCGAAACGATCGCGCTGCCCGACGAACAGAAAGCGCGCTTCGCGCGCACCGGGCATCCCGATGTGTCCGCGTTCGATCACGACCGCTATCGGGGCGTTGGCGCCGGCCGCTTCTGGGTGATGGAGCAGCAGGCGGGGCCGGTGAACTGGGCCTCGTGGAATCCGGTGCCGGCGCAGGGGATGGTGCGGCTGTGGGCGTATGAGGCGTTTGCGCACGGCGCGGAGCTGGTGTCGTATTTCCGCTGGCGTCAGTGTCCTTATGCGCAGGAGCAGATGCACTCCGGGCTCAATCTGCCGAATAGCGAGCTGTCGCCGGGCGGTCTGGAGGTGCGGCAGGCGGCGCGCGAGATTGCGAATTCAACGGCACTGTCGACGCTCGCCGCGCCCGCGCGCTCGGCCGTCGCGTTGGTGTTCGATTACGAAACGCAATGGATGTTCGAGATTCAACGGCACGGCAAGAGCTTCGATTATCAGACGCTTGCGTTCGACTACTACGCGTCGCTGCGCGAACTCGGACTCGACGTCGATATCGTGTCGAGCCGCGCGGATCTTTCGGCATATCGGCTCGTCGTCGTGCCGAGCCTCGCGGTGATCGACGACGCGCTCGTCGCGCAGATCTCGCGTAGCACGGCGCAATGGGTGTTCGGTCCGCGCAGCGGTTCGAAGACGAGCACGTTCGCGATTCCCGGCAATCTGCCGCCTGGTGCATTGCAGCGCGTGCTGCCGATTCAGGTGCTGGAAGTGGAAACGCTGCGGCCGACGCTGACGCCCGCGCTGGCTATCGACGACATGCAGGGGAGTGCGCTGCACTGGCGCGAGCATGTGCGCGCCAATGGCGAGACGCGCGTCGCCGCGCGCTTCGACGATGCGTGGCCCGCGTTGCTGATGCACGGCAATGTGCGTTATGTCGCTGGATGGCTGTCGCACGAACTGCATCGCACGGTACTGCGGCAGGCGGCGCGCGACGCGCGCCTCGATACGCAATTGCTCGTCGATGGATTGCGGATTCGCCGGCGCGGCGGCCTGACGTTCGCCTTCAATTTCAGTGCGCAGCCGGTGCAGGTGCCTGCGCCGGCCAAGGCGACCTTTGTGCTCGGCGAGCCGCGGCTGAAGAGCGGAGATGTTTGCGTGTGGCAAGACGCGTGATGCAGCGCATACGCGAAAACGCACGCGCCGCAGCACGCATACATCACTTCGCCGGCGCGGCCTTTTCCTTCTGCTGGTTCACGCAGTCCGACGTGATGGCCATGCTGGCCTGATCGGGCGTCATGTGCGGCGCGTCGGGGCGGTAGATCTTGTCGATGATCGCGTCGACCGCCGCGCGATCGGACGGGTCTTTGTAGTAGTAGGCGGCCTGATCGAGCGCCTGCGCTTTGGTTTTCTTGTGCGTGCGCCATGACGCGACCTGGCCGGCGATATCGCCCAAGGCAAAACATTGATCGCTGACGGTTTGCGCAACGGCCTGGGCGGCCGGTTGCGCGACGCACAGCGCGACGAGCGCGGATACGACGACGCGTTTCATTACCTGAATCCTGAGATGAGACGGGCGGCGGCGCGGTGACGGCGGTCGTCGCCGTTCGGCCGGCGCGCGGATAAACAACCGCGTAGTGTATCGGGAAGCAGCGCGGGGCGCTTTTCCACGCGGCCTGCTGCATATGGCCACCTCATGTAGCCACATCACGCGGCCACATCAGGCGGCCTACCGCTTCAGCAGCCCAAGCAGATAGACGCATTCATCCGCAGTCCGATTCTCGAATGCGCAGGCAACCGGCGGCCCTAACTGCAGGCAGTCGCCTTCCTCGAGAACGTGCGTGAGTTCGCCCTCTTCGAAGACGAGGGTGCCCGACGTTACCCAAATCTGCTGGTGCTGGAACGAGAACGCCGACGGCGGATAGGCCACGCGCGTTTGCGGCGGCAACGTCACATGCACCAGTTCGAGCGCCGAGCCGTTCAGCGGCGACACGACGCGCCGCGTGTATCCAGTCTCCGGATCCCGCCACAGCGGTTGTGCGTCGGCCCGGCTGAGCCGCATGCCGGCCTGCTCGGCCAGCGCGAGCAAGGTCGACAGTTGCAGGCCAAAGGCGCCCGACAGCCGCCCCAGCACCGTCGCCGTAGGGCTCGCCTCGTTGCGCTCGATCTTGCTGATCATCGCCTTGGACACGCCCGAACGCTCCGCCAGTTCGGCGAGAGACCAGTTCCGCGCCTCGCGTTCTGTCTTGATGCGCGAAGCAATTGCTTCGGTCGGATCGCTTACCACTCGTGCTCCTGTACGTCGAAAGGCCTGAGGGCCCGAATTATAAGCGGGCGGTCTCACACGGCCGGCACGCCCGTTTTGATGCCGGCGACGTTCACCCAGGCTGGTGTAAACCCCAGCGTATTTGTTTACTGTAGTGTCCTATTGTCCACTATAGTAAACGAAACGACGCGACACTTTGATGCACGTGCGTGTGCAGGTGCGTGTGCAGGTCGACTGAAACCAGGGAAAGGTCATGGCAAAAGAAATCCATCTGAATGCGTTCGATATGAATTGCGTGGGCCACATCCAGCAGGGGATGTGGACCCATCCGCGCGATCAGTCGAGCCGTTACAACGAACTGCGGTATTGGACTGATTACGCGAAGAAACTCGAAGCGGGCCTGTTCGACGGTATCTTTTTTGCAGATGTCGTCGGCGTGTACGACGTGTATGGCGCGAGTCCCGATGCGTCGCTGCGCGGTGCGGTTCAGGTGCCGGTGAACGACCCCACGCTGCTGATTCCGGCGATGGCCGCCGTCACCAACCATCTCAGCTTCGGCGTGACCTGCAATCTGACGTACGAGCAGCCGTTCCTGTTCGCGCGCCGCATGTCGACGCTCGATCATCTGACCGGCGGCCGGATCGGTTGGAACATCGTGACCGGTTATCTCGACAGCGCGGCCCGCGCGATCGGTATCGATCATCAGTTGGCGCACGACGACCGCTACGATCTCGCGGACGAATACATGTCGCTGGTCTACAAGCTGTGGGAAGGCAGCTGGGATGACGACGCGCTGATCCGCGATGCCGCGCGCGGCGTCTACGCGGATCCCGCGAAGGTTCGCGCGATCCATCATCGCGGCGCGCAATACAGGGTCGATGCGATGCATCTGTGCGAGCCCTCGCCGCAGCGCACGCCGGTCCTGTATCAGGCCGGTTCGTCGCCGCGCGGCGTCAAGTTCGCGGCCACGCACGCCGAATGCGTGTTCGTCAACGGCCAGAAGAAGGACGGCGTGAAAGAGATCGTCGACGGCATCCGCGCGCGAGCGGTCGGCTACGGGCGTGACGCCGACGACGTGAAGGTGTTCATGGGCGCGTCGCTGGTGATCGGCCGCACCGATGCCGAAGCGCGCGACAAGCTCGAAGACTATCGCCGCTATGTGAACTCGGAAGCGGCGCTCGCGCATGCGGCGGCGTCGATGGGCATCGACTTCGCGCGCTACGACATCGACGAGCCGATCAACACGCAGAACAGCCAGGCGATCACCTCCAACGTGACGGCGATGACGCGCGCGGCGGGCCCGCAATGGACACGCCGCAAGCTGCTCGAACAGATGGTGCTGGGCAGCCGCCAGACGCCGTGGGTCGGCTCCGCGGAAAGCATCGCGGAACAGATGATCGGCTGGTCGGAAGAGACCGGCATCAGCGGCTTCAATCTGTCGCGCACCGTGGTGCCCGAATGCTTCGACGACGTCACGCAACTGCTCGTGCCGATCCTGCAGGAGCGCGGTGCATACAAGACCGCGTATCGCGACGGCACGTACCGCGAGAAGCTGTTCGGCCACGCGCGGCTGCCTGAGTCGCACACCGCTGCGCAGTACCGCAACGGCGGCAGCGCCGGACAACGTTGATTTCCGTCGACCGGAAGGAGAGCGCCATGATCAGCAAGACGATGTTTCGCGACGCGATGGCCGGGCTGGGCGCGTCCGTCAACGTAATCACGACCGACGGCGCGGCGGGCAAGGCCGGCTGCACGGCCTCCGCGGTGTGCGCGGTCACCGATGAGCCGCCCACGCTGCTCGTCTGCATCAATCGGGCGAGCCGCAATAACGCGGTGATTCGCGAAAACGGCAGGCTGTGCGTGAACGTGCTGTCCGCCGAGCAGCAGCATGTCGCGATGCGCTTCTCGACCAAAGACCTGAGCCTCGACGAACGTTTCGCGTGCGCGGAGTGGGAGCAGCTCGACACCGGCGCGCCGGTGCTGAGCGACGCGCTCAGCGCACTCGATTGCGACATCGAGTCGAGCGTCGAAGTCGGCACGCACACGGTGTTCTTCTGCACGATCAAGGCGGCGCGCGCGCCGGTGCAAGGCGAGGGCCTCATCTACTTCGCGCGCGACTTTCATCGCGTGGGCAATGCGATGGCCGCACTGGCCACGGCGCAAGGCTAACTGCTGGTATCGGCATCAGTGCGCGCCAGCTGGCGGCGCTGTTGCCGCCCATCCGAATCAACCGACCCAACACCACCATGACGATTCAATATCCGAAAGTCCGTCTGCTGATCGGCGCTTCATGGCGCGACGCGCCGGGTCTGCCCGTCATCAATCCCGCGGACGAAAGCGAAATCGGCACCGTGCCGAAGGCCACCGCGCAGGATCTGGACGACGCGCTCGAAGCGGCGCGGCACGGTCTGCAGATCTGGAAACAGACGGCGCCGGCGCGCCGCGCGGAAATCATTCTGCGGGCGACCGAACTGCTGCGCGAACGGGTCGATGCGTACGCACCGGTCATCGCGCTCGAACAGGGCAAAACGCTTGCGCAGGCGCGCGCCGAAGTACTGCGTAGCTGCGACCTGATGGCTTGGGACGCCAACGAGGCGAAGCGGATCTACGGCCGCGTGATTCCCGCCGAACCGGGCATGCGGCATACGGTGATCCGCGAGCCGCTGGGCGTGATTGCCGCGTTCACGCCGTGGAATTTCCCGATGAGTTCGCCGGCGCGCAAGGTGGGCGGCGCGCTCGCGAGCGGCTGCTCGATCATCCTGAAGCCGGCCGAGGAAACGCCGGCCGGCGCGGTTCTGCTCGCGACCGCGCTGCTCGACGCGGGTTTGCCGCACGGCGTGCTGAATCTCGTGTATGGCGACCCGGCGCAAATCTCCGCGCATCTGATCGCGAGTCCGATCGTGCGTGGCATTACGTTCACCGGCTCGACGCCGGTCGGCAAGCATCTCGCCGAAATCGCCGCGCGTTACATGAAGCCGGCAATCATGGAACTGGGCGGTCATGCGCCGGTGGTGATCTGCGACGACGTGGATCCGTGGGAGACCGCGCTCGCCTGCATCAAGGGCAAGCTGAACAACGCCGGCCAGGTGTGCGTCGCGCCGACCCGCTACTTCGTGCACCGCTCGATCTATACGCAGTTCGTCGACGCGATCGGTCAACACGGCCGGGACGTGCGCGTCGGCGATCCGTTCGCGGCCGATAGCGACATCGGTCCGCTGACGAGCCGTCGCCGGCTCGACGCGATCACCGCGCTGGTCGACGATGCGGTCGCGAAGGGCGCGCGGCTCGTGTGTGGCGGCAAGCGTGCCGACGGCCCCGGTTTCAGATTCCCGCTGACGGTGCTCGCGGACGTACCCGACAACGCGCGGGCGCTGGTCGAGGAACCGTTCGGTCCGGTCTGTCTGGTGATGCCGGTCGATTCGCTCGACGAAGCGATCGCGAAAGCAAATGCGACACCGTACGGCCTCGCCGGCTACGCGTTCACGCGCTCGGCCGCCAACGCTTACCGGTTGGGCCAGGAAATGGAAGTCGGCAATCTCGCGATCAACCATTTCGTGTCGGCCGTCTCCGAAACGCCGTTTGGCGGCATCAAGGAAAGCGGCTATGGGCGTGAAGGCGGCGTGGAAGGGCTCGAATGCTACACGACCGTCAAAAGCATCTCGCATCTGATGCTATAGAGCCGGGCGCGCCGACGGTGGGCACGCTCAGCGCAGTACGACACCGTATCAGCTGATTCGTTGTTCGGTCGGGACATGAGGGCCCCGTGTCCGCGCTCGTCTTTTAACAAAGGCCCAATGGAGATTGCATGCGTCCCATTCATGCGCTAGTTGCACTGCCCGTGGCGTTCGTACTCGTAATGCCATTTTTCATCAACCAGGTGACGCCTTTCGTGCTCGGCATGCCGTTGCTGCTCGGGTGGCTCGCGGGCACCTTGGTCGTGACGTCCATCGTGATGGCGCTGATCTATCTGTCGGACCGGCAGCATCGGCTCGCGGCCGGTCAGGTCGAAGGAGACGCGGCATGAACGTGGCGCTTCTTCTGATCTTCGGCGCGATGGCGCTGGCGCTGTTTCTCGGCGTGCGCGCGCGCTTCGGCAAACCGATGAGCCTCGAACAATGGGCGGTCGGCGGGCGGGGCTTCGGCACGATCATCGTGTTTCTGCTGATGGCCGGCGAAATCTATACGACCTTCGTGTTTCTCGGCGGCAGCGGCTACGCGTATGGCCATGGCGGCGCCGCGTATTACATGCTCGGTTACGGCAGCCTGTGTTTCGTGCTGTCGTACTGGCTGCTTCCGCCGATCTGGCGTTACGCGAAACAGAGAGGCCTGATTTCGCAGCCGGACTTTTTCGCCGCGAAATACGATAGTCCGGCACTCGGCGTGTTCGTCGCGATCGTCGGCGTGATCGCGCTGATTCCGTATCTGGTGCTGCAATTGAAGGGGCTCGGCATCATTGTCGGGGTCGCGTCGTATTCCGCGCTGTCGTCGACGCAAGGCGTGTGGATCGGCGCGACGGTGGTCGCGATCTACGTGGCCGTGTCCGGTGTTCACGGTTCGGCCTGGACGTCTGTCGTCAAAGATATTCTCGTGATGGGCGTCGCGGTCTTCCTCGGCCTGTATCTGCCGTTCCATTACTACGGCGGCGTCGGCCCGATGTTCGCCGCGATCGAGCAGGCCAAGCCCGGTTTCCTCGCGTTGCAGCCGCATGGCGAAAGTCCCGTCTGGCTGGTGTCGACGGTGGTGCTGTCGACGCTCGGCTTCTATATGTGGCCGCATATGTTCATGGCGACGTATACGGCCAAACAGGAGGACGTACTGCGCAGAAATGCGTTCGTGCTGCCGATCTATCAGCTGATGCTGCTGTTCATCTTCTTCGTCGGCTTCGCGGCGGTGTTGCAGGTGCCGGGCCTGAAGGGCGGTGAAATCGACCTCGCGCTGCTGAAGATCTCGCTGCAAACGTTCGACCCGTGGTTCGTCGGCGTGATCGGCGCGGCCGGTGTGCTGACCGCGCTGGTGCCTGCGTCGATGATTCTGATGACCGCCTCCACGCTGCTGTCGTACAACGTGTATCGTCTCGCGCGCCCCAGTGCGAGCAAGGCACATATTGCGTCGACCGCGCGCTGGGTCGCGCCGTGCGTGATGCTGGTCGCCGTGTACTTCACGCTGCAGGGCGGCCGTACGATCGTGTCGCTGCTGCTGATGGCCTATGCGCTGGTCACGCAGTTGTTCCCGGTGCTGCTCGCGTCGCTGTTGCGTTCGAACCCGGTCACGCGGACGGCGGCGTTCGCCAGCATCATCGTCGGCGAGGCGACGGTCGCCTATGTGTCGGTGACCAAATCGACGATTGCGCAGTTGCTGCCGTTTTTGCCGGACGCGCTGAAAGATCTCAATGTAGGCATCGTCGCGCTGATCCTGAACGTGCTGACGTTGATCGTCGTGACCGCGCTCACGCGTCGCGCCGATGCGCGCACGCGGCGCGAGGCCGCGACGCTGTAACGCAAGTCCGTGCGCGCCACGTCGCGCACGGTTTTTTCCGAAGGACTGATTCAATGCTCGCGACTTCCTTGCCCCCGCCGTCGAACCGCATCGCCTATGTTCAGGCGAGCTGGCACACGGATATCCTCGAACATGGCCGCGAGGCTTTTCTTGCGCGTCTCGACACACATTGCGTGGCGCGCGCGAACGTCGACTTCCATCAGGTGCCGGGCGCGTTCGAGATTCCGCTGTTCGCGCGCCGCCTCGCGCAGACGCGCCGCTATGGCGCGATCGTCGGCGCGGCGCTGGTCGTGGACGGCGGTATCTACCGGCACGACTTCGTCGCCGGTTCGGTGGTCGATGCATTGATGCGGGTACAACTGGAGCAGGACGTGCCGGTGTTCTCGATGGTGCTGACACCGCATCACTATCACGAGCACGACACGCACGCGACGTTCTTTGCCGGGCATTTCGCCGTCAAGGGCGCCGAGCTTGCCGACGCGATCGTCAATCAGTTGGGGGCGCTGGCGCAGCTTCGGAACCTGAGCGAAAGCGACCGTCATCTGAGCGGCCTCGCGATAATGGAGGCGCACGCGTGAGCACGTTCGACGAACACTGCGTCGCAGAGTTGATCGACGCGAACCTGAGCCATTGGATCGAGTTGCGACACGATCTGCACGCGCATCCGGAGCTACGTTTCGAGGAGCTGCGGACCGCGGAGCGCGTTGCGCGGGAGCTGAGCGCGATCGGCTACGAAGTCTCGCGCGGGCTCGGCGGCACCGGCGTGGTCGCGAGCCTGGCGGGCAAGGATCCGGCGCGCGCCATCATGCTACGCGCGGACATGGATGCGTTGCCGATCCACGAGGCGGCGAGTCACGACCATGTGTCGACGTCGCCCGGCAAGATGCACGCATGCGGGCACGATGGCCACACGGTGATGCTGCTGGCGGCGGCGCGCATGTTGCGCGAATTGCCGCCATTGCCCGGCACGGTTCACTTCGTATTCCAGCCGGGCGAAGAGGGCGGCGCCGGCGCGCAAAAGATGATCGACGATGGACTGTTCGAGCAGTTTCCCTGCGAGGCCGTGTTCGGCATGCACAACTGGCCGCGCTTGCCGGAAGGGCATTTCGGACTGCGCGCCGGGCCGATCATGGCGGCCGGCACGCGCTTTCGGATTCGCGTGAAAGGCAAGGGCGCGCACGCGGCCCAGCCACATCTCGGCGTCGATCCGATTCCGATCGCGTGTGCGCTGGTGCTGCAATGTCAGACGCTGTGCGCGCGCCACAAGGACCCGGTCGACCCCGGCGTGATTTCCGTGTGCATGATGCATGCGGGCGACACCGACAACGTGGTGCCCGATTCGGCCGAACTCGGTGGAACGATTCGCACGCTGTCGACCACGTTGCTCGATCAGTTGAAAGAGGACGTCACGCGGCTTTGTAAAGGGATCGCGCAGTCGTACGGCGTATCGATCGATGTCGAGTTCTTTCAGTACTATCCGGCGACCGTCAACACGCCGGCGCACACCGCGCTGTGCGAGTCCGTGTTGCGCTCGACCTTCGGCGACGCGCGGGTTCACGCGGACATCGAACCCAATATGACGTCCGAGGATTTCGGCTTCATGCTCGCGGTGAAACCCGGCGCCTATATTCTCGCGGGCACGGGGCAGCAGGCCGGCCTGCATCATCCCGAGTTCGATTTCAACGACGCGGTGATTCCGGCGGGCGCGCGCTACTGGGTCGCGCTCGCACACCGATACTTCAGCGGGCGTTGACGCGCGGCGGCTCTACATGATCGAAAAAACTGTCGATACGGCGATGATGCGCCGAAGCGGAATCGCCAGATGGCTTGCACCGGTCACGGTCATCTCCATCGCGCAACTGTTTGGCACGTCGTTGTGGTTCAGCGCGAATGGCGCGGCCAGCGATCTGATGCGCGCATGGCACGTGAGCACCGCCGATATCGGTTGGCTGACGAGCGCGGTTCAGGCGGGTTTCATCGCCGGCACGCTGACCATCGCGCTGACCGGCGCGGCTGACCGGTTCCGCGCGAGCGCGATATTTTTCGCCAGCGCGGTGGCGGGCGCGATTTTCAACGCGTGCTTTGCGTGGCTCGCGCAGGGCATGGGCAGCGCGATGGTGTTGCGCTTTTGCGTCGGCATCTGCCTTGCGGGGATCTATCCGATGGGGATGAAGCTCGTCGTCGGCTGGGCACCGGAGGAGGCGGGCGCCGCGTTGGCTCAACTCGTCGCGATGCTGACGCTCGGGACCGACCTGCCGTATTTGCTGCGTGTCGCGGGCGCGGATCTGTCGTGGCAATGGATCATCACAGGCTCGTCCGTGCTTGCGCTGTTCGGCGCGTTGATGGTGGGCTCGCTCGGCGATGGCAAGGACGGTCGCGCGACGGGTGCGGCGAGTGATCGGCGAAATGCTGCCGATAGCGGCTCGCGAAGCGTATTGCCGGCATTCAGAATCAAGGCCTTCAGAACCGCCGCTTATGGCTACTTCGGCCATATGTGGGAGCTGTACGCATTCTGGGCGATCGTGCCGCTTCTGGTGTCCCATTCCGGCGTACTGAAAGCGATCGACGTCGGCGGCGTGTATGGCGTGTCGTTTCTGGTGATCGGCGTCGGCGCGCTGGGTTGTCTTGCCGGCGGATGGTGGTCGCGGCGAGTAGGCAGCGCGCGAGTCGCGGCGACCGCGCTGGCGTTGTCCGGGCTGTGCGCGGTCGCGTTCGCGTTCGGCTGGCGAAGCCTGCCGCCGGTCGCGCTATTCGTGCTGCTGCTGGTGTGGGGCGCGGCCGTGATCGCGGACTCGCCGCAGTTCTCGGCGGTGTCCGCGCAAGGCTGTCCTCGCGATCTGATCGGCGCGGCATTGGCGATCCAGAGCTCGATCGGCTTTGCGATCACCGTCGTCGCGATTCCCGCCACCACGAAGCTGTTCGAGGTAGCGGGACTCGATGCGGTCTGGCTGTTGGTGCCGGGGCCCGTGCTGGGACTGGTGGGTTTTTATCGCGGCGTACAGGCGCGCGCCGCGCAACGGCTGAAGTGATTTCCAGAGCGCTTCGTGATTCGATATCGGTTCGGCGTGCCAGAAAAAAAGCCACCCTGCGCGAGGCAGGGTGGCTTCACTTTACGACCGGACTAGTTGCGAATCTGGCGGCTCGTCAGCGAACTGTGTCGCCGTTGTGCGACGCGCTCAATGTCCGAACGACTCCGCCTTCGACGCTCCGGCTTCCATCGCCTGTGGACGTGCTGCCTGCTTGATCAGCAACGCGATGCACGACACCAGACCGGCGATCGCGATCGTCGCGAAGATGCCGCCGAACGAGAAGTGACGGCGCGTCAGTTCGGCCACGAGGAACGACCCCGCGATGCCGCCGAAGCGGCCGACGCCGAGCATCCACGCAACGCCGGTACCGCGGCCCTGGGTCGGGTAGAACGCGGCGGCGAGCGCCGGCAGCGACGATTGCGCGGTATTCATCAGCACGCCCGCGACGAACACGATGAACACCAGCGCGCCGACATTGCCGGCCGCCTGGCCGATGAAGTACACGCTGACGGCGGTCAGCGCATAGCAGATCGCGACGACGCGATTGCCATTGAAGCGGTCCATCAGCCAGCCGGCGAACACCGCGCCGATGCCGCCGAGCGGGAACAGCGCGGAGATCAGCGTCGCGCGTTGCGGCGTGAGGCCGGCGTCCTTCAGCAGGATCGGCATCCAGTTGATCGACGCATAGAAGATCACGAGGCCCATGAAGTACGCGAGCCACAGCATCACCGAGCCGACGATATACGAACGCGACAGCACGACGGCGAGACCCTTGCCGCCGGTCTGCGGCGCGGTTTCGGTCATCGTGAATGCACCGGCCTGTACCGCGTCGCCGGAAATGCGCGCGAGCGCCGCGCGAATCCGTTCGACCGGCTTGTTGTTGGCAACCATGTAGCGCACCGATTCCGGCATCTTCGCGAGCAGCAACAACACCAGCACCAGCGGCGTGATACCGCCGAGCAGCAGCACGCTGCGCCAGCCGAAATGCGGAATCATCCATGCGGCGAGGAAGCCGCCGAACGCGGCGCCGAGCGGGAAGCCGCAGAACATCAGATTGATCACGGTGGCGCGGCGGCGATCCGGGCAGTACTCGCCCATCATCGTCACCGCATTCGGCATCGCGGCGCCGAGGCCAACGCCGGTAATGAAGCGCAGGATGGTCAGGTGTTCGATGCTGTCGGCGAACGCGGAGCCGAGGCAGGCAACACCGAACAGCAGCACCGAGCCGAGCAGCATGCCGCGACGTCCGAGACGGTCGGACAGCGGGCCCGAACCCAGCGCGCCGCACGCGAGGCCGAACAGCGCCGCGCTCAGCACCGGTGCGAGCGACGGTTTGTCGATACCCCATTCGTTAATCAGCGAAGGCGCGATAAAGCCGATCGCGGCCGTGTCGAAGCCGTCCAGCAGCACGATCACAAAGCACATGAAGAAGATCAGCCACTGGAACGGCGAAAACGGATGCTCGTTGATGAAGGTTTGAACATTCACAGTGGTGCTGCGGTTCATGATGGTCTCCTTACTGCGAAAAGGCCCGCACGACGAGCTATTTTTTCCTTAAGACCGTACGCCGATTGCAGGCGGCGCGCGATCCCTGCGCCACGGCAAAAATGGCTGTGCTTCGGCAATAAATCATACCCGGACGGTCGCCTTGCAGGAACCGCATCGGGTCGGCGATGTGTTTGCGATTTGTTCGATTACAGAACGGTGATTCTTCCCGCGAACGCGCGCCACTGTAAGCAATTTGACGGTATCGGGTCAACGCGGGAATACCCGAGACGGACGGAAAATGGGCGTAGGCCTATGTGCGGCTGGGTGGAATTCGACGCGTCGAAGGAGGGAGCGGCGGCGCGTCGGCATGCCGCGCGTGGTTGCGCGGCATGCGTTAGCTGAGGGGTTTAAGCGAAGGCTGAAGCGGGAGAAGGCGCGGCGCGAAAATGCGTTACAGCGATCATCAGCCCGCCGCGCCCGGATTCGCGATCGTCTGCTCGATCTTGCCCAGCCGCACGACGGTCACGCCGGGGCGCAACTGCCGCAGCGACGGCATCACGAGCATGCAGTTGTCATAGGGCGTGCGCACTTCCTCGCCGTTCGACCAGCCGATCAACGCGCCGGCCTCGGGGAAAATCTCGAGGCCCGTGTACGGCGCGGCGAAACGGAAGTCCATGCTGGTGGCGACGACCGGCTGCGTGACGCGCACGATGTGTTGCGCGGCCGGCAGCGGCGCGAGCCAGCCGGGCGGCAGATCCGCTTCGTCGATCACGCCGGCGAGCAGCAGGAAGCGCGCGGTCGTATCGCGCGCGACGGCTACCGCGCCCGGCTCCCAATGCTGGCCGCATTCGATCAGCAGCGCGTTCTTCGCGCTCGCGGGATCGCCGAAACCTTCGTAGTCGCGCATGCGGCGGCCTTCCGGATGCCCTTCGTCGCAGATCACCGTGGCCGGCGTGCCGAGCCGCGTGGCCAGATCGATGCCTTTTTGCAGCGGTCCCGCGACGATCAGCGGCTTGCTCTTCTCGTGCATCGAATGCAGATCGAGCAGCGCATCGACGGTGTCGACCACCGGGCGCAGCGCCCGCGCGCGCTCCAGTTCGCTCGACGTGCGCGACGTATCGTCGAGCACCGCCGCGGTCCACACGCGATTGAAGTCCTGATCGACGAAGCGCGCGGCATCCGGCTTTGCCGGATCGAAGCGCCCGTATGCGGCGACGTTCGCGAACGACAACGTCAGACGCCCGCGCCGCGGACGCAGCGCGCGGCGCAGCAGTTCATCGACGACGATCGCGCCGCACACCTCGTTGCCGTGCGTCAGCGCATTGATCATCACGTGCGGACCGGGCAGGCCCGAATCGAACGTGTGCACATACGCGATACCGGACGACGACTGCTCGTGCGGCGTGATATCGGGGAATTCGACTTCGATCGGATAGGCTTCGATGCTCATGCAGATGCGTCCTTGCGCAAAAGGGTTGATCAGGTCTTGATGAAGACGTTGTTATGGCTTACGCCGCCCAGCCAGTGTAATTCGGAAAGCGCGAGTTCCTTCGTGAATCTGGACGGCCCCGGGTGGCAGGCAAATGAAAACTTCACCAGCTTGTAGTGGGTGTATAGGCTCGAATCGTCCATCACCACAAGCCGCTTCGCGCACGAGCGGACCGAATTACCGGCATGTCGATCCGCCCCGCGCAACGATTATTCGCCGCTCACCTCATGCCCCGAGTTTCGCCGCGATCGCCTTGCCGACATCGCTGGTGCTCGCCTTGCCGCCGAGGTCGCCAGTATGCGGACCCGAGACGAGCGTTGCCTCGATCGCCGCGAGAATCGCGTCGTGCGCCTCGCGCTCCTTGCCGGTGGAGTGTCCGAGGAAGTCGAGCATCATCGCGGCCGACCAGATCATCGCGATCGGATTGGCGATGTACTTGCCGGCGATGTCCGGTGCCGAGCCGTGCACCGGTTCGAACAGCGACGGAAACTTGCGGTCCGGATTCAGATTGCCCGACGGCGCGAGGCCGATCGTGCCGGTGCAGGCAGGGCCGAGGTCGCTCAGGATGTCGCCGAACAGATTGGTCGCGACCACCACGTCGAAGCGATCCGGATTCAGCACGAAGCGCGCGGACAGGATGTCGATGTGCTGCTTGTCCCACGTGACGTCCGGATATTGCGCGGCGATGCCGGCCGCGCATTTGTCCCACCACGGCATGCTGATCGCGATGCCGTTGCTCTTGGTCGCGACGGTGATTTTCTTGCGCGCGCGGCGCTGCGCGAGATCGAACGCGAACTTCAGCACGCGCTCGCTGCCGTGCCGTGTGAAGACCGATTCCTGCAGAACGAATTCGCGCTCGGTGCCTTCGAACATCACGCCGCCGACCGACGAATATTCGCCCTCGGTGTTCTCGCGCACGATCCAGAAATCGATGTCGCCGGCCTTGCGTCCCGCGAGCGGCGACGGCACGCCGGCGAATAGCCGGGCAGGGCGCAGGTTCACATACTGGTCGAACTCGCGGCGGAACTTCAAGAGCGACCCCCATAGCGAAATGTGATCCGGCACGGTGTCGGGCCAGCCGACCGCGCCGAACAGAATCGCATCGCGCGATTGCAGTTGTTGCTTCCAGTCGTCCGGCATCATCTTGCCGTGCTTCGCGTAGTAATCGCAGCTCGCCCACTCGATGTGCTGATAGTCGAGTTCGATGCCAAAGCGCTGCGTCGCGACCTCCAGTACGCGCAGTGCTTCGGGCATCACTTCGACGCCGATGCCGTCACCCGGAATGACGGCGATCCGATATCTGTTCGACATGCTGTGCTCCTCCTTTGGGATGTAATCGGGGATTCGACGGTGCTTATTCTATTCCTGCTGTTTGCGCCTAAAATGTGTGCTTTGGTTAAGCCACTATGCACAATTCGTGAATAAAGAGCGTCCCGATGAATAGCGTCCCGTCTCCCGATCTCGGCGATCTGCGTGTGTTCTGCGAAGTCGCGCGCAAGTGCAGTTTCAGCGCGGCGGCCGATGCGCTGTCGGTATCGGCCGCCTATGTGAGCAAACGCATCAACGTGCTGGAGACGACGCTCGGCACGCGTCTGCTGCATCGCTCGACGCGCCGCGTCGCGATCACCGAGGCGGGCGAGCGCGTCTATGCGTGGGCCGAAAAGATTCTCGACGACGTCGACCAACTCGTTGAAGACGTATCGACGACGCGTCGGATTCCGGGCGGCAAGCTGCGCATTTCGAGCAGCTTCGGCTTTGGTCGCCGCTTTGTCGCGCCGGCGCTCGCAAGTTTCACCGAACGCTATCCGCAACTGAGCGTGCGGCTCGATCTGTTCGATCGTCTCGTCGATGTCGGCGGCGAGGGCTTCGACCTCGACATTCGTATCGGCGATGAAATCGCGCCGCATCTGATCGCGCGGCGGCTCGCGTCGAATCATCGCGTGCTGTGCGCATCGCCTGACTATCTTGCGCGACACGGTACGCCGCGGCAACTCGCGGATCTGTCGTCGCATGCGTGTCTCGCGATCAAGGAGCGCGATCATCCATTCGGTGTGTGGCGACTCTCGGCGCGCGGCGAAGAGACGTCGATCAAGGTCACGGGGCCACTGTCGACCAATCACGGCGAAGTCGCGGTGCAATGGGCGCTCGCCGGACGCGGCATCGTGCTGCGGTCGTTGTGGGACGTCCACGCGCTGATCGCGAGCGGCGAGTTGCGCCAGGTGTTGCCCGAGGTCACGCAGCCGGCGAACGTGTGGGCCGTGTATCCGGAGCGGCTGGCCCAATCGGCAAAGGTGCGCGTGTGCGTCGATTTTCTTAGCGAAGAATTTGCACGGCTCGACAACTCGCGCGCATAGGCGTGAGTTACAGCTCTGATTCACAGCCGTGAATCACCCCGCATATATCGCGCGCGACGCGATGTTTTCCGTTGCTGCATAAATCACAATTGACTAGGATTCGACGGTACTCGCTATTAGTCATACCACTGGCTTTCCAATGCTTTTCTCACGAAAAGCTTTTCTTATGCAAACCGAATCTACCTTCGCCGCGAATTCACAATGCAGTCATCCGGAAAACGTAAGCGCCGTCAGTTTGCACGCAGCTAACGATACCGACGAGGCGTTTCTCGCCGATGTATTTATCAGCACGCGCTGGGACGAATTCTCCCGCACCGGCTGGGAGCCGCAACGCATCGAAGCATTTCTGCGGCAGCAATTCCAGTTTCAGCACACGTACTACCACGAGCACTATCCGCATGCGTGTTTCGATGTCGTGCTGGCCGGCGCGGAGCCGGTCGGACGTCTGTATCACGCGTGGCGGCCGCCGCAGATCGGCGACGAAGTGCGGATCATCGATATCGCATTGCTGCCCGCATGGCGCGGCAAGGGAATCGGCACGCAACTGCTGCATGCGCTGATCGCCGACGCGGTGCGCGAGCAATTGCCGGTGAGCCTGAATGTCGAAACCGACAACCCCGCGCAGGCGCTGTACCGGCGCCTTGGTTTCGTCAAGCAGAGCGGCGGGTCGGGTGTCTACGATCTGATGCGTCGTGAATGCGCGCCGTTCGACGCGCCGGCCGTTTCGCTCGCGGCGCTGCGTGGTAACGCGAATGTGGTGGCTATGTGATGTACGTGAGCAAGCAATGAGCAAGCAGTGAACTCGCATAACAGCGGTGCAATTCGCTAAAGAACTGCAGCGCGGCTGCCGTAAGTTTGACGACAGAGAAGCACTGGGAAATAGAAATTGGACCATCACAAGCGAGCGTGATGCAACGCGCAACCGGATCCGCAAAGCAAGCGCGATGAAATGCGACGAAGTACGACAAAGCACGCGCGAACCGGAAGCACAACCAGAAACACGGCAACCCGCATGCCGCATCAGCAGACCGAGCGTGCGCGCGTTGCAATCGAAGCAGGGGGCGAAGTTGTCGAACACGGTTTCCGATTTACCGGCCCTGGACGAGTTGCAGTCAGCACTCGGACATGTCTTCACACTGGCAAGCGCGGACGATGCGGCACGCCCGCTCGTGCAGACGCGTTTGCTCGACGCATGGGCGGACGTCGCGATGAACAACGACTACGAGTGCTATTCGGCGAGCTTCGAGTTGCCGCTCAATATCGCGTTACCGCAGGATACCTATCGCTTTATCGCATCCGATGGCCGCGCGTGGCTGCTGTTCGTGTCGCCGGCGAAGCCGCTTGAATCGGGAGCAGGGGTGCTCTGCGCGGTGATTCATCGCAAGGTGTCGCCGGCTACGGCGCCAGCCGCTGCGTCGGACGCGGTGTGACGCGCGCCGCGTTTCGTCTGCTGTTGCATTCCATTCGGTTTGTCGTGCCGCACATCGTTGTGCGCGGCGCGATGCATTGCCCTTTTCATCGTCCGTTGCATGCCGTTGATCGTTCCGTTGCGCGCTGCGTTCCGTTCAGCCGCACGGCCTTTCCGTCGTCTTTGTTTCCAATTCTTCTGGAGGCAGCATGTCCGATCCCTATATCGGTGAAATTCGCATGGTGGGTTTTAGCTTTGCACCCTACGGCTGGGCGCTCTGCCAGGGGCAGATCATGCAGATTACGCAGAACCAGGCGCTCTTTACGCTGTTCGGTACCGTCTACGGCGGTAACGGCCAGCTGACTTTCGGTCTGCCGGACCTGCGGGGGCGCTCGCCGGTCGGCACAGGCACGGGCGTGAGCCCTGGACTTCAGCCAGTGAACCTCGGCCAGGTGGGCGGCGCCGAAACCGTCACGTTGGAGCAGACGCAAATGCCGATGCATACGCATACGGCGCAGGTCGCGGGTGCGTCGGCGGCCGGCGGGCAAATCGCGATTCCGGCCTCGACGGCCACGGGAAGCTCGGCGGGTGCCAACCCGACCGTGGCGACCAATGTGCCGGCTCCGACAGCGGTGCTCGGCGGCGCTCTGTCGGCAGGCCATCCGGCGACGATCTACAACACCGCCGCCGCGGACACGACGCTCAAGCCGTTCGACGTGTCGCTGACGGTCTCGGCTCCGTCCATCGCCAACTCGGTCACGGGCGGTGGCCAGCCGTTCGCGGTGCGCAATCCGTATCTCGGCCTCAATTTCATCGTTGCGTTGAACGGCATTTATCCGACGCGCGACTAAAGTGTCGCTGGTCAGCCGTTTGCGGCACGCCGAGCCGAGCCGCGCGTCATGATTCGCCGCGCGGCACCGAGGCGGTGACTAACGCGCTGTGTTCAGCGTGCGCCACAGCGCTGTCCTGCTGATGCCGGGCGCGGCGCACGCCGCGTTCCGTTCAGCCGCACGGCCTTTCCGCCGTCTTTGTTTCCAATTCTTCTGGAGGCAGCATGTCCGATCCATATCTCGGCGAAATCCGCATGGTGGGTTTCAACTTTGCACCCAAAGGCTGGGCGCTTTGCCAGGGGCAGTTAATGCCCCTCAAGCAAAACCAGGCGCTCTTTGCGCTGTTCGGTACCTTCTATGGCGGTGACTCCCTGAACACTTTCGGTCTGCCGGACCTGCGGGGCCGCTCGCCGGTCGGTACGGGCACGGCGTCTGGACTCCAGCCAATAGATCTCGCGCAGCAGGGCGGCTACGAAGGTGTGCTGTTGCAGCAGTCGCAAATGCCCGCGCATACGCATACGGTGCAGGCCACGGGCACGTCGTCGGCCACCGGGCAGATCGCGATCCCGGCCTCGACGGCCACGGCGAGCACGACGGGTGCCAACCCGACCGTGGCGACCAATGTGCCGGCTCCGACAGCGGTGCTCGGCGGTGCATTATCGGCAGGCCATCCGGCGACGATCTACAACACCGCCGCCGCGGACACCACGCTCAAGGCGTTTGACGTTTCGTTGGGAGTCTCGCCGCCGTATATCGTCAACTCGGTCACGGGCGGCAATCAGCCGTTCGAGGTGCGTAATCCATATCTCGGCCTTAATTTTATCGTTGCTTTGGCGGGCATTTTTCCGACGCGCCAACAGTAACCAACGCGTCGTCGTTCAGCCGTCCGCGGCTTACCGCGAGACGGCGAGGCAGCGAGGCGATAACTAACGCGCCGCGTTCAGCTTGCGCCACAGCGTCGTCTTGCTGATACCGAGCGCGGCGCACACCGCGTCGCGATCGCCATCGTGGGCCGCGAGCGCCGCGCGAATCTGATCGGCTTCCACATGACGGCTGCGCTCGCGCAACGTGAGCGCGGCGGGTTTCGCGCGAGCGGCGGGCTCGACGATTTCCGGCGCGACTGCGCGCAGCATGTCGCGCGTGACGATGGCGGTGTTATCCGATGTGTTTTCCCGCGTATCTGCCGGCGTGTGAGCCGGCGACGCGAACGCAGTGGCATTCCCATCCGCATCGGTATCCGCCAACTCCACCGCAATCCGCTCGATCACGTTCTGCAATTCGCGCACATTCCCCGGCCACGTGTAGCGCCGCAACGACGTACTGAGACCCGCGAGCATCCGCGCGGCAGTTGCGGCATCAGGCACGCGCGCGGCCAGCCTCGGCTCGCGCGCGGCGGCCTGGCGCAACAGTTCCGCCGCGAGCGGCAACAGATCGTTTAGCCGCTCGCGCAGCGGCGGCAGCGCGATGCTGAGAATATTGAGCCGGTAGTACAGATCGGCGCGAAAGCCGCCGGCCGCGACACTGTCGGTCAGCGCGCGATGCGTCGCCGCGACCACGCGGATATCGACGCGCATCGGCTCCGTCGAACCGAGCCGCACGACCTCGCGCTCCTGCAACACGCGCAATAGCCGGCTCTGCAACGACAGCGGCATCTCGCCGATTTCATCGAGAAACAACGTGCCGCGATGCGCGACTTCGATCAGCCCCGCCTTGCCGCCTTTGCGCGCGCCGGTAAACGCGCCTTCCTCGTAGCCGAACAATTCGCTTTCGAGCAGCGCTTCAGGAAACGCGCCGCAATTGATCGCGACGAACGCGAAGTCGCGCCGCGCGCTCAACCGATGCATGCTCTGCGCAACCATCTCCTTGCCGGTCCCGCTCTCGCCGAGAATCAGCACGGTCGCATCCGACCTCGCATAGCGCCGCAACAGCGCGCGCACCCGTTCGATCGACTCGGACGCGCCGACAATATCGTCGAGCCGGTAGCGCGCGGTGAACTGCTGCACGCGCTGACGTGAGCGCAGCGTGCGATCGAGTCGCTCGACCGCGCGCGATTCCTGAAACGTCAGCACGGTGCCCGCCGTCGCACCGCTGCTCGCGAGCGGTCCGCGATGCACGACGTAGCTCGCGCCGCGCACCGTGCAGAAGCTGTCGCCGTCGGTATCGGGCAGGCTGCCGGCGAGATCCGGCGCGAGATCGAGCAGCGCGCGGCCGACCGCTTTTGCCGGATCGATAGCAAGCACGCTCGCGAGACGCTGGTTCATCACTTCGACGCGGCCTTGCGCGTCGAGCGCGACGACGCCGTCACGCAGATGCTGCAGCAATGTATCGAGCCGCTGCCGTCGCACGGTTTCGCGCCGTGTCGCTTGCGCGACTTCGAGCGCGGTATCGAAGCCGGTCCGAACCGACGCGCGCGAGTACAGAAACACCGCGCCCATGCCGGCGTTCGCGGCGAGATCGGTGACGAGGCCGGGGCCGACCACGACGTCGATGCCGCGATCGCTCAGGTCGAGCACGACGCTCTCCGCGTCCTGCACCGACTGATACGACGCGAACGTGATGTCGAGCGCGTACGCGGCGGTGAAGCGGCGCACTTCGTCGGGCGTGTCGCCGTGCGTGACGAGCGCGACGCGCGCGCCTTCGCGGCGAGCACGCGCGAGCGCATGCATCATGTCGTAGCCGCTCGGGTTGATCCGCACCACCGGCACCGCGACGCGCGTCTTCAGATACGCGCCGTTAGAGCCGCCGGCGATTACGACGTCGGGGCGCCCGGCGCCCGCGCTTTCGATTTCGCGCACCGCGTCTTCGAAGCCATGCGACACGATGCGCAGATCGGCGCGTTCGACGTATTCGCCGGCGATATCGAAGAACAGATCGCGCAGGCGGCTGATCGAGAACGCCCAGATGCGCGGACGTTGCGGCGGTTCGTACAAGGACGTGCTCAAGGCGGTCGGCTCGCGGCGGGGTTGGAGATAGGCCGATTATGAGCGTGTTCGTTGCGGATTTGAAATGGGGATTTCATTTATGAAATGAACGCGAAACCCGGCCGTACCGGGGTTGCGGCCGGATCATCGTCAAATCAGGGACTTAGAAGCCGCTTCGCGAACTGGCCCATTCTTTGCGTTACAGGCTGCCGTCCAAAGCTGTCAGCAAGACTGCCATTCAGGCTGTGACCGAAGCCGTGACCCCAAGCCACCCGCCAATATCTGGAGATAATCGATGAGCGAAGCAGACAACAGCACGCCGAACGCCGGCGCATTCAAACCGAAGAAATCCGTCGCGCTGTCCGGCGTGACCGCGGGCAACACCGCGCTGTGCACGGTCGGCAAGACCGGCAACGATCTGCATTACCGTGGCTACGACATTCTCGATATCGCCGGCGCGTGCGAATTCGAGGAAATCGCTTATCTGCTGGTGCACGGCAAGCTGCCGAACCAGGCCGAACTGAGCGCTTACAAGACCAAGCTGAAAGCGCTGCGCGGCCTGCCCGCGAACGTGAAGGCCGTGCTCGAATGGATCCCAGCCGCCGCGCACCCGATGGACGTGATGCGCACCGGCGTGTCCGCGCTCGGCACCGTGCTGCCCGAGAAGGACGACCACAATCTGCCGGGCGCGCGCGATATCGCCGATAAGCTGATGGCCTCGCTCGGCTCGATGCTGCTGTACTGGTATCACTACTCGCACAACGGCAAGCGCATCGAGGTCGAAACCGACGACGATTCGATCGGCGGCCACTTCCTGCATCTGCTGCACGGCGTGGAGCCGTCGAAGTCGTGGGTCGACGCGATGCACGTGTCGCTGAACCTGTATGCCGAGCATGAATTCAACGCGTCGACGTTCACCGGCCGCGTGATCGCGGGCACGGGCTCGGACATGTATTCGGCGATCACCGGCGCGATCGGCGCGCTGCGCGGCCCGAAGCACGGCGGCGCCAATGAGGTCGCGTTCGAGATCCAGTCGCGCTACCAGACGCCCGACGAAGCAGAAGCCGATATCCGTCGCCGCGTGGAAAACAAGGAAGTCGTGATCGGCTTCGGCCACCCGGTGTACACGATCTCCGATCCGCGCAACAAGGTGATCAAGGACGTCGCGAAGAAGCTGTCGAAGGAAGCGGGCAACACGAAGCTGTTCTCGATCGCCGAGCGGCTCGAAACAGTGATGTGGGACGCGAAGAAGATGTTCCCGAATCTGGACTGGTTCAGCGCGGTGTCGTATCACATGATGGGCGTGCCGACCGCGATGTTCACGCCGGTCTTCGTGATCGCGCGAACGGCGGGCTGGAGCGCGCACATCATCGAGCAGCGCATCGACAACAAGATCATCCGCCCGAGCGCGAATTACACGGGGCCTGACGATCTGCCGTTCGTGCCGCTGTCGAAGCGTGGCTGATCGGCGAGCTACACTACACCCACTGCCTGACCGGTCCGCCAGCAAAGCATCGCTCGAAAACGTGCGCTGCGCGCGACCGGCCGCCGCCGGCATACTGTCCGGCGGCCGATAACCGTCCTGTCCCTACGCCATGAATACTGCCAACCGCAAACGCCTTCCCGGCACCGAACTCGACTTCTTCGATACGCGCGCCGCGGTCGACGCGATCGAACCCGGCGCCTACGACAAACTGCCGTACACGTCGCGCGTGCTCGCCGAAAATCTGGTGCGCCGCTGCGATCCGGCGACGCTCACCGCATCGCTGCAGCAGATCATCGGGCGCAAGCGTGATCTGGATTTCCCGTGGTTTCCGGCGCGCGTCGTCTGTCACGACATTCTCGGCCAGACCGCGCTCGTCGATCTCGCCGGCCTGCGCGATGCGATCGCCGCGCAAGGCGGCGACCCGGCGCTCGTCAACCCGGTGGTGCCGACGCAACTGGTGGTCGATCACTCGCTCGCGGTCGAATGCGGCGGTTTCGATCCGGATGCGTTCGCGAAGAATCGCGCGATCGAAGATCGCCGCAACGAAGACCGCTTCGACTTCATCAACTGGACCAAGCGCGCGTTCCGCAATGTCGATGTGATTCCGCCAGGCAACGGCATCCTGCATCAGATCAACCTCGAACGGATGAGCCCGGTCGTGCAGGTGAAAGACGGCGTCGCGTTTCCCGACACGCTGGTCGGCACCGACTCGCATACGCCGATGGTCGACGCACTCGGCGTGATCGCGGTCGGCGTCGGCGGTCTCGAAGCGGAAAGCGTGATGCTGGGCCGCGCATCGTATATGCGGCTGCCCGATATCGTCGGCGTCGAGCTGAGCGGCAAGCCGGGTGAGGGCATCACGGCAACCGACGTGGTGCTGTCGCTGACCGAATTCCTGCGCAAGGAAAAGGTGGTCGGTGCGTATCTGGAGTTTTACGGCGAGGGCGCGGCGAACCTGACCTTGGGGGACCGCGCAACGATCGCCAATATGGCGCCCGAGTTCGGCGCGACCGCCGCGATGTTCTATATCGACGAACAGACGATCCGCTATCTGAAGCTGACCGGCCGCGACGACGAACTCGTCAAGCTGGTCGAGACCTATGCGAAGCAAACCGGCTTGTGGGCCGACACGCTGAAGCACGCGGAATACGAGCGCGTGCTGAAGTTCGATCTCTCGACCGTGGTGCGCACGCTCGCCGGGCCGTCGAATCCGCATCGCCGCCTGCCGGTGTCGGAGCTGGCCGCGCGCGGCATCAGCGGCAAGGTCGACAACGAGCCGGGGCTGATGCCCGACGGCGCGGTCATCATCGCCGCGATCACCAGCTGCACGAATACCAACAATCCGCGCAACATGATCGCGGCCGGTCTGCTCGCGCGCAATGCGAACCGCCGCGGACTCACGCGCAAGCCGTGGGCGAAGACCTCGCTCGCGCCGGGCTCGAAAGCGGTCACGCTGTATCTGGAAGCGGCGGGGCTGTTGCCCGAATTGGAACAGCTCGGCTTTGGCGTGGTCGCGTATGCGTGCACGTCGTGCAATGGCATGTCCGGTGCACTGGATCCGGTGATCCAGAAAGAAGTGATCGAGCGCGATCTGTATGCGACCGCGGTGCTGTCGGGCAACCGTAACTTCGACGGGCGGATTCATCCGTACGCGAAGCAGGCGTTTCTCGCGTCGCCGCCGCTCGTCGTTGCGTATGCAATTGCGGGCACCATTCGCTTCGATATCGAGAAGGACGTGCTCGGCGTCGATGCCGAAGGTCGTCCGGTGCTGCTGAAGGACCTGTGGCCGTCGGATGCGGAGATCGATGCGATCGTCGCGTCGAGCGTGAAGCCGGAGCAGTTCCGCCAGGTTTACGAACCGATGTTCGCGCTGGCCGCCGATAACGGCGAAAGGGCGGAGCCGCTGTACGACTGGCGCGGGCAGAGTACGTATATTCGCCGTCCGCCGTATTGGGAAGGGGCGCTCGCCGGCGCGCGCACGCTGCAGGGCATGCGTCCTTTGGCCGTGCTCGGCGACAACATCACGACCGACCACCTGTCGCCATCGAACGCGATCCTGCCCGACAGTGCGGCCGGCGAGTATCTGACGAAAATGGGCCTGCCCGAAGAGGACTTCAATTCGTATGCGACGCATCGCGGCGATCACCTGACCGCGCAGCGCGCGACCTTCGCGAACCCGACGCTGAAGAACGAGATGGTGCTCGAAGATGGCCACGTGAAGGCCGGTTCGCTCGCGCGTATCGAGCCCGAAGGCAAGGTCACGCGGATGTGGGAAGCGATCGAAACCTACATGGAGCGCAAGCAGCCGCTGATCGTGATCGCCGGCGCCGACTACGGCCAGGGCTCGTCGCGCGACTGGGCCGCGAAGGGCGTGCGGCTCGCCGGCACCGAGGCGATCGTCGCCGAAGGCTTCGAGCGGATTCACCGTACAAACCTGGTCGGCATGGGCGTGTTGCCGCTCGAATTCAAGCCCGGCGTGAATCGTCTGACGCTTGGCATCGACGGCACCGAAACCTTCGATGTGATCGGCGAGCGCAAGCCGCGCGCGGATCTCACGCTGGTGATTCATCGCAAGAACGGTGAACGTGTCGACGTGCCGGTGACCTGCCGGCTCGATACGGCCGAAGAGGTCTCGATTTACGAAGCGGGCGGCGTATTGCAGCGTTTCGCGCAGGACTTTCTCGAATCGACGCAAGCGGCGGCATGATGGTTGAAGCCGTGCGTTCGTCGCGAATCTGAAAACAGAACAGGGCAATGCGGCTGCTCAACGTGAATCACGCGCCGCATCGCCCAACTTTATGACGACGTCATCTCAGGACACTTTTATGCACTTACCCCAGATCAGGATTCCGGCCACCTATATGCGTGGCGGCACCAGCAAGGGCGTATTTTTCCGCCTGCAGGATTTGCCCGAGGCCGCGCAAACTCCGGGCGCCGCGCGCGACGCGCTGCTGATGCGCGTGATCGGCAGCCCCGATCCGTACGGCAAGCAGATCGACGGCATGGGCGGCGCGACGTCGAGCACCAGCAAGACGGTGATCATCGCGCGCAGCAGCCGGCCCGATCACGATGTCGACTATCTGTTTGGCCAGGTGTCGATCGATAAGGCGTTCGTCGACTGGAGCGGCAATTGCGGCAATCTGTCCGCGGCGGTCGGACCGTTCGCGATCGGCGCGGGGCTCGTCGACGCGAGCCGCATTCCGCGCGATGGCGTGGCGACCGTGCGCATCTGGCAGGCCAATATCGGCAAGACGATCATCGCGCACGTGCCGATGACCGATGGCGCGGTGCAGGAAACCGGCGACTTCGAACTCGACGGCGTGACGTTTCCGGCCGCCGAAGTGCCGCTCGAATTCATGGACCCGGCCGCCGAGGAAGAAGGCGCGGGTGGCGCAATGTTCCCGACCGGCCATATCGTCGACGATCTCGAAGTGCCCGGCATCGGCACCTTCAAGGCGACGATGATCAACGCCGGCATTCCGACGATCTTCATCAACGCGGATGCGCTCGGCTACACCGGCACCGAGTTGCAGGACGCGATCAATAGCGACGACAAGGCGCTCGCGAGGCTCGAGACGATTCGCGCGCACGGCGCGCTGCGCATGGGCCTGATCAGGCATCTGGACGAAATCGCGTCGCGTCAGCACACGCCGAAGCTCGCTTTCGTCGCGAAGCCGGCCGACTATGTCGCGTCGAGCGGCAAGGCGGTGCGCGCGGGCGACGTCGATCTGCTGGTGCGCGCGATGTCGATGGGCAAGCTGCATCACGCGATGATGGGCACCGCGGCGGTCGCGATCGGCACGGCCGCGGCGATCTCGGGCACGCTGGTGAATCTGGCCGCCGGCGGCGGCGAGCGCGAGTCGGTGCGCTTCGGGCATCCGTCGGGCACGCTGCGGGTCGGCGCGCAGGCGAGCCTGAAGGATGGCGAGTGGGTCGTCACCAAGGCGATGATGAGCCGCAGCGCGCGCGTGCTGATGGAAGGCTGGGTGCGCGTGCCGCAGCAGGGCTGACGCGCATCCGATGTCGATCGATATCAGCGGCACCGAGGGCTACGCCGAACGGGCGGACGCGCTGATCGAACAGTGGCGGACGATTTCGTTTGCCGATCAGCATGCGCCTGTTCTGGCGTGGATACCGCGCGTGCCGTCGCGAATCGTCGATATCGGCGCGGGCATTGGTACGGACGCGGCCGGCTTTGCCGCGCTCGGACATACGGTGCTCGCGGTCGAACCGGTCGATGCGTTTCGCCGCGCGGCGCGCGAGTTGCATCCGTCGCCGCGCATCGAATGGCTCGACGACAGCCTGCCCGATCTCACTGTGTTGCTTGCGCGGCGCGACAGATTCGACGTGGTGATGCTGTCGGCCGTGTGGATGCATCTGGACGCGCCGCAGCGCGAGCGCGCGATGCAGTGCGTCGCGGCGCTGCTGCGCGACGGCGGCGTGTCTATCATGTCGCTGCGGCACGGGCCGGTTCCCGACGGCCGCCGCATGTTCGACGTCACGGCCGACGAGACGATCCGGCTCGCGTCCGCGCACGGATTACGGCTCGTGCGCGAATTGCACACGTCGTCGGTGCAACCGGCCAATCGCGCGAACGGTGTGACGTGGACGCGGTTGGTGTTTGAAAGGCCCGCAGACATGGCCTACTGATCTGATCGCGGGCAGACTCACCGCTCGTTGCTCGCCGCTCATTACTCGTCGCTTACGCAACGTAAGCGCCTGACTCCCGCCGCTTCAATTCCCCACTGGAAATACCTCGTTCACCCGCACCGCATCTGCCGTGCGCAAAGAACCCTGTCGTCTACAATGGCCGCTCGAAACCGGCCGCCACCGCACCGAACACTGCCGCAGCGGCCGAACAAGAATCGAAGCTGAGGAGGCGGGATGCAGGACAGGGTGGAGGCGGAGGCAACGAGCGCCGGCGATGCCGCGCGAGCCAGGCGCGCGGTGCTGGTGATCGCGTTGGCGCAATTGCTCGGCACCTCGTTGTGGTTCAGCGCGAACGGCGCGATGCGCGATCTGCAGGTTGCATGGCAACTGAGCGCGTCCGGAATCGGCTGGCTGACCAATGCGGTGCAGGCCGGTTTTATCGTCGGAACCTTGCTGTCGGCCACGACCGGCCTCGCGGACCGCGTATCGGCCAGCAAGGTGTTCGCGATCTGCGGCGTGCTCGGTGCCGTGCTTAATGCGCTGTTTGCGCTGTGCAGCAGCGGGCTCGCGTCGGCGCTGGTGTTTCGCTTCGGCGTCGGCGTCGCGCTCGCGGGCATCTATCCGCTCGGGATGAAACTGCTCGTCACATGGGACCCGAAGCGCGCCGCGCAGACGCTCGCGTTGCTCGTCGCGATGCTGACGCTCGGCACGGCGTCGGTGCATGCGATCCGCGCGTTGCTGTCGACGGTGCCGTGGCAGACGGTGGTGCTGACCTCGTCGGTGCTCGCGGTGATCGGTGCGCTGCTGGTGTTTTCGCTCGGCGAAGGACCGCATGCGCGGCGCTCGGCCAACCGTCGCTTCGGTTTGTCGGCGGGTGTCGGGCAGGTGGTGCGGATCAGCGAATTTCGCGCGGCGGCGCTCGGCTATTTTGGCCACATGTGGGAGCTGTACGCGTTCTGGACGCTGACGCCGCTGCTCGTGCAACGCGCGTTCGCGAACGGTGGCGGCGCGCCCGCATCGGCGAGTACTGTCGCGTCGTGGTCGTTTCTGATCATCGGGATCGGCGCGCTCGGGTGCCTGTGCGGCGGCCGGCTCAGCAAGTCGGTGGGTAGCGCGCGGACCGCCGCGCTGGCCTTGACAATCTCGGGCACGCTGTGCGCGATTTATCCGCTGACGCCGTCGCTCGGCACCGCCGCGCAACTGGCACTGCTCGTCGTATGGGGGATCAGCGTGATCGCCGATTCGCCGCAATTCTCCGCGCTGTCCGTCAAGGCCTGTCCGGCCGACAAGATCGGCGGTGCGTTGACGCTGCAGAACAGCTTTGGCTTCTTTCTGTCGGCGTGCTCGATCCTGTGGTCGACGAGCGTCTATCACACGCTCGACGTGCGCGTTGCGTGGTTGTTGCTGCCGGGACCGATCATCGGGTTGATCGCGATGACGCCGCTGTTGCGCAAGCAGCCGCGCTGGTAGCGGGAACTGGTTATCGGGCTGGTGTTGCGCTGGAATTGTGTCGGCATTGCACCGGCATCCGGCGCTGCGGCGAAGCCGATGCTTCGCCGCCCCATCATGCCGGCTTACTTACCGCCGTGCTTCTGCTGCCAACGCTTCATCAACGCGATTTCATCGTGCTGCGCATTGATGATGTTGCGCGCGAGCTTTTTCATCTCCGGATCCTTGCCGTATTTCAGTTCCGCCTGCGCCATTTCGATTGCGCCCTGATGGTGCGGAATCATATGCGCGACGAAATCCCGGTCGGCGTCGCCCGTGTATTCGGGGGCGCTCATGTCGTGCATCATCCGCTCGTCGGCGGCCTTGAAGGCTTGCGTCGAATCGCCCGCGCCGGCATGCGCGGAATCCGACATATCCATGCCGGCCATACCTTGATGCTGTGCATGGGCCGGCGCGGTCGCCACCGCGAATGCAAGACCGCCGAACAGACAGAGAGCGCGAATAGCGCGAAGGTTCTTCATATTGGATATCCGTTGATAGGGAAGGGTCTTCGGTAACGCAGATGCTGCAATGAAAAGCGTGAATCAGGTTGCACGGGAAGGATGAAAGCCCGCTGCCTCGATCGCTTCGATCAGCTGCTGTTCGGGCAGCGCCGACGTGATTCTGGCGATTTTAACGGGCACGTCGATGTCTATCTTCGCCGCCGGGTCGACGCGGTTCAGTGCGTTTGCAACGGCTTTCGCGCAGCCGCCGCAGGCCATATCGGGAATGACGAATTCCATTTGCTGCCTCCAGTGAGAATTGATTGAACCATCGATTCATCAATCCTGGACCTTCCCGCGGTGGTAAGGTCAAGCGGATGCGCGCACATTGTTCATGCTTTGCCGCGAAAAATCCACCTTGCCGCCGCGCCCTATAATCAAAACCGCATTGAAGCTCGCACGACGCCGGCCCGCAGTCCGCGCACCGTTGCGCCGATCACCCATGTACCGCATCACCAACGCAAAGAGGCTGACAGCATGTACATCGCGATGAACCGCTTCAAAGTGGCACCAGGCTCCGAGGCCGACTTCGAGCATCTATGGACGACGCGCGACACTCATCTGAAGGAAGCGCCGGGTTTCGTCGAATTCCATTTGCTCAAGGGGCCGCGCAAGGACGATCACGTGCTCTATTCGAGTCATACGATCTGGCGCGACTACGCATCGTTCGAAACATGGACCAAGTCGGATGCATTTCGCGCCGCGCATCGCAGCGCCGGCAATCAGAATCGCGTGCTTTATCTCGGCCACCCGGAATTCGAAGGATTCGAGGTGATCCAGACCGTCAAGTAGGTCGCGCGGGTCCGCGCCGCATTTGCCGGCGCGTTCACACCACTGTCAAAGGAAATAGAACATGAAAGCCGTCAGAATCGGTTCGCCCGCCACCGTCGATAGCCTGCAGGTCGTCGATCTCGCCGATCCCGGCCAGCCCGCCGCGGGCCAGATACGCGTGCGCATCCATGCAAGCTCGCTGAACTTTCACGACTATGGCGTCGTAACCGGCCGGCTGCCGTCCGCGCCGGGCCGCATCCCGATGGCCGATGGCGCGGGCGTCGTCGAAGCAGTCGGCGAAGGCGTGCGCGAATTCAAGGCGGGCGACCACGTGGTGTCGTGCTTCTTTCCGTTCTGGGAAAACGGGCCGCCCGCCATTGCCGATTTCACGACCACGCCTGGCGACGGCGTCGACGGTTATGCGCGCGAAACCGTGGTGCTGCCGAGCCACTATTTCACGCGTGCGCCGGCCGGCTACAGCCATGCCGAAGCGGCGACGCTGACCACGGCAGGGTTGACCGCGTGGCGCGCGCTGGTCGTCGACGGTCAGTTGAAGGCGGGCAGCACGGTGCTCGTGCTGGGCACCGGCGGCGTGTCGATCTTTGGCTTGCAGATGGCGAAGGCGATGGGCGCATCGGTGATCGCGACGTCGTCATCGAACGACAAACTCGCGAAGCTGCGCGAACTGGGCGCCGACCATACGATCAACTATCGCGAGAATCCGGAGTGGGGCAAAGAAGTGCGTCAGCTGACGGGCGGACGCGGCGTCGATCATGTGATCGAGGTGGGCGGCGCCGGCACGCTGCCGCAATCGATCATCGCTTGCCGGATCGGCGGCCATATCGCGCTGATCGGCGTGCTGACGGGCCGCGAAGGGCCGGTGCCGACCGCGCATCTGATGGCGCGGCAGCAGCGTCTGCAAGGGCTGATCGTCGGCAGCCGTCAGGAGCAGATCGACATGGTGCGCGCGCTCGAAACGACTGGCATCAAGCCGGTGATCGACAGCACGTTCACACTGGGCCGGCTTGCCGATGCTTTCCGGCATGAAGCGTCGGGCGCGCATTTCGGCAAGATTTGCGTGGCGATCTGAATGTGTGTTGGGCGCTGGTGAGCGCCGTTGAACGCTGTTGAGCGTGCAAGTAGCCGAGGTCGAGGCGATGGCTGCTTGAGCCGTTGCCGCCATTGCGTCGGCGGTTCTGGTTCCAGTTCGGATTTCAGATAGACCGCGCGTTCAGGCCCGCCCGGCCAGATCGGCGAAGCTGATCGGCGTGGCTTCGCAGGCCTGCGTGAATGCTTCGTCGTAGCTCGTGAAAAACACCGTGCGGGTGGCGCCCAGCGTCTTGAACAGATCGGCGAGCACCGCGCGCGCGGCCGCGTCGAGTCCGCCCGCCGGCTCGTCGGCGATCAGTACGCGGGTGTCGCCGATCGCGGCGGCTGTCAGGAAGACCTTTTTGCGGCTGCCATACGACATCTGTTCGAAGCGTTTGTCGAGGTGCGGCGCGAGGCCGAAGCGCTCGGCGAGCGCAAGCACATCTCCGGTGAGCGCGCTTTGTCTCGCCGATGCCACCTGCTGCAGATAGTCACGGCCGGTCTGATCCGGCCAGTTCATGCTGTCTTCCGGCACATACGTGAGCGCCGCCTGCGCGGCCCGCGGCGCGGCGCGCAGCGAATGGCCGCCGAGCCAGACGTCGCCGGTATCGGCTTCGAGCGCGCCGGCGAGGATGGCGAGCAACGTCGATTTGCCGCTGCCGGACTCGTCGTTTAACGCGATGCATCCGGATCGCGTGTCCAAATGCAGTCCTTCGAACAGAACACGGTTGCCGTAGCGCTTGCTGAGGTTGTCGAATCGAAGCATGAATGGGCGTGGAAAAGGCGGGAAGAACGCGCTGCGTGGCTATGTTGGCGGGCTCGCGCCGAAGTGCGCGCGGCGTTTTCAGTACGGCGATGCGCGCCAGTGTAGCAGTGCGCTTCGATCGGGCGGTGTCGCTGATCGCCAGGCGCGAGCGTATGCTGTTCGAACGCCATCCCGCCGCTCCTGCGCCAGGTGCGAAGCGGGCCACGGCGTTGTAGTGACTGGGCGGCGGGCCGTGGTGCATGGCGGACCGAATGCATCACCGATCGACCGGAAAGCTCTGTGGAGACGCGACATGACCAAGCACAACTCCCGAGCGCTGTCGCTGTCGGCGTTGACCGTACTGGAGCTGAGCCCGCCGCGGATGGTCGAGTGCGCCGCGCAGGCCGGCTACGACCACGTCGGCTTGCGGCTCGTGCCCGCCACCGATCACGAGGTGCGGCACGACATCGTCGGTCCGACCGCGTTGAAGCGCGAAACGCTTGCGTGTCTGCGCGACACCGGCATCGATGTGCTCGATGTCGAGATTCTGCGGCTGAAGCCCGACACCGATGTGCGCGCGTGGCAGCCGGTGCTCGACGCCGCCGCAGAATTCGGTGCGCGTTTCGTGCTGGTTGCCGGCAACGATCCCGACGAAGCGCGCAGCGCCGGGCGGCTCGCGCAGTTGTGCGAACTCGCCGAACCGCTGGGCCTCACGGCGTCGCTCGAACCGATGCCATGGACCGATGTGAAGGACGTCATGCAGGGCGCGCGCATCGTGAAGGCGGCGGCGCGGCGCAATGCCGGGCTGATCGTCGATCCGATCCATTTCGATCGCGCGGGCACGTCGACGGACACGTTGCGCGCGCTGCCGCGCGAGTACTTCGGCTACGTGCAGTTCTGCGACGCGCCGGCCGAACGTCCGACCGACCTCGACACGCTGCTCTATCAGGCGCGCTGTGAACGGATGATTCCGGGCGAGGGCGGCTTCGATCTCGCCGGCATTCTGCGCGCGCTGCCGGATCATCTGCCGATCAGTATCGAAGTGCCGATGCAGCAGTGGGCGCAAACCGCGCCGGCGCTCGAACGGGCGCGCAGGCTGCGCGACGCGACGCTTGGGGTGCTGCGGCGCATCGATATGGCGATGTAGTGAGTCGTTTGGCCGCTGTGCCGCGATGGTGGCCGCGCGTTTTGCCGATGCGGTGCGTTGCGTTATGTCGCGACGCCGCCCGATTGTGAGACGCACGGTAAAGCCATCGGCGAAACATGGGCTATCTTCACACGAATAGTTGCCGATCGCTTCGGGATCACGACGATCGATGCGACGTACAGATTCGGCCAAAAGCACCACACGGGGTATCGACGATGAATCCGACACGCAGGCACCCGGCAGCGCCGGGCGGCGCACGGCATCCGGCCGCTCTGGTGGATAGCCAGTTGCGGCATCTCGAGAACGTGGTGCGCTACCTGACGCGCGGGCGCACAACACATTCCGATGAATTCGACCAGCGCTATTGGGAACAGCGCATTCGCGCGCTCGAACAGACTCACGAGCTGATTGCGAGTCAGCGAGATCGTATTGCGAGGCTGCGCCACAGGCTGGGCGTTGAGGCGGCCTGCGATTCCCCCTCTCGCGAATAGCCAATTCGGAGCAGCGTCTATTTCTCACACAATTGCACCGCATTTAAATCAGACTGTCGCAGTAATTCTGACTGATTTTAAATGGGGTGCGGTTAAATATAACCATTAAAATACACAAGCCGTTTTGCGCTGATAAACTGTGCGCCGGAGTCATGCGGCGCGCACTCCTTTCCGGCGTCTCCGATGCGTCGTTCCGGGCATCCCGATGGCCGGAATGGCAGCAAAATCAGGCCTTTTCCGCGAATTCGAACGTGCGTCCAGCCGGCATACTGATCTCGGTAATCACGGGCAAAAAGGGACGTATGCCTCGTTATCTTTCCGGGTGTCTTTTGCGCGACGCGCGTCCGGCATTTTTCGCCTTAGCGGTTATCCGCGCACTCCACTTTCTGATTTCGACACGCAATGTCGACACGCAGTCCTTGTAATAAGGGTTTGTTCAAACCCGATTTTGGAAATGACTCATGAAGCCGGGAAATAATCTGCTTGGGAAACGACGCGCTCGCAAAATCGCGGTGACGGCCGTTGCGGTGCTGGTTGCGGCGGTGCTCGCGTGGGGCGTCTGGTATTTCCAGCAGCGTGGGCCGCATGCGCCCGCGCTGACCGGCGTCGCGAGCCAGATGCGGCACGACGCGTCCGCGTGGACGCATCAGGAGAAAGACGCCTCCACGATGCTGCGCGACGTACGCGACGCGAACGTCGCGGCGATCGGTGTGAGTCCCAGTGCGATTCTCGTGTCGCTGCGTGATGGCTCGAAGTACTTCGTCACCGATCACGACGCGACGTTCTCGCACGCATTGCTGCTCGGCGAACCGCGCGCCGGCGAGGCGGCCGGCTATCAGCTCGTGTGGCTGCCCGACGTCGATATCCACACCGGCGGCGCGCGCTGGACCCGGCTATTCGACGAGTTGCGCGACGGCTTGAGCCTGTTGCTGCCGCTCGTGCTGATCGGCGGCATGGCGTGGTTCATGCGGCGCGAGATGAAGGGCGGCGCGACGCTGCTCAGCGAAACGCCGACGCTGCGTTTCGACGACGTGATCGGCGCGAACGAAGCGAAGGCCGCGCTCGCCGACATTCGCGGCTATCTGTCCGATCCGAAGCAGTTTTCGGCGATCGGCGTGCGCGCGCCCTGCGGCATTCTGATGGTCGGCGCGCCGGGTGTCGGCAAGACGCGGCTCGCGCAGGCGCTGGCCGGTGAATGCGGCGCGAACTTCATTTCGATCACCGGCAGCTATTTCAGCGCGAAGTACTACGGCGTCGGCATCCAGAAGGTCCGGCATCTGTTCGAGCTTGCGCGCAAGAATGCACCGACGGTCATTTTCATCGACGAAGCCGACGGCCTCGCGAAACGTACCGATACCGGCGGCGGCCCGGTCGAAGCCGAAAGCAATCGCATCATCAATCAACTGCTCGCGGAGATGGACGGCTTCGAATCGAACGAAGGCGTGATCGTCGTGGCCGCAACCAATCACCCGGACAACCTCGACGAAGCGTTGCGCCGCCCTGGCCGTTTCGATCGGACGGTGCAGGTGCGTCTGCCCGATCGCGAAGACCGCGCGAAGATTTTCCGCTTCTACGCGCAGAAGCTGAAGTCGAAAGCCGCCGATATCGACTACGACCAACTCGCGCGTTTGACGACCGGACTGTCGCCGGCCACGGTCGCGATGGTCGTCAATCAGGCGGGGCTCATCGCGCGCAAGGCGGGCGATACCGAAATCGCCGCGAAGCACTTCATGGAAGCGATCAAGGTTGCGCGCATCGGCGACGTCAGCGGCGCGGAGCGCGCGCTGACCGAGGACGAGCGCAAGCGCATCGCGGTGCATGAAGCAGGACACGGCCTGGTGGCCGCGCTGCTCAACACCGGCGTGCTGGAGGAAGTGACGATTCTGCCGCGCGGCGGCGCGTTGGGTGTCGCGCTGATCACGAAGGCGCAGGACAAGCATCTGTATCGCGAGACGGAGATCCGCAACGAAATCCAGGTGCTGCTCGGTGGGCGCAACGCGGAAATCCTCGTGTTCTCGGAGGCATCTTCGGGCGCGGCGTCGGATTTGCAGGAAGCGTCGCGCATCAGTCTCGACATGGTGTCGAAGTTCGGCTTCAATCGCGATGGCAGTCTGTTCAGCCTCGCTGCATTGCCGTCACAGTATGCGGGTCTGCAAATGAAGAGCGCGATCGAGCACGCGAACGTGCTGCTGAAGGAACTCAACGAACTTTGCTATGGGCTGCTGCACGAGTACGAGCCAGTGTTGCGCGCGATCGCGGATCAATTGCTGGAGCACGAAACCGTTGCGGGCGAGACGGTTTATCGGCTGATTGGCGAGCATAAGAGCACGCTGAAGATCGTTCACGAACCTGCTGCGGCCTGACGCCTGATTGCCTGCCTTCGGGCCTTTTGCGCGGCATTAACTCACACTCACGCGCTGCGGGGGCGGCGGCGCGCTCATCGCATCACTACATCGCGCGGTGCGTCGATTCAATTCTTCGCGGCACCGCGCAATCCCTCAGCACTGAATCTTTACGCAAAATCCGATGGCCCGGGTTTGGGCACGCCCGGCCGCGCATCCGCGTCGCCTAACGGATCATTGCTCGTCTGACCGGGTTGTTTCGTGTCTGGCGGAATGTCTTCGCCTTTTTTCGGCAAAGGCTGATCGAGGCCTGGTTCGACAGGAGTGGGAATTGCATCGCCAATGGGCTTCGAGACCTCGGTGGGCGGGCTGCCGGGGTCTTCATCGGCCTCGCGATCATGCTCGTTCGGGGAATTGGCCGTGTTCGACACAATGCTCTCCAGTTGATGAAGATGAATCAGAAAGGAGCAATGCGTGTGCCACGCTTATCTGGTGGGCGTTTGCGGCGCGATTCCCGATCAGGACGAATGTGCGGCGAACAGCGTTTGCAAGACGCCCGATTTCCAGATCATCTGCGCGGCGGCGCCCAGCACGAATAGCAGCACCAGCGCGCGAAACGCCGCGGGCGGCAGACGGTCGCGCAGCGGCCGCGCGAGCAGGATGCCGACGATGACGGGCACGCTCGCGGCCGCTGAAATCGCCAGATCGGTCCAGCTTGCATGCGCGCCGCCGCTGAACGCGGCGACCAGCGTGATGATCGACACGACCAGAATGATCGCGATCTGCTTCGTGAACGCCTTGCCGGTCGCGCCCGTCGCGATCAGATACATCGCGAGTAGCGGGCCGGGCACCGACGCAATGCTTTCCATCAGCGCGGCGCCAAATCCGAGCGCGAGACCGGCGGGCTTTGCCCATGCCGGCGACAGCGTAAGCCGCGGCGCGGCGAGCAGCAGTAGCGCGGCGACCATCAACAAGATCCCGGCGGCGGCCAGCGCGCGATGCGGCGCAAGCGAGATCAACACCATCACACCGACGATATTGCCGGCTACCGTGCCGATCAGCGGCGCGGCGATGCGCTTCATCGTCGGCAGCAACTCGCCGCCTTCGAGCGCCTGCGGAATGTTGCCGAGGATGATCGGCATCGACAGCAATAGCACGGCCGCCTTGATCGGCAGAAAGTGGCTCAGAATCGGCATCGCGACGAGCGGCACGCCGATGCTGACCACACCCTTGACCATCCCGCCGAGCAGCAGCGCGACGACAATGCCGATGAGCGCGTAGAGATCGAGCGCTTGCAGGCTGGAGCCCAGCACGCCGCTCGCGAAAGTGAAATGAAACATCGTGGAAATCCGCGAATGAGGTGCGCGGCTCGAAGCGGAGGCCGCGCGTGGTCTGTTTTTATCGTGTGGCTGAGTCCGGGTCCGCGGATCGCGCGGAGTTGGAAGCGGCCGGTTAGGTGAGGCCGCATGATACCGCGCCTGGGCGGCGGAGGCAGTGGAGAGGGCGCGAAGGGGGAGAAGGTTAAAGGCGAGGGCGCGCTGCCAGAAGTCTGTCCCACGTGGAGGGCGGTATGGGTATATAGGTCGCGTCGTCGTCGCCATCTCCTACGGCGAACAGTACGGTCTCGCCTTCGTAGCTGCTCCACAAAATGGTCGGGACAGGCGTGGCGAACGTGTGCTGAGCGACGAGTTGTCCGCTGTTTGCGTTGAATAAACGTCCAACGTATTTCGAGTTTCCGCCTGGCACCCAGTTCAGCAAGCAACGTTGTGCGATATACAGGCCGTCAGGGGATTTTGAACTCTGGCATTCGGTACCGGGTGGCGTGTGGTTAAACGCGAGAAAATAGAATATGCCGATCGTTATCGCGATTGGAGCGGTGTGTTTGAGCTTGAATTTCATAGATGTAGCTTGATACCTGGAACAACGCGAACAAAGCGCCGATCGGAGTAAATGATGAAGTCTCCGCCCCGTTGATGTCTGATTGCCCACTGCCGGAAGTCGCTGTTGTGGATGGGATAGTAAACATTGCCTCTGATGGCCGGATCGCCAACGGTGACTGGTGACTCCGTGTAGGGGATATAGCGGGAAGTAGCCGCAACGAAGTCAAGCGGAATAGTGATAACTCCGTTGCGGCTCCAGTGTCCAAGATACTGTGAACGCTCGCCCTGCCTGTCCGTGAAAGTGTAATTGTCTTTCACGTAAACCCATATTCCAGTGATCTCGACTGTCGATCTCCGTGACATTGGATCGTAGGAGAAAAGAGCGGAGCCGATGGCGGCGTATAAATTAAACGAACCGAGCGCGCCTGTCAGATCATCAGGTGCGCCCGAATGCTCCCAACTCGTTGTCAGCATAAGTTTTAATTTTTGAGAAAATTCGCCATCAACCGGTACATGCTGAAAATGAAATTGCTCGTGGAGGGAGGCGATATCGTTGCCACAGATCTCGGCCGTTGAAAAATCCACCACTTTGTTCGCATAGATCTTTAGCTTTTCGGCCAATATTCTTCGGGCGGCTGGGGTTCGAATCGCATCCTTTGTCAGACGGTCAAATTGTTTCCTGGCTCGCGAAAATCGTAACACCCAATCCAACGTAATCGTGTTTGTGTCATACATGTCGGACGGATAGCGCATGCCATCCTGGTTGACTTCTGCGCGCTCGTCGGCGTCGCGGGGGGAATAGTTGAATTTTCCCGCAAACCACCTCTCCATCAATTTCGCGGACATAGGCATCTTCAATTTCCGCATCGCTGCCGGAATTTCCTGAATATCGAATGGCGGAATCGTTTTGACCTTTTCCGGCTTCTCAATGGCCGCGGGCTTCGGTGCCTTTGGAGATTCAGGCGCATTAAGCCATTCGTGGAAGCGCGCATATAACAGCAATATATCCAGCAGGCCGCTTCCGGTGCCCGATTTCGGCTTTGGGGTTGCTGATGTCTGTTTCGAGATGATCTCCGTCGCCTGTGGCTTTTCCTGCAATGGTGGCGGTGGTTTTTCCATCGAAAGCGCGGTTTCGCGGACCACTACGCAACCCTCGTCTTCATCACGAAGTGACCACATGCGGAGAGTTTTATTGACCTTGAAATAGGGAATCCTGTTGTTGTGATTCATATCATCTGCGTGAGTCCGAAGAGATCGCAGCATAGACGAGGATATCGAAAGATCGGTTAGAACCGTCTTAAATTCAGCAAATTCCTAACGATGTAAAGGGCGGCCGACCGGTCATGGGCTAAGCCGGCAATCCGTCTGTTCATCAGGCGGTCTTCCGTCGTTCGGGCACACGGGTGGCGGGAGCGGCGCTAGCGCCTGCGGCGATAAAGGCTGGACCGGAACACGCCGGCGATGATGCAGCGAACTGCGACGGAAAGCGGCGAAAAGGCATACAAACATCGTACGGTGAAAAAAACGAAAAAAAACGCATCGCGCGACTGGCGAATCATTTTCGCATCGCCGGCTCCGCTCTTTACCGCACCCCCCGATTGCGACACGCGAAAAGCCGCAAAACTTGCCGCGTAATGGCCACATATTCAGCGCGCGAGAATTCAGCATTACCACTTGCCGACATCTGTATTTCAGATCGCCGTTGTGCATGCAAGCATTAAAGGCCACTTGTCAGCGCCGCAAGAGCGCGCATACGACCCGGCCGGGAACGATTTATTCTTCCGACGTTCGCAGCGCATAGGGCCGCTTCCGCGTGGCCCTTCCTGTCACGGCGTGCGACCCGCACGCATTCATCGAGAAGCCGAATGGAAACCCGTCGTGGACGCTCGGTCGAAGTCGATTTCTTCCGTGGTGTCGTGCTGATCGTCATCGTGCTCGATCACATTCCCGGCAGTACGCTGTCGCATCTGATGCTTCACGCGTACGCGTTGTGCGATTCCGCCGAAGTGTTCGTCTTTCTCGGCGGCTATGCATCGGCGGCGGCCTATACGGCGGTGCTCGCGCATCGCGGCGAGAGCGCGGCGACGATGCGCTTTATCAAACGTTGCTGGGAAATCTATCGCGCGTACCTGCTGACGGCCGTGCTGACGCTGGTGTCGGGCGCGACGCTTGCGATGCTGAATCTGAATCATCCGATGGTCGAACTGACGGGCTGGCCGCCGTTCGCGCTGCAACCGTGGCGCGAGGCGTTCGATATCGCGCTGTTGCGCCGGCAACCTTATCTGTCGAGCGTGTTGCCGATGTATGTGATCTTCGCGCTATTCGTGCCGATTGCGGTGCCGCTCGCACGCCGCTCGGCAGCGCTCGCGGTTGGCGTCAGCGTCGCGATCTGGGCGGCCGCGGTGCCGCTTGCCGCGTTATTCAGCATTGACGATGTCGCCGACTGGGCTTTTAATCCGTTTGCATGGCAATTGATGTTTGTGTTCGGCGTCGTGTGCCGCGTGCAGCCGATCAGCGAACGCTTTCATGCCAGCCAGACCGCGCAGTGGTTCACGCGCGCCGCCGTGATCGCGGTGTTCGCATTCGCGATCGTCAAACTTTTCGTGCTGACCGACCCTTTGCCGGGCGCGCACAAACAGAATCTTGCCGTGGAACGAGTGATCAACTTTATCGTCATCGCGTGGCTTGCCGGCCAGTTCGTGCGGATGGGCAGCATCGCGTGGCTCGCGCGGCGGCTGCCGGCGATCGTGACGGTCGGGCGTACCGGGCTCGTGTGCTTCGTCACCGGCACGCTGGTGTCGTTGATCGTCGATACCGCGACGCCCCATACGTTCCACGGTTTTCGCGGCGTACTGGTCGGACTCGGCGGCGATCTCGCCGCGATCGGCGCGCTGCTGATGATCGCGCGCGGCTGGAGCGGCTGGAAAGGTCAGCATCACAGCGCGCAAGCCAACGGCGCGGGTTACGGATGACGCGGCGTGCGCGCCGCGTTTGCCATGCTGATATTTCGCGCATGATGCAGGTGATGCGTCTGATGCGCGGGTTCGTCGGTGTTGCGACGATCGTCAGCGTCGCGGCGCTCGCGTGGCTTGCGATGCATCGCACGGCCGCGGTAGCGAAGGAAGCGCCGCTCGACATGCACTGCACGCAGTTTGCAGGCGCGGTGCTGGAGCCCGAACTGATCGCGCTGCCGACGGCCGGCGCGCAGATCGAAAGCGCGGTGATGGTCGGCGCGACCGCGCCCGGCAATCAGCAGGGCGGCGAGTATTGCCGCATCACGGGCCGCATCAAGGCGCTCGAACCGGGCACGCCCGATATCCGCTTCGATCTGAATCTGCCGCGCCGCTGGAATGGCCGCGCGTTGCAGATCGGCGGTGGCGGTTACAACGGCGTCGTCGTCAGCGGTCTCGGCGTGATGCCGTTTTCACCGGACCGCGCGCCGCTCGCGCAAGGCTACGTGACTTTCGGCGACGATTCCGGACATGTCGGCGATTCGTCGCTCGCGGTGTTCGGTCTCGTCGACGAAGCCGTCACGAACTTCGGCTACGCGCATCTGAAGAAAACCCATGACGTGGCGCTCGCGTTGATCGCGCGCGCGTACGGCCGGCCGCCGCAGCGCATGTACTTTGCCGGCGGCTCGACCGGTGGGCGGGAAGGCTACACGGTGATGCAGCGCTTTCCCGGCGATTACGACGGCGTGATTGCCAATTCGCCGGCGCTCAATTTCTCCGGCGTGCGGCTGATCGGCGTGGCGATCGGTCAAGCCGAATATGGCAAGCCTGGCGGCTTCGTGCCGCCGGTGCTGCTTGAGCGCATCTATCAGCGCACGCTTGCGCTATGCGACCGGCTCGACGGCGCGGCGGACGGCATCGTCAGCGACGTGGCCGCGTGCCGCGCGCACGAGGCGGAAATCATCGCGTCGTTGCGCTGTTCGGCGCGGCTTTCGCCACACAACGAGTGCCTGACCGACACGCAACTCGCGACGCTGCTGCTGATGCGCGACGGTCTGTCGTTGCCATACCGGCTCGCATCGGACATAGGCGGCTACCACGGCTACAACGTGTTTCAGGGCACGCATCTGACCGGCATGCTGGGTCTCGCGCATCAGCCGCAACGTCTGCCGGCGCCGACCTTCTATGCGAACGGTTATCTGTTCACGCAAGGCGACGGCTATGTCCGCTATTTCGTCGCGCGTGATGCGAACTTTGATTCGATGTCGTTCGATCCACAACGGCCCGGCAAATATCGCGCGCAGCTGATCGCGCTGTCGCACACGATCGGCGCGATGAATCCCGACCTGTCGCGTTATATCGCGCGCGGCGGCAAAGTGATTACCGTGCAGGGTCTCGCCGACGAAGTGATCAGCCCGAACCAGACGATCGCGTATCACGACGCACTGGTCGAGCGCTTCGGCGCGCAGACCGTCGATAGCTTCATGCGTCTTTATATGGTGCCGGGGTTTCAGCACGGGAGCGGCGTGTTCATTCCGTCGGTCGATTTGCTTGGCGCGCTCGATAACTGGGTGACGCGCGGTGTTGCACCGGAGACGCTGATCGCCACCGATATCGCGCGAGAAACCAACGGACGCTCCCGGCCGCTGTGCCGCTATCCGGGCTTCCCACGTTATGTCGGCAAGGGCAATCTGAATCTGGCGAGCAGTTTCGTGTGCGCGCAACCGTGACATGCACGCGATGACCGCGCGGGCAGTGGCGCTTCGGGCAGGACCGCCGCTTGCGCGCCGTTCCGGAAAGTAACAACGAAAATCACAACTCAACGCGGCACAATGGCGGGCCCCGCCGTTTCTTCCGGCTGCACGCTTTCGCACTTTCCATTACATTGCGGATGCGGCGCGCGCGGGCGCGCCTTTTCCTTTCATTCAACAGCGGTGTCTGCCATCGTCGAGTCCATGCAGCCAATCGTCTCGGTCACGAATCTGTCGAAAATCTATGCCAGTGGTTTTCATGCACTGAAGAACATCAATCTGGCGATCAATCCCGGCGAAATTTTCGCATTGCTCGGCCCGAACGGCGCCGGCAAGACCACGCTCATCAGCATCATCTGCGGCATCGTCAACGCAAGCGAAGGCAGCGTGACGGTGGACGGCCACGACATCGCGACCGACTATCGCGCGGCGCGCTCGCTGATCGGTCTCGTGCCGCAGGAGCTGACCACCGATGCGTTCGAAACCGTCTGGGCCACCGTGTCGTTCAGCCGTGGCCTGTTCGGCAAGCCGAAGAACCCGGCCTATATCGAGAAGGTATTGCGCGACCTGTCGCTCTGGGAGAAACGCAACAACAAGATCATGACGTTGTCAGGCGGCATGAAGCGGCGCGTGCTGATCGCGAAGGCGCTGTCGCACGAACCGCGCGTGCTGTTTCTCGACGAGCCGACCGCCGGTGTCGACGTCGAGCTGCGGCGCGATATGTGGAAGCTGGTGCGCTCGCTGACCGGCAGCGGCGTGACGGTGATTCTCACCACGCACTACATCGACGAAGCCGAGGAGATGGCCGATCGCATCGGCGTGATCAATGCCGGCGAGATCATGCTGATCGAAGAGAAGACCGAGCTGATGCGCAAGCTCGGCAAGAAACAGTTGACGTTGCAACTGGAGAACCCGCTCGACGCGTTGCCGGCGTCGCTCGCCGGTTACTCGCTCGCGCTGTCGAAGGGCGGCAACGAACTGATCTACACGTATGAAGGCGAGGGCGGCCGCACCGACATCATCGCGCTGCTCGAAGCGCTCGATGCCGCCGGCATCCGCTTCAAGGACCTGCACACGACGCAGAGTTCGCTCGAGGATATTTTCGTCAGCCTGCTCCGGGGGGATCAATGAACATCTACGCAATGCGCGCGATCTACAAGTTCGAAATGGCGCGCACGTGGCGCACGCTGATGCAAAGCATCATCGCGCCGGTGATTTCCACGTCGCTGTATTTCGTCGTGTTCGGCTCGGCGATCGGCTCGCGCATCAAGGAGGTGGACGGCATCAGCTACGGCGCGTTCATCGTGCCGGGGCTCATCATGCTGTCGTTGCTATCGCAAAGTATTGCGAACGCGTCGTTCGGCATCTACTTTCCGCGCTTTACCGGCACGATCTACGAGCTGCTGTCGGCGCCGGTGTCGTATCTGGAGATCGTCGTCAGCTATGTCGGCGCGGCGGCCACCAAGTCGATCCTGCTCGGGCTGATCATCCTCGCGACTGCGGGGCTGTTCGTACCGTTGCAGATCATGCATCCGTTCTGGATGGTGCTGTTTCTCGTGCTGACGGCGGTCACGTTCAGTCTTCTCGGCTTCATCATCGGGATCTGGGCGGATAGCTTCGAGAAGCTGCAACTGGTGCCGCTATTGATCGTCACGCCGCTGACCTTTCTCGGCGGCAGCTTCTATTCGGTCAACATGCTGCCGCCGTTCTGGCGCGGCGTCACGCTGTTCAATCCGATCGTCTACCTGGTCAGCGGTTTTCGCTGGAGCTTCTTCGAACTCGGCGACGTGGCGGTGGGGCTCAGCCTCGGCATGACGCTGCTGTTTCTGCTGGTGTTTCTGGTGATCGTCGGCTGGATCTTCCGGACCGGGTATCGGCTGAAGAGCTGACGGTTCGAAGGCAAACAGAAAAGGGCGTGACGGCCTACACCGTCACGCCCTTTTCTCACACACGCTCAACCCACATTCAAGCCGAGCGACTCAAACTACGACAAATACGCCTGCGCAACATTGATCAACTGTACGCGATTGCGCACGTTGAACAACTGTCGCAGCCGCCGCAGATGATAGTCGACGTTATGCGGCGACAGCCCGAGGAAATACGCGATTTCCTTGTCCCGCTGCCCCTGCACGACCGCTTTCAGCACCGCATGCTGCAGCTTGCTCAGTGCCACGCGCTGCTGCTGCGCGGGCGCGATGCCGATCACGCTTTTCGCGTGGGTCCAGATGAACTCGTGAATCGCGTGCGCGAACATCAGCGTTTCCGCGACGATCGATTCGGTCATCCAGCGCGGGTTGCCGATCTCCGAGTTGAAGCACAGGCTTGCGCTCACCTCCGGCTCGGGCAGCGGCATCTGCGTCAGAATCCCGCTCTTGCGGCCGGTAGCCTCCAGCATGTCGATCAGGCCGCCGAGCCGTTCGCTGCGCAGTTGCGCGCGCGGCAGCTCGGCGCGCATGTCGATGGTGTTCCACAGAAACGGCATGCCGGTCGGCGACGCAAGCGCGACGCGCGGATCGAGCTCGAAATAACGCTCGCGGAAATAGCGCGTGAGCCAGGTCTGCGACTCGTAACTGGTCAGCACGAACATCGTCTTGTGATGCGACGACGTGCGCGTGGCCGTGTAGCTGAACGAGTCGAAGCCCAGTTGCCTGATGCGCTGACGCACGAATTCCATGCGGTCCTGCGCGCTGCCGAACCGTCCGAGCGGACTGATCAACGGCGCGGCTCGACGCGCCGCTGGCGACGGCGTGCCAATTTCCTCCTCGGTGAAGAGCGTGAGAAAACCCGTGCGCGCGGCACCGCTCGCGGCGCGGGAAGACGGTTTCGATGCTTCAGCCGTGTGGGCTGACTTCATGGCGTGCCGCAGGCTGGCCGTGTAGGCCGGAGGTGCGGATGCCACTGGTGGGTATGCTGCCGACGCGTGCCCGGCTTCGCCTTGCGGCGAGCCGGCCAACCACTGCGGCAGCGTATCGCATTCATGTTCCATGAAACGGTAGCTCCGGCGTTCTAAACGCGTGAAAGACGACAACCTCAATGATTAGCGATTTCGTGAAATGACGGTAGCCGGTTCCTTGCTATCATTTTTGCGATCTTGCGCTGACTCTTGCGCTGACAGCGGGCCGGCAAAACCGGTACGGCGGAGTTTCTTCTTTCATAGGGCACCTCCTTCGAAGGGACGTGATGGCACGAATTCCAAAGCTCACAACGACGCTCGCGTACGACCGTTACATGGCCGGCCAGCGACTCGTGTCGAGCGTGGAAACGCGAGTGGCGGCACCTCGTGCTGCGCTCGTATCTCGAACCGGCGCGGCAGGAACTGCTCGAAGCGCCCGGCTTGCGGGACTTCACACTGATGACGCTCGCGAGCGGCGCCGAGCATCTCGAACGCAATCTGAACGGCCGCTGGGAAAGCGCCGACCTGCGCGTGAACGACCTGTGGTTCGTGCCGCCCGCGCCGATCTCATGGCGCTGGCAATCGATCAGCGATGAGCCGCTGTCGACCGTTCACGTGCACATCGAGCGCGCGTTGCTCGACAGCGTCGCGCAACAGATGGGGCTGGATGCGTCGCGCGAACTGTCGCTCGGCGACGCGATGCACTTTCGCGATCCGGCCGATTCGCGTCTGTATGTCGATACGCTGGTTCATGCGCTCGCCGCGCATCTGCTGCAGCACTATTCGCGCGGCAGCGAGGCACAGCGCGCGGAGTCCGCGCGGCCCGAGCGGCTGGTGCCGCGCCGGATTCGCCGGGTAATCGATTACATCCGCGCCCATCTCGCCGACGATCTGGCGATTGCCGAACTGGCCACGCAGGCCGGGCTCAGCAGCTTTCATTTTGCGCGGGTGTTTCGCCGCGAGACCGGCGAGACACCGCATCAGTTCGTTACGCGACTGCGGCTCGAAGAAGCGGCGAGACAGTTGCGCGCGACGGATCAAACGGTACTGCAAATTGCGCTAGGGGTTGGGTTCGAGAGTGCCAGTCATTTCTCCGTGCAGTTCAAGCGTGGCTATGGCGTGACGCCGCTTGCTTACCGGTTGCGCGCTTAGTGGCCACGCTTGGTGGTCACAGTTAGTGGCCGCGGCGTGCATCCATAGGTAGTCCCCGCGGTGAGTACCCGCAAGTTAATACCAATATCGCAGCCGGGCCGCCGCGCGCGATCATGCTCGCGAAGGCTCGGACGATCAGCCGAAGCTTCCCGCGCGACGCGCCGCGCAGCCGCTATTCAGCGGGAATCACGCACTTGCGCAGTGTGCTGTGCATTGCGCGGCTTGCAAACTACGAACTTTCGTGGCGGCGCGCGGCGCAAGCTGGCATGGCTCACCGCGCGAGTCTTGGCAGACGGCCCGAAGACGCCCGCGGCAATGTGGTCTAACTGGCCTGACCGGTGCGCGGACAACTGTATCTGTCGAAGCCTTGCATCGGACGACAGAATGGCGCTCGCAATCCTTCGCCCCGCCACGTTTGACCGACCCTCCTTCTACCCGACACAGCGGATATCCAGTGATGACCCGACTCAAAATGACGGCCTGCGGCCACACCTTTATCGCCGAAACCCATCCCGATGCGCCGCGGACGGTGGCCGCGTTCCTGAAGCTGCTGCCGTATCGCCAGAAGCTGATTCACGTGCGCTGGAGCGGCGAGGGCTGCTGGGTTCCGCTCGGCGAATTCAAGCTCGAGGACGACGGTGTCGCGGTCGGCTTCGAGAATCACACGAGCCATCCCTCGGTCGGCGACATCCTGTTCTATCCCGGCGGCTATAGCGAGACCGAGATCATCCTCGCGTACGGCTCGTGCTGTTTCGCGAGCAAGCTGGGGCAGCTCGCGGGTAATCATTTCCTGACGATCGTCGAAGGCAAGGAGAAACTGCGCGAGCTGGGTGTCAAGGTGCTGTGGGAAGGCGCGCAGGACGTGGTGTTCGAGAAGATCTGAGCGGCGGCGAGTCACATGAATCACATGACAACAGTGCGCCAATGAAAAAGAGGCCGCGAATCGCGACCTCCTGCAACGTACGTGGTCCGGCGCGTCCTACCGCTCATGCGGAAGGGCGCGCTATTTCATTTGAACAGCTTCATTGCCTGCGACAGCGTATTGAACACGCCCCACACAAGCGGAATCATCACATAGAGCCAGAACACGACGAGCTTCGCCTTGTTGGTCGGATGCGCGGTTTGAACGGTCGACATGTTGATCTCCTCAAGCGCCCTTGGCGACTTGTGCGTCGGTCATGTGGTGTTTGTCATCCACGCGCTTGACCAGCAGGTTGCAGATAAAGCCGATCACGAGCAGCACGGCCATGATGTGCACGGTCATCGTGTACGCATCCGCTTTGGCGACGCCGTTCGCGACTTCATACGCGCGGATGTAGTTGACCAGCACCGGACCGGCGACGCCGGCCGCGGCCCACGCGGTCAACAGACGCCCGTGAATGCCGCCGACGAAGGCCGTACCGAACATGTCGGCGAGATAGGCCGGCACCGTCGCGAAGCCGCCGCCGTACATCGACAGGATGATGCAGTAGGTCAGCACGAAGAGCGCGATCTGGCCGCTCGCCGCGAAGGTCGGTACCAGGTAATAGAGCACCGCGCCGAGCACGAAGAAGATGGCGTAGGTATTCTTGCGGCCGATCCAGTCCGACGCCGACGACCACACGAAACGTCCACCCATGTTGAACAGCGATAGCAAGCCGACGAAGCCGGCCGCCGCGCCCGCCGTTACCGTGTTCTTGAAGCTCTCCTGGATCATCACCGAGGCCTGGCCGAGCACGCCGATGCCGGCCGTCACGTTCAGGAACAGCACGAGCCAGATCAGATAGAACTGCGGGGTCTTCAGCGCCTGATCGATATGCACGTGGTTTTGCGTGATCATGCGATGCGTCGCGGCTTCGGGCGGAGTCCAGCCGGCCGGCTTCCAGTCCGCCGGCGGCACGCGGATGGCGAGCGCGCCGATCGTCATCGAGATGAAATAGACGATGCCGAGCACGATGAACGTTTCGGCGACGCCGACGCTCGTGGCGCTATGGAAGTGGTTCATCAGCGCGACCGACAACGGCGCGGCGATCATCGCGCCGCCGCCGAAGCCCATGATCGCCATGCCGGTCGCCATGCCGCGGCGGTCCGGGAACCAGCGGATCAGCGTCGACACCGGCGACACATAGCCGAGGCCAAGCCCGATCCCGCCGATCACGCCATAGCCGAGATACAGCAGCACGATCTGATGCAGATACACGCCGAGCGCGGACACCAGAAAGCCGCCGCCGAAACAGCACGCGGCGGTAAACATCGTGCGGCGCGGGCCGACGTGTTCGAGCCATTTGCCGGCGAATGCCGCCGACAAACCGAGGAACACGATCGCGAGCGAGAAGATCCAGCCGAGAGTGGTCAGCGACCAGTCATCGGGTGCGGACTGCGTAATGCCGATCACTTTCGTGAGCGGTCCGTTGAATACCGAGAATGCATACGCCTGGCCGATGCACAGATGCACGGCGAGCGCGGCGGGGGGCACCATCCAGCGTGAAAAGCCCGGTTGCGCGACGGTGGCCTGTTTGGAAAAGAACGGGGCGGAATTTCGCTGGCCGCCCGGCTCGCTAATGCTGCTCATGGTCAGTCTCCTTGAAGGAACCTTTCTGTTATCGGCGCTTGAATACGCTTTTTGCAGGCGGCGTAGTGTAACAAGTACAGATAATCGCGCCGTTTCTATATGTTTTTATATTTCATATGACCCGTACTTATCCACCGGAACTTCCACCTGGCACGACAATAGGACGTGTCAGATCGCTTCGCAATATGAGCTGCGACGACATAAGGTGTGTTCCTAATGAAACGGAGATGTCAACTCGGCCATTGCGCAAATCGTGGGAAACAGGCTTTCAGGGGAGCGGCGAACGTGACGGAGGAGAGGGGTTGGCCGTGGGTCGCAAAGCCGCATGCGATAACAAAACCAGCAAACAATAGACCTGAATGAGCAGGCAAAACGACGCGTCGCGAAGCGGGTCGCTAAAGCGGATGGCTGAAAAAGACGGGCCGGCGCGGCCGTGTTCGCCGCGCCGGCCCGTTGTGTTGCCAACGGAATTGCCCGTAGAGATCAGTCGATGTTGCGGCCGGTCTTCATGCGCGCCGCGACGAGCACCGAAATCAGGCAGCCGATTGCCAGATAGGCCGCTACCGGATGCCACGAGCCGCCGGCAAAACTGACCAGCGCGACCGCGATAAACGGCGTGAAACCGCCGCCGACCACGCTCGCCACCTGGTAGCCGACGCCCGCGCCGCTATAGCGATACTCGGTACCGAACAGTTCGGTGAACATCGGCTGCTGCACGCTGACCACCATGTCGTGCGCGATGTTCGCGAGCAATACCGCGAAGATCACGATCCACACGGTCGCGCGCGCTTCGAGCGCGACGAAGAACGGCACCGCGCTCAACATACCGACCAGCGCGCCGACGATGTACACACGGCGGCGGCCGAAGCGATCGGCGAGCCATGCGAAGCACGGAATCGTCACGCAGCTGATGGCACCGACGACCAGACCGATGGTCAGGAAGAATTCGCGCGGCATGTGCAGGTTCGTCGTCGAATAGCTCAACGCGAACGCGGTGACGATATACATCGTGAACAGCTCGGCGAGGCGCAGCGCGATGATCAGCAGAAACGCCTTCGGATGACGCAGCAGGGCTTCGACGATCGGCAGACGCACGCGATGCTCGCCATGCTTGCCGACCTTCTCGACGAACTCCTGCGATTCTTCCATGCTCGAGCGGATCCACAGCGCGATCAGCACCAGCACGACGCTGAACACGAACGGCAGACGCCAGCCCCAGCTGAGGAAGGCGGCGTTGTCCATCGAGCGGCTGATCAGCGCGACGAGCCCGGTCGACAGCACGAGGCCGACGCCATAGCCGACCTGCACGCCGCTGCTATAGAACGCCTTCTTCTTTTCCGGCGCGCTTTCGACCGCCATCAGCGCCGCGCCGCCCCATTCGCCGCCGACCGCGAAGCCCTGGATCGCCCGCAACGTGACGAGCAGCACTGGCGCCAGCCAGCCGATCGTTGCAAACGACGGCAGCAGACCGATCGCGGCCGTCGACAGGCCCATCATCATCACGGTCAGCACGAGCATGCGCTTGCGGCCGAGCCGGTCGCCGTAGTGGCCGAACACGAAGCCGCCGAGCGGACGGAACAGGAAGCCGACGCCGAAGGTGGCGAACGCGGCGAGCGTGCCCATCGCCGGGCCGACGTTCGGGAAGAACTCGGCGTTGAACACGAGCGCGGCGACGATGCCGTACAGCAGAAAGTCATACCAGTCGACCACGGCGCCGATAAAGCTGCCGAGCGCCGCCTTGCGCGCCTGACTGCGCGCATTGCGGTGGGTGGCCGCGGAGGCCTGCGGGTGGGTGGTGCTCATCGTGTCTCCTCGTTTGGACGAAGCCGCGGCTTCGGCGCTTACTCCAGCCCCGTGCACGTATGCCGGGTTTTCAGGCTGTCGCGAGGGATTGCGCGGCGCCGGCGGGGCGCTCGACGCATTCATTACGCGGCAGGATGTCCGGAAGGTTAATGACGCGGCACGGATCTCACAATCCGCATCACGTCGAAAATGCGCGATCATCGCACGCCGCCGCGCGCATAGCGCGCGTTTTGAGCGTTTACACCGAGCGTCAGCGCGAGATGGAACCTCTAACCTCGCTGTCGCGTGCTAACGTGAAGTGATAGTCTTGAAAACAACATGCATTGATATACTACATACCGAATATTGAAAAATGCGGCGTCGCAGCATATGATTGAGAAATTCGCATCCTCAATCGTTCGGAGTTACACGTGGAATTTGTGCCTCTCGCGCTGTTTGCCGTCGCTGTTATGGTTTTGGGCTCTGCCGCCACCGTTCTGCTGACTGACTGGATTCCCGAGTCGGTCGCGGACTTTGCATCGCAACATGGCCGCTTCGTCGGTCTGGGCGAGCGCGGCAAAGCGGCGTTGGCGCGGAGTCGCGCACCTGTTCGAGCAGAGGCGATGAATGTCGTCAGAACTTCAAACTGAAGCAGTGGCCACTCCGCTGACCCTGTCCCTGCAGCCGATCGGCGCGAGCGCGAGCTTGCGCGACAAGGCGTATGCGATGCTGCGTCAGGCTATCGCCGACGCGGACATCTACCAGAATCGCGAAGAAATCCGTCTCGACGAGCGCGTGCTCAGCGAATCGCTGGGCGTGAGTCGCACGCCGGTGCGCGAAGCGATGACGCTGCTCGAGCAGGAAGGTTTCCTGCGCATGGTGCCGCGGCGCGGCATCTACATCGTGCGCAAGAGCAAGCGCGAAATCGTCGAAATGATCCAGATGTGGGCTGCGCTCGAAAGCATGGCCGCGCGGCTGGCCACGCTGCATGCGACGGACGAGGAAATTGGCCGGCTGCGCCATATGTTCGACAATTTCCGCGACACCACGCCGGCCGAACATATCGCCGAATATTCGGATGCGAATATTGCGTTTCATCAGGCGATCGTCGAGCTGTCGAAGTCGCAGATCATTCTCGACACGATCAAGAACATCTTCATCCACGTGCGCGCGATCCGGCGCATGACCATTTCGCAGAGCGACCGCGCGGCGCGTTCGATCGTCGATCATCTGCGCATCATCGAGGCGCTCGAGAAGCGCGATACCGAACTCGCTGAGCGGCTCACGCGCCAGCATTCGCTCGACCTCGCGACGTTCGTCGAAGCCAATTGCGATTTTCTCGATTGAGGGCGGCGTAGGCGTGTAGCCGGCTCAAACGATCCGGCGGATAGAGAAGTACAGACGTACGGAAGAAAGCCCGTGGTGTGCAGAAGCACCGCGGGCTTTTTTTTCGCGCATCGAATCCTGAACGACGCCGCGCGTGATGCCGTTTGGACCAAGGAAGCGACTGCGGATCAGACGACCCTACGGGATAAACCGCGCTTGACGCTCAAAAAAATATGGTATGTGATATATCAACAACGAAGGGCGGGCAGCACGAGTCGGTGTTTTCCCTTGGAATTGCGCTCGCAACGGTTGCAATTTCGGCGCAAACCGGTGGCGGACAAGCCTGAGCAAGCAAGAGCGTTGAACTGACAGATCCCGAAGCCGAGCTTGATTGACATTGATATATCACATACCGTATGTGACAGGCTCAGGGCGATGTCGGAGGCAACCGGGACGCATCACGAAGCACGCGCGTCCATCGATAACCGTTGCACAACTGATCGACCAGCATCTCGACACAGGAGACGACCATGTCCGCAGTTGTTTCATCCCTGAGCCCAGCCACGGGCAGCACGACCGCCGACGACACGCTCAAGCAGAAGACCCGCGGCGCCGGCGTCGTGTCGGGCGGTCATCTGGTTGCGAAGGCGCTGAAAAACGAAGGGGTCGACACGATCTTCACGCTGTGCGGCGGCCACATCATCGATATTTACGACGGCTGTGTCGACGAAGGCATCCGCATCATCGACGTGCGCCATGAGCAGGTCGCCGCGCATGCGGCCGACGGCTATGCGCGCCAGACCGGCAAGCTCGGCTGTGTCGTGACGACCGCCGGTCCAGGCTGCACCAACGCGGTCACCGGCATCGCCACTGCATTTCGCTCGGAGAGTCCGATCCTGCATATCGGCGGGCAGGGCGCGCTGACGCAGCACAAGATGGGCTCGCTGCAGGACCTGCCGCACGTCGACATCATGGCGCCGATCACCAAGTTCGCCGCCAGCGTGTCGAGCACCGAGCGCGTCGCGGACATGATCTCGATGGCCGCGCGCGAGTGCTTCAACGGCGCGCCCGGTCCTTCCTACCTCGAAATTCCGCGCGACGTGCTCGACCGCGAAGTCGACCTGACGCGCGCGATCGTGCCGCAACCGGGCCGCTATCGCGCGTCGACGAAATCGATCGGCGATCCGCGCGACATCGAAAAACTCGCGGACATTCTGGTCAACGCCGAACGCCCGGCGATTCTGTACGGCCAGCAGGTGTGGACCGCGCGCGGCCATGAAGAAGCGATTGCGCTGCTGCGCGGCATCGAGATTCCCGGCTATTTCAACGGCGCGAGCCGCGGGCTATTGCCGCCGGGCGATCCGCATCACTTCGACCGCACGCGTTCGCAGGCCTTTGCGAATGCCGATGTGCTGATCGTTGTCGGCACACCGTTCGATTTCCGCATGGGCTACGGCAAACGCATCAGCAAGGAACTGACGCTGGTGCAGATCGACATGGACTACCGCACGGTGGGCAAGAATCGCGATATCGATCTGGGCCTCGTCGGCGATCCGGGCGCGATTCTCGCCGCGGTGCTGCAGGCCGCGAGCGGCCGGCTGAAGGACGACAAGCGCCAGGCACGCCGCAAATGGATGGCGCAGTTGCGCGACGCCGAAGCGACCGCGACCGAAAAGCTGATGCCGCTGCTTCGCTCCGATAGCACGCCGATTCATCCGTATCGCGTTGCCTACGAACTCAACGAATTTCTGTCCGACGACACCGTGTATATCGGCGACGGCGGCGACGTCGTGACGATTTCCGCGCAGGCAGTGCGCCCGCGCCGCCCCGGCCAATGGATGGACCCGGGCGCGCTCGGCTCGCTCGGCGTCGGCACCGGCTTCGCGCTCGCGGCAAAGCTCGCGCATCCGCACAAGGAAGTGCTCTGCTATTACGGCGACGGCTCGTTCGGCATGACCGCATTCGACATGGAAACCGCGAACCGCTTCGGCGCGCCGTATCTCGCGGTGATCGGCAATAACTCGGCGATGAACCAGATCCGCTACGGCCAGCTTGCCAAATACGGCGAAGAGCGCGGCAACGTCGGCAATCTGCTCAGCGACGTGCCATTCAGCAAATTCGCCGAGATGCTCGGCGGCCACGGCGAGGAAGTGCGCGACCCCGCGCAGATCGCCGGCGCGTTGCAGCGGGCGCGCGAAGCGATTCATCGCACCGGCCGCTCGGCGGTGGTCAATATCTGGGTCGACCCGCGCGAATACGCGCCGGGCACGAAGAACCAGACCATGTACAAGTAAACGCATCTTTCAGGAGAGACGACATGGCCAAGGCACTCGATGGTGTGCGCATCCTCGATTTCACACATGTGCAATCGGGTCCGACCTGCACGCAGTTGCTCGCGTGGTTCGGCGCGGACGTGATCAAGGTGGAGCGCGCGGGCGCGGGCGATATTACGCGGGAGCAACTGCGCGATATTCCCGACGTGGACAGCCTCTACTTCACGATGCTCAATCACAACAAGCGATCGGTGACGATCGATACGAAGAATCCCGAAGGCAAGCAGGTACTCGAAGCGCTGATTCGCAAATGCGACGTGCTGGTCGAGAACTTTGCACCGGGCGCGCTCGATCGGATGGGCTTTACGTGGGAGCGGATTCAGGAACTCAATCCGCGCATGATCGTGGCATCGGTCAAGGGCTTCGGGCCTGGACCGTACGAGGATTGCAAAGTCTATGAGAACGTCGCGCAATGCGCGGGCGGCGCGGCATCGACGACCGGTTTCGACGACGGCCCGCCGACGGTGACCGGCGCGCAGATCGGCGATAGCGGCACCGGCCTGCATCTCGCGCTCGGCATCGTCACCGCGCTGTATCAGCGCACGCATAGCGGACGCGGTCAGCGCGTGCTCGCCGCGATGCAGGACGGCGTGCTGAATCTGTGCCGCGTGAAGCTGCGCGATCAGCAGCGGCTCGATCGCACCGGCGTGATGAAGGAGTATCCGCAATATCCGAACGGCGAGTTCGGCGAAGCGGTGCCGCGCTCGGGCAATGCGTCGGGCGGCGGGCAGCCTGGCTGGATTCTGAAGTGCAAGGGCTGGGAGACCGACCCGAACGCGTATATCTACTTCATCACGCAGGCGCCGGTGTGGGCGAAGATCTGCAATGTGATCGGCAAGGAGGAGTGGGCGACGGACCCTGACTACGCGACCGCGCCCGCGCGTTTGCCGCGTCTGAAGGAGATCTTCGCCGAAATCGAACGCTGGACGATGACGAAGACCAAGTTCGAGGCGATGGAGATCCTCAACAAGCACGACATTCCGTGCGGCCCGATCCTGTCGATGAAGGAGATCGCCGCGGAGCCGTCGCTGCGCAAGACCGGCACGATCGTCGAAGTCGATCATCCGCAGCGCGGCAAGTATCTGACGGTCGGCAATCCGATCAAACTGTCCGACAGCCCGACCGACGTCCAGCGCTCGCCGTTGCTCGGCGAACATACGGATGAAGTGATGGCCGAACTCGGCTATTCGCCCGAGCAGATCAGCGCATTGCGCACGGCCGGCGCGATCTAACGGCGCGGCGCGCGAGGAGCGACGTATGGATACGTGGATGCGGTTTATGTCGAGCGACGGCGGTATCGTGTTTGGCCGCGTCGAAGGCGCTTATCTGCACGAGTACGAAAGTCTCGAGCAGCCGGTGCCGACCGGCGCGGTGCTGTCGATGCGTACGCTGACGCCGCTGGCGCCATGCGCGCCCGGCAAGATCGTCGCACTGTGGAACAACTATCACGCGCTGGCGGCGAAGCTCGAAAAGCCCGTGCCCACGCATCCGCTGTTTCTGCTGAAGCCGGCGGCCTCGGTGATCGGCGCGGGCGAGACGATCCGCAGGCCGCGTCATTACGCGGGCAAGATCGTCTACGAGGGCGAACTCGGTATCGTGATCGGCAAGCGTTGCCGCGACGTCGATATACGCGAGGCCGAGGCGGCGATTTTCGGCTATACGCTCGTCAACGACGTGACCGCCGCCGATCTGCTGAACGAGAATCCGCATTTTCCGCAGTGGTGCCGCGCCAAAGGATTCGATACGTTCTGCTGCATCGGGCCGGCCATCGTCTCCGGCTTCGCGTGGCAGCACGCGCATCTGGTGACGACGCTCGACGGCGTCGAGCGGCAGAACTATCCGCTCGCCGATATGGTTTTTTCGCCAGCCGAGCAGGTGAGTCTGATTTCGCAGGATCTGACGCTCGAGCCCGGTGATGTGATCGCGTGCGGAACGTCGCTCGGGGTCGGCTCGATCAAGGACGGCGCAACGGTGTCGGTCACGATCGACGGCATCGGCACGCTGACCAATAGCTTGAGCGCCGCCGCGCCGGGCGAAGCGTCGAAGGCGGCAGTGCAGTAACGGTTGGGCGATACCACGAACGCCGTCTGAGCGCGCGGCCAAACCGCGCAATCGGATCCGCGTCGTACCGATGCATCGCATCACGGAGGATCACGCATGCCGCAAGCCGGTGGAAGTGCCGTGTGGATGAGCGTGGGCGTGCCGCTCGCGGCGGCTATGGCCGCAGCGTCGGTCGCGGTGCTGACGGCGGCGTTGGCCGCGATCGGACAACGGCAGTTCAGCTGGCGCTCGATGCAGCGGCCCTACTGGTGCGCGGGTGTGTTGTCGTCGGTACTTGTCGCGATGCTCGCGGCGGGTCTGGGTGCCAGCCTCAATGTGATCGACGCGGCCGTGGCCGGCAGCGCGCTCGGCGCATGGCGCGCGCGCGGCTGCGATCTGACACGCCGGCCGGGACTCGTCGCGTTGCTCGGCAGCGGCATGGGTTTGGCGGTCGTGTCGGTGGGCGTGGCGCGTTATCTGTCGGTGGTGGCGCGCGCCAACACTGAGCGCATCGAGCTTTACGCAGCGGTGTTTATCGGCGCGCTGATTTTCGCGGCGTCCGCGATTGCGTTCTGCAAGCTGCGCGGTGCGCTGCAACTCGAAGCGGTTGCGCGTCCGGGTCATCATGTCGTCAATCTGTTCGCGGTGCTGTTATGCGGCTGGCTCGGCTACGGGTTCGTCACTGAGCAGGCCCAGCCTGTCGGACTCGCCGCGTTGCTCGCGATGAGCGCGCTGGCCGCCGCGATGGGGGTGCATCTGATGGTGAGCCGTGGGGGCGTGGGCGAAGCTGTGCACGCAACGGTTGGCGACGGCTGTACTTTGCATATCCATGCATTTGCCGCGCGCAGCGATGGCCTGAGCGCCGGCAAACTCGTCGGCGAGCGTGGTCTGCTATCGAACCTCGAATGGCATGGCGGAGAAGAACCGGCGTGGACGTTGCGCGATGCCGAATCTGGCATCGTGCGCACGAGTGCTTACCCGCATCGTCGCGGTCTCGGCCTCGGCGACGGCAGACGCGGCAATGGCCGTCAGCGCGAGTGCACGCGCAGACGGCCGGCTCATTTGACGACGCGTCGCTAACCATGAATGCACCACTCATTCACGGAAATAGCGCAGATGGCGGGACCAGAGTCCCGCCGCCCGAATCTTCGCCGATGCGTTCAAGCACCGGTGACTGCGAATTCGCTGTAGTACTGGTTCTTTCTTTGCAGGATCAATTGCGCGAGAAAGTTTGCATCGTATGCGCTATGCAAATGACGGTGATAGCGCTCGATATACGCGGTAATGCGCGCCAATTCGCCATTGAATTCGTTCAGCATATCGAGCGTCGCGCGGTCCCAGCGAAAACGCAGACCCAGATCGCTGAATGCCGCGTTATAGGCGCTCAGATGCGCGTCGTCGGGACGATCTTCGCGATCCGCGCTGGTGCGCGTATTGCGCGTGCCGGATTGGGATTGGACCTGAGCGTGGTTCATGATGGGCCTCCTGGGCTCGCAAGTGAGAGAACTCGCTTGCAGCATAGAAGCGCCGATCGATTTGCAATAGTTAAAGTTTTATTGGGTTTTTATAGCCTACGACTTATGCACGCTCAGTTCCTTCACGCGAGTGATCTTCTCGATCAGATTCGCGCCTTCCTCCATCAGGAAGCGTTTGAAGGCAACCGCGACCGGCGGCAGCCGTTTATTCTTGCGATGCACGACATACCAGTTCAGCATGACCGGAAAGCTCTCGACATCGAGTACAACCAGATGACCCAATTGCAATTCGAGGCTGATCGTATGCGCGGACAGGAATGCAATGCCCATTCCGGCAATCACTGCCTGCTTGATCGTCTCGGTACTTTTGATCTCCATGGCAATCTTCAGATTGGACAGTCGTCCGGCAAAGCCTTCTTCCATCGAATTCCACGTGTCCGAGCCGCGCTCGCGCACGATGAACGCTTCGTTCGCGAGCTGGCTGAACTTGATGTTGCGTTTGTGCGCAAGCGGATGCGTGGGCGCCGCGACGATCACGTACGGATGCGGCGCAAACGGTTCATTGGTCGCGTCGGTTTCGTGCGGCGGACGCACCATGACGGCAAGATCGGTCTGATTGGTCGCGAGTTGATGCAGCAGTTCTTCGCGATTGTGGACCGCGAGATTCAGATCGACACCCGAATAACGGCGCGTGAATTCGGCCAGCAGCCGCGGAAAGAAGTAGTCGCCCGCGCTGATTACCGCGACATTGAGCTTGCCGCCGGAGACGCCTTTCAACTGACTCATCGCTTCGTCGACTTCATGGAACTGCTGCATGATCGCGCGGCTGTAGTGCAGCATTTCGGTGCCGGCCGGCGTCAGATAGATCTTTTTGCCGAGCTGCTCGAAAAGCGGCAATCCGGCATGGTCTTCCAGTTGCCGGACCTGAGTCGAAACGGCCGGCTGCGTCAGATGCAATTCCTCGGCGGCGCGCGAAAAACTGAGGTGCCGCGCGACCGTTTCAAAGACCTTCAGTTGCCGCAGAGTCGCATTGCGCATCGTCATGGTCGATGTATAAGGAATTGTGAATCAACATAATAACAAACTTTAATTATGAGTAATTCAGCATTGACCCTAGCATGCATCTTATAGCTTGCGAAATTGCCGTCGTAGTACTCGATGAAGTATTCAGTGATATTTGCCTAATGCGGGCAAAGTACTCGGGTTAACGCAAAGATGTGCGGTACAGCGCACTAAATAGCGGGATATAGGCTGTAATGCTTACCGCCGGCGCGGGCGACTCTGATCGGAATAAAGAAAGAATTCGCTTTGAGAAATTCGAGTCGGACGCTTTGCGAAAGCGCACTACGCGGCACCAATTTTCAATCTTCCGGAACAGCGAAGTATTTTCGGACATAACAATAAGGTGGTACGCATCCAGCACGGCGCTTAGGCCGGCTGCACTAAATAAATAGTGGAGACAAGGCTCATGGACAATATCACCCAGCAAACAACCGGCGGCACGTTCTGGCGGAATCGGTGGTGGCAACTGGTCATCGGCATGGTGTGCATGGCGCTGGTGGCGAATCTGCAATATGCGTGGACGTTGTTCGTGGCGCCGATGCATGCGCGGCATAACTGGAGCGAGGCGTCGATCCAGCTCGCATTCTCGATCTTCATCCTGACCGAGACATGGCTGGTGCCGTTCGAAGGCTGGCTCGTCGATAAATTCGGCCCGCGTCCGGTGGTGGCGGGCGGCGCGATCTGCGCGGGCCTATCGTGGGTGCTCAATTCGCAGGCGACCACACTCGGCACGCTGTACGTTGCGGCGGTGATCGGCGGCATAGGCGCGGGCGGCGTGTACGGCACCTGCGTCGGCAATGCGCTGAAACTGTTCCCCGACCGGCGCGGTCTCGCCGCGGGTCTGACGGCCGCGGGTTTCGGCGCGGGCGCCGCGCTGACGGTAATTCCGATTGCGAACATGATCACGCGCCGCGGCTATGAGGACACGTTCTTTTTCTTCGGCCTCGTGCAGGGGATCAGCATTCTGCTGCTCGCGATGCTGTTGATTCGTCCGATGTTGCGGCAGCAGGCGGCGCGCAAAACGAAGTTCGTGGTGTCGAAGGTCGACTTCCCGGCGCGGCAGATGATCCGCACGCCGGTGTTCTGGGTGATGTATGCGTCGTTCGTCGCGGTCGCGGCGGGCGGTCTGATGGCCACCGCGCAGATCGGGCCGATCGCGAAAGACTGGGGCCTTGCCCGCATTCCGATGACGGTCTTCGGCGCGACGTTGCCGCTGCTGACGCTCACGTTGTCGATCGATAACATCTTCAACGGCCTGACGCGTCCGCTGTGCGGTTTCATTTCGGACAAGATCGGCCGTGAAAACACGATGTTCATGATCTTTATCGGCGAAGGTCTCGCGCTGCTCGGCATGATGCAATTCGGCAGCAATCCGTATGCGTTCATGGTGTTCGCCGCGTTGATCTTCCTGTTCTGGGGCGAGATCTTCTCGATCTTCCCGGCGACTTGCGCCGATACGTTCGGCAGCCGGTATGCGGCAGCCAATGCCGGTACGCTGTACACCGCGAAAGGCACGGCTTCGCTGGTGGTGCCGATCGCGTCGATACTGGCGGCGACGGGCGGCTGGAACCTGGTCTTCATCGTCTCCGCCGTGATCACGATCGTCGCGGGCATCTCGGCGAAATTCATCCTCGAGCCGATGCGCCGGCGCTTTATCGAATCGCACAATGAACCGCAGCAGCAGGGCGTGCTCGCGATGGCGGGAAGCGGCAACGGCAACGCGTCGCGGATGAGTCACTGGCCCGAGCAGACGGGCGAATAACGTGCGACGCGCGCGAGCCGAACCGACGCCATGAATGTTTCGCTGCAGCAACTCAAGGTGTTCGTTGCGGTCGCGCGTGAGCGAAGTTTTACGCGTGCCGCGCGCGACTTCGATCTGACGCAATCGGCGGTGAGCCGTTGCGTGCGCGAACTCGAAGAGGCGCTTGAACTGAAGCTGTTCGACCGCACCACGCGTCAGGTCGAACTGACGAAGGCGGGTGCGAGCCTTGAGCGAAGAATCGGCGGCCTGCTCGACGAAATCGAATTGACCTTGCTCGAAGAGCGCGCCGCGCACGATGGCCATACAGGCGTCGTGGTGTTGGCGAGCAATCCCGTGCTGTCGTCAGGCTGGGTGCCGCACGCGCTCGCACGCTGCGCGCGCGCGTTTCCCGAACTGATGGTGTCGGTTCGGGATCAGCCGCAAGGCGGTGCACTCGCGAGCGTCGAGCACGGCGAGGTGGACTTCGGCGTAGTGTCGATGACCGAGCCGTTCGATCGCCACCTGTTGCATGCGCAAGTTCTTTTCACCACCCCGTTTCATGCGGTGATGCCATCCACGCATCCGCTCGCGCGGCGCGATAGCGTCGCATGGCGCGAGTTGCGCGAATGGCCGCTGATTACGCTCAATGCCGACACGGGCGTGCGCGCGGCACTCGAACCGAGCCTCGTCGCGCATGAATTGAAACGCAGACCGATACAGGAACTCGGGCACGTCGCGGCGGTAACGCGAATGGTCGAACTGGGTCTGGGCATCGGCATCCTGCCGGTCGATGCCTACTGCCCGTTACCGAATGCTGCGCTGATCAGCCGTCCGCTGCTTCCCGAAGCGACGCTCACCACTGTGCTTGCGCATCGACGCAACCGTTCGCTGCGTCCGAATGCGGCGGCGGCCTGGGCGCAGTTCACGGCAGCCGTGCATGCGCCTGTACATAGCGGCGCGTGCGGCGATAACGCGAGCCCGCTTGCGCCAACCTTCGCCTGGCCGCCCGTAACGCAGGGCGGCAGTCTTTTGCATGAACCCTAGACCGGCTGCCGGTCGCAACGCAGCGAGTCAATAGCGGTCGTCGATCGATGCGCCGCCAGGCCACATAACGTCCTACTCAAGGAGCTTCATGATGGAAACTCAAACCGACCTCAGGCACCATGATCTGCTGATCGACGGTAAGCGCCTGCCGCCAGGCACCGGGGAATATTCCGTCGATATCAATCCGGCCACCGAAGAGCCGATCGCACGAGTGGCGCAAGGCAGCGCGGCCGATGTGGATACCGCGGTGCGCGCGGCGCGCAGCGCGCTGAAGGTGTGGAACTCGATCCGAGCCGCTGAACGTGGGCGCATTCTGCAGCGGCTCGCCGGTCTGATGCGCGCCAATCTCGAAGAACTCGCCGCGCTCGAAAGTCTCGACGGCGGCAAACCGATTTCCGCGGTGATGCGCCAGGACATTCCCGCCGCGATCGATACGGTCGAGTATTACGCGGGCTGGTGCGACAAGATCAACGGCCAGGTCGTGCCGACCCGTCCCGATGCGTTGACGTACACGTTGCGCGAGCCGGTTGGCGTGGTCGCCGCGATCGTGCCGTGGAATTTTCCGCTGATGATCGGCATGTGGAAGATCGCGCCGGCGCTCGCGTGCGGCTGCACGCTGATCGTCAAGCCCGCGGAGATCACGCCGCTCACCGCGTTGCGCATCGGCGAACTCGCGCTCGAAGCAGGCGTGCCGCCGGGCGTGCTGAATATCGTGACCGGCAAGGGCAGTGTGGTCGGCGATGCGCTGGTCTCGCATCCGGGCATCGATAAAGTAACGTTCACCGGTTCGCCTTCGGTCGGCCGAGGCATTCTGCAAGGCGCGGCGGGCAACTTCAAACGCGTGACGCTGGAGCTTGGCGGCAAGTCGGCGAACGTGATTTTCGCCGATGCGAATCTCGACAATGCGGTGCGCGCCGCCGCGTCCGGCGTGTTCTTCAATACGGGCCAGGTGTGCTCCGCGGGCTCGCGGATTCTTGCGCATCGCGACGTGTATGACGAAGTCGTCGAACGTCTGGCCGCGCGCGCGAAGTCGATCAAGGTCGGCGATCCGTCGGCGAAGGAAACCTCGATGGGGCCGCTGATTTCCGCCGCGCAGATGAAGACGGTGCTCGGCTATGTCGATACCGGGCGCTCGGAAGGCGCGTCACTTGTCACAGGCGGTGCGCGCGTCGGCGAGCGCGGCTTTTTCGTCGAGCCGACCGTGTTTGCCAATGTCGAGCACGAAATGCGTATTTCGCAGGAAGAGATCTTCGGGCCGGTGGCCAGCGTGATCCGTTTCAACGACGAAGCCGATGCGCTCAGAATCGCCAACGGCACCGCGTATAGTCTCGCGGCCGGCGTGTGGAGCGCGGATCTCGGCCGGGTGCATCGCGTTGCGCGCGATCTGAAGGCGGGCACCGTGTGGATCAATACCTATGGCTATACCGATGTGCGTCTGCCGTGGGGCGGCTCCGGAGATTCGGGTTTCGGCCGCGAGCACGGCGACGTGGCGATCGAGAACTTCACCGAGCCGAAAGCGGTGTGGCTCGCGATCGATCAATAACGGGCCAATAAAAAAAGATCGGACGCGTGATGGCGTCCGATCTTTTGGTTCTATCGCAAACTGTCGTGAAGCGCGATGGTTTCAAGCGCCCTGTAAGGCCATTTTCTCGCGCAGCTTGATCAGTGCGAGTACTACGTCGATCGTCGGCGTCGGTTCGGCAACCAGACGGCCCATTTCCTGCACGACTGTCAGCAACGGATCGATTTCCATCGGACGGCGATTCTCCAGGTCGACCAATGTCGATGTCTTATGCGCGCCAACCGCACCCGCTCCATTGATGCGCTTTTCCACGTCGACACGGAAATTCACACCGAACTGCTCGGCAATACGTTGTGCTTCGAGCATCATCGTGCGTGACACCGCGCGCGTGCCGGGATCGCTGGTCAGTACATCGAGCGTCGAGTGCGTCAGTGCGCTGATCGGGTTGAAGCACAGATTGCCCCACAGCTTGAGCCAGATTTCATCGCGAATGTTGTCGCGAATCGGTGCTTCGAAACCTGCCGCTTGCATGATCTCGTGAAATTGCTGAATGCGCGGTGTGCGCTCGCCGCTCGGTTCGCCGATCGGGAATTTCTTGCCATACACATGCTTGATTACGCCGGGCTCGACGATCTCTGCGGCCGGATACAGCACGCAGCCGATCGCGCGTTCAGGTCCGAGCTTGGTCCATTGGCTGCCGTCCGGATCGATGCTCGTGAGCCGCGTGCCGGCGAAGCGTCCGCCATGCTGATAGAAGTACCAGTACGGAATGCCGTTGACGCCGGTGACGATCGCCGTGTGCTTGCCGAGCAGCGGCTGCATCGCATCGACGACACCGGGCAGCGAATGCGCCTTTAGCGTGATGATCACCAGGTCCTGCACACCGAGCTCACGCGGATCGGACGTGCAGCGCACCGGTGCGCTGATCGTTTCGCCGTCCATGATCAGCCGCGCGCCATGCTCTTTCATCGCGGCCAGATGCGGGCCACGCGCGATAAAGCTCACATCCGCGCCGGCGCGCGCCAGTTGCACGCCCATCAAACCGCCAATCGCTCCCGCTCCGAAGACACAGATCTTCATGATGTCGCTCCCATGACGATGAAAAAAGCCGTTTGCGTGGCACCGCATTTTTCGAGCCGCGGCGACAGTTATTTCTGGAGGATAAGTTCGACAAACGAATACCGATAGTTAAAGTTTTTCCCTTCGTGTATTAGCTATCGTTTATGGAAGTGCGGGCGCGGATTCAATTCACAAAAGACCACAACGGACCACGACAGAAGCGCTAGTGCATTCTGCTGCTTCGATGCCGCTGCCGCCACGTACTTTCATCCGCGCCGAACCAGCAGAAAACTCACGCCGATCGCCGCCAGAAAACCGCCGCAGCAACGATTGAACCAGCGGCGGATCTTCGCGCGCACGAGCCATTTGCCGAGATACATGCCGGCCCATGAGTACAGTGCAATCGCGACCCATTCGAGTACCAGAAAGCTCGCACCGAGCGCGGCGAATTGCGGCAGGATCGGCTGCGTGACATCGACGAATTGCGGCAGGAATGCGGTGAAAACCAGAATCGCCTTCGGATTGCCGGCCGCCACGAAAAATTCCTGACGCGCAATCCGCGTGAGCGCGGCGTCTTGCGGTTGCGACGTATCGATGGCCGGCGCGTCGCTGCGCCACAACTGGATCGCAAGCCAGATCAGGTAGGCCGCGCCGGCCAGCTTGATCGCCAGAAAGATCCATTCCGACGCATGCAGGACGACGGCGAGACCGGTCGCGGCGAGCGCGAGCATCATCGCGAATGCAAGCAGCCGGCCGCTGCCGCCGATGAATGCTTTCGCGAAACCGTGACGCGCGGCCACGTTGATGGACAGCAGATTATTGGGCCCAGGGGCGAGATTGATCGCGAAGCAGGCGGGCAGGAAGAACAGCCAAGCGGTAATGGACATGACGGCTCGCACACTGAACGGATGATGACGATGCGTCGCGCGGTCTATCGCGCGCGATGCCTGTAGCCGGATTGTAGCGAAACAGCGCCGCGCTTTTAGCGGCCATGCGGGCAGATCAGTTGACTGCCTTGATGAAGCCGGGGTCGCCGATCAACGCGTCGACGCTCAGCTTGACCGTGTCTTCGATCGCAATCGTGTTGCTCGTGAATTTCGGTGACTTCTGCCTGACGGTGCGAGTCGTCGAAAACATCACTTTTTGCGTCGCGGCATCGATCACGACGTAGTGCATCTTCAGTGTCCAGAGCGCCGGCGAGCGGGTGTCGTCGACCGTAAACGTTTCAATGGAACCGCTCAGCACGCGACGGTTGTCGTCGATACGCAAACCGGCGATCCGCAGGCTGCTGACGACGCTGTTGCGCACGACCTGATTGATGTCTTCCTTGAGCACGAGCCCGGTCATCGCGGTGTTTTCGATGCGGTTCGGTGAAATATGGCCGTCACGCGCCGGCAGATACACGAATTCGTTTGCCGGGGCGACGCTGAGCGAGCCGCTTGCATGGGTCCTCGCGTGCTGCGCGCCGCTATTGAGGCCGAACCATGACCACGAGCAGGCGGAGAGCATCAGCGGCAGCAGCACGGTGCCGCACCCCTTGAGCGCGACGGATCTCAACGGCGAAGCTGGCGTGGCCATGCTGGAGAAAGCTGCGGTCGAAGTCAGAGGAGTTCGCCTTTCAAATGAAGTCGTCGCGGTCGGGAACTGCGTGGTAGCAGTGAGCCGGACCCGTTGACCTGCAAACCGGACCTTCTGGTCTGTTGATTCGCTGATCGGGCCGGCAGGTCCGGCCATCATACCGGGCTGCATTTATGGTGGATACCCGTGTGGTGCATGCCGGCACGACGGATACCGGCGCGAAGCGATCAGAAGAAACCGGCCTTTCCCTGCGTCATGTCGATGAGTGCCCGTTTTGCGTCGTCAACCGCATTGATGGGCACGCGCATCGTCATCTTCACCAGCATGCCGTACGCGCTGTCCACGAGTGCATAGGCTTCGGCATCCATCCATCTACGTACTTTGGCTTCGTCGGCATAGCTCACTTCGACGCCTAGCGAAACCTGGGCGATCCGCTCGACTCGCGGCGCGTCGAGCAGCGCTGATGCGATCGCGTCGGTGTACGCGCGCACGAGACCGCCCGCTCCGAGTTTCACGCCGCCGTAATAACGCACGACGGCGGCCAGTACGCCGTCCAGATCGTGATGCCGCAGCACTTCGAGAATCGGCCGGCCCGCGGTGCCGGAGGGCTCGCCGTCATCGGACATGCCGGACTGGCCGCCCGCGAGCAGCGCCCAGCACACATGCGTCGCGGACGGATGTTGTTCGCGCAGATGCTGCAATTCGGCCATCGCGGCGTCGCGATCGGCAACCGGTATCGCGTGCGCGATGAAGCGGCTCTTGCGAATCTCGAGTTCCGCGGTGAGCGGCGCGGGCAAGGTATAGGTGGGCAAAGGCGGAAACGTCAGTCGATAAAGGCGCGCAAATGGCGCCGTGCCCGCCATGGTAACGGATCGCCCCTGTGGCGGGCGCGCGGCGAACCTCCGGCGTTCGTCTACAATGGGCCGCTGAACGCGCGCCCATTGAACCGATCCAGCGCGTCCGCAAGGAGATGACATGCTTGACCTATCCACGTTGGGGACTTTCGTTGCCGTTGTGCTCGGCCTGTTTCTGATTCCGGGACCGGCCGTGCTGCTGGTGCTGACGCGTACCATGCACGGCGGCCGCAAGGTCGGCATTCTGACCGGCCTCGGTATCGCGACGGGCGATTTCGTGCACACACTGGGCGCCGCGGTCGGGCTTTCCGCGTTGTTGATGACTTCCGCGCTGGCCTTTAATGCGGTGAAATTCGTCGGCGCCGCCTATCTCGTCTATCTGGGCATTCGCGCGTTGCGCGAGAAGCAGGCGAGCGCGCATTTGCCGGCGGTCGCGCCGGTGTCGGGTTCGAAGGCGTTTTTTCAGGCGATTCCCGCTGAAGTACTGAATCCGAAGACCGCGCTGTTTTTCCTCGCGTTTCTGCCGCAATTCGTGCGTCCCGAGCATGGCTCGACGTTTCTGCAATTCGTGACGCTGGGGCTGATTTTCGTCGGCATGAGCGCGCTCTATACGACGCTGATCGTGCTGACCATGCGTCCGTTGGGCAGACTCGTAAAGCGCTTGACGTGGCTGACTCGCTGGCAGAACAAGATAATCGGCGTGCTGTTCATTTCGCTCGGCTTGCGCGTGGCGGTGCAAACGCGCTGAGTTGCTGGCAATAGCGCTCGTGGCTGGCAAGCTGACCGAAGCCGCCGAGTTGAGCTTGTGATGCGTTTTCGTGACGCGTTACAGGCGCGTTTATGCCACATGCGGCGCTAGATATTACGGCGCTGTCTGCGCAGACGGCCTTCGCTTGCATGATCCATCTGGCTCTGCGCGCGCACGGCAAGCCTTTCCTGTTCGGCGCGGCTCTTATGCTGCGTATCGTCGATATCGCCGACGCGCAGTACTTCCTGCGCGATCCGGATGCGCAGCGTCATCAGCGGTTCGCCGCGTTCGACGAGCGAGCGGTCGGCGGTGCGCGCCTGCTGCACACCGTTGTCGATCAGAGTGCGCAGTTCCAGCAACGTCAGACGTTGCCGCTGAATCTCGAGGATGAGCCGCTGAACGGCATGCTCGTCGCGCGTGCGCCACCAGATGCGCAGCTCGGCGAGCGTAGGGGGCTCGAAGGTGGGAAGACGCATTTGTTCAGACGAAAAACACTGTATATACGTACAGTATAGCTCGACTTTTTCGACGGAAATGCGTGCGATGGCAAAGGGCTCGAGAATCCCCTGGAAGCTGCCCGCGGTGTACTCAGGCCAACGCGAGCAGAATCACAGACGAAAGAACCATGATCAGCAGAAAGGTCGCGGTGAGCAGGTCATACGGATAATTCATGATGTAGTTAAGGCGTATGAAGCGGAGAACCCATCATAAGCAGAAGCGCTTCATATGACTGTTAAGGTTTGCAAGGTGCGCCGCGGTAACACTCGTGAAATCGCATCGCCGGCCATTCGGGAGACAGCAGTGAATGACGCTACAACTTCTTCGGTTTCTTCCGCTGCGCCGTCCATGAATAGCGCTACGCGCGCGATCGAGTTCTGGTTCGACTTCGGCAGCAACTACAGCTATCTGAGCATGATGCGTATCGAGGCGCTGGCGGCGGCGCGGCACGTGCAGGTTCTGTGGCGTCCTTTTCTGCTTGGCCCGGTGTTTCGTCAGATGGGTTTCGAGAACTCGCCGTTCGTATTGCAGAAAGAGAAGGGTGCGTATGTATGGAAGGATATGGAGCGGCAATGCCGCAAATACGGTCTTGCACTGACGCGTCCCAGCGTATTTCCGCGCGCGGCGCTTCTCGCGATGCGCGTCGCGGTGCTCGGTGCGAACGAGCAATGGATGGCTGCTTATTGCCGCAAGATCATGCAACTGAATTTTGTCGATGACCGCGACATCGGCTCAATCGATGTCGTGAGTGAAGCGCTCGATGCTCTCGGTTTGCCCGCACAACGTCTGATTGCCGAAGCGCAAAGCGACGCCAATAAGCTGCGCCTGCGCGAGCAGACCGAATCGGCCATAAATAAAGGCATATTCGGAGCGCCGACATTTTTTGTCGGCGACGAAATGTTCTGGGGGAATGACAGACTGGAAGATGCGCTTGACTACTGCGATTCGATGACGCCGCGTGGCTAGTCCGGCGATGGCGCGGCGGTGCGCCATAAAAATGCCCGAATCAGTCGCCCGGCTGGCAGAAGCGTCGACCTGGCACGTGGGACACCACGGCTTGAGCAATTTCGAGGGGAGTACTTTCGGCGGGAACGACGCGGCGGCTCGATTCGGGTGCGTGTTTCATCGTCCATTCGACGAGCCGGTAAGAGCGGCCCCAGGGCGGTTGCAACGGATCGGAAACCTTGCAGGAGTGAATCTGGCGAGTCCATTCATGGCCGGGCATCGCACGCAGGTGTTCGACTACCTTCTGTTCAACCATGACTTGCGTCCTTTTCTTCTCGGGCAGTGGCCGGTTTCTGGCGCGTCCTTGACATCCCCACAAGAAAAAGTGCCGCCGATGTTCTGGCGGCTCAACAGGGGATGAGCGTCATAGTTGCAGGGAACAATTAAGCCAGACTTAAGAAGCGCGACGATTGCGCAAACGAATGTCAACGCGTGTAACCGAGTGGAAGTGAATGCAAGCGCGTGGGGAAAAATGCGGGCGCACACCGGCGAAGCCGGGAGAATGCAAACGTTAAGCGTACGCGCTGATTGTCGCGCCGCGTTGCCGCCCTCAAGACCTTCGCGCATTGGCCGTTATCAGTAAGGTTGGGGCGTCGCCCCGCTTCGCCTTCGGGCTCGCCGGCTGATAACGTGACGAATCTCGCCCAAACGCCGCTTTCCGAGCGCCTTCGTTCGCTCGTCGATACCGTGCAGCACAACGAGCGCACGCTGCGCCGCTTCCAGGACGTCGAGTTGCGCTTGATCGGCGCGCAGGATTTCGCATCGTTTCTCGACACGCTGTTTCGCCATCTGCCGCAGGAGTTTTCTCTCGCGAGCGTGACGCTGTGGCTCGACGACCGCGCGCCGATGCTGCTGGAGCTGCTCGAGCCGAATGCGCTGGACGCGCTCGATCTGCCGAATCTGAAGACGTCGCGCGAGGCGGGTTTCGCCGCGCAGGCGTTGTGCGGTGACGGCCGCCCTTGGCTTGGCAGACCTCACGAGGTCGCTGACGACGCGCTTCGTGTGTTGTTCGGCGATGCGCCGGCTCAGGGGCCGCTTCGGGGGCCGGCGACGGAGCCGGCGAGCGCGATCCTGTTGCCGCTTGCCGCGGGCACCAGCGTCAGCGGTTATCTGTGCCTGGGCAGCGATGATCCCGCGCGTTTCGGCGCGGGCATGGCCACCGATATTCTGGAGCGCTTCGCGAGCATCGTGACGGCGAGTCTCGACAACGTCGCGCATCGCGAGCGGCTCAAGCAGCTCGGCATGACCGATTCGCTGACCGGCCTCGCCAATCGCCGCTACTTCGATGAACGGCTGCGCGAAGAGGTGATGCGCGCGGTGCGTTATCGCGTGCCGGTTGCGTGTCTTTTTATCGATATCGACGGTTTCAAGCGCATCAACGATACCTACGGTCATCCGACCGGAGACCGCGTGCTCGCCGCGGTGGCGGCCTGCGTGCGGCAGCAGGTGCGGCTCGGCGATACGGTCGCGCGTTACGGCGGCGAGGAGTTCGCCGCGCTGCTGCAAGGCGATCGCGCGGACGCGCTGACCGTGGCGGAGCGGGTGCGGCTCGCGGTCGAGCGACTCGATGTAACGGACGATCACGGCACGCACATTGCGCTGAGCGTGTCGATTGGGGTGGCGGCGCGGGTGGTCAACTGCGCGCCGGCCGAGGCGATGTCGCTTGGGCAGACGATGATGCAGGAGGCCGATCGCGCGATGTATCAGGCCAAGCGCAACGGACGCAATCGTATCGAGACCATCGTGGAGGCGGGTGGGGAGCCGGCGGTGCGCTAAACGAAGCCTCAGCGAGCCCCGACGGCAACGCTAAGGGCAACCCGAACCGGCACTGGAACAGCCACGCCAACCACGCCAACCGCGTGCCCCGCTGCTTAGGCCTCAAACCCCCGCCGCATCCGGCGGCACGCCAAGCAGTTGCAGCGAGCCCCCCATCACGCCGCTGAACACCGGCCCCGCCACCGTGCCGCCATAGAACGCCTTGCCGGCCGGATCGTCGATCATCACGGCGACGATCAGGCGCGGGTCGCTCATCGGCGCCATGCCGACGAAAAGCGCGCGATAGCGGTTCTTCGCATAGGTTGCGCCGATCTGCTTGCGCGCGGTGCCGGTCTTGCCGCCGACGCGATAGCCTTGCACCGCCGCCGCCCGCCCGGTGCCGCCCACGCCGATGGCCATTTCCAGCATGTTGCGGATCGCGCGCGCGGTCGCGGGCGTCGTGACCTGCCGGCTGCGATCCGCGGAGGTCGCGCCGACGGGCGCATCGAGAGAATCGTGCGGATCGCGCAACAGGCTCACGCGCTGCATCGCGCCGTCGCCCGCATACGCGGTGTAGACCTGCGCGATCTGCAGCAGCGACACCGACAAGCCGTAGCCATATGCCATCGTTGCCTGTTCGATCGGACGCCAGCGTTGATACGGCCGCACCTTGCCCGCGGCCACGCCCGGAAACGTCAGCTCGGGCTTCGTGCCCAGCCCGTACTGCTGATACTTGGTCCAGATCGTCTCGGCCGGCAGGTTCAGCGCGAGCTTCGCGAGCGCGATATTGCTCGACTTCTGCACCGCCTCGGCGACGCTCATCGCGCCGTGATTCGACGTGTCGTGAATCACGGCCGGGCCGATCCGGTACCAGCCCGGCGCGGTATCGATGATGGTCTGCGGCCGCACCTTGCCTTCATCGAGCGACAGCGCGACGACGAGCGGCTTGATCGTCGAACCCGGTTCGAACGTATCGATCACCGCGCGGTTGCGCAATTGCCGGCCGCTGAGCCGCGCGCGGTCGTTCGGATCGAAGCTCGGATAGTTGGCGAGCGCGAGAATCTCGCCGTTGCGCGCATCGAGCACGACCACGCTGCCCGCTTCGGCGCGATGCTGCGCGACGGCGGCCTTCAGTTGCGCGTACGCGAGCTGCTGGATGCGCCGGTCGATCGTCAGGTGAATCGTGTCGCCGTTGCGCGCGGGTACGAGCGGCCGCGTCTCCGAGACGACGCGGCCGAGCCGGTCGCGAATCACTTCACGTTGGCCGGGCACGCCTTGCAGGCGCTCGTTGGCCGCGAGTTCGACGCCTTCCTGGCCGTTGTCCTCGATATCGGTGAAGCCGACCACGTGCGCGGCCGATTCGCCCTCCGGATAAAAGCGTTTGGAATCGGCGATCTGCGTGATGCCGGCGAGGCCGAGGCGCGCCAGATGCGCGGCGGTCCCGGCATCGACCTGACGCTTGAGCAGCACGAAGCTGCGCTCGCCGTTCAAGCGTCTGCGCAGTTCTGCGAGCGGCAGATCGAGCAGCTTTGCGAGCGGTGTGAATGCGGCTTCGTCGATCAGCTTCGGCGTCGCCCAGATCTCGTAAGTCGCGAGGCTGACCGCGAGCATCGAACCATGACGATCGACGATGCGGCCACGCATCGCATCCAGTTCGAGTGTGCGCTGATAGCGCTTCTGCCCCTGGTCGACGTAGAAATCCTGGTTCACGACCTGCACCCAGAACGCGCGGGCCGCGAGCGCGCCGAACGCACCGAACATCAGCAACACGACGAACTTCGAGCGCCACGCGGGCAGGCGCGCGACGAGCAGCGGGTTCTTTGCGGCGGGAGCGTAGGGATCGTGCGACTGCGGTTTCTTCTGGCGGATCATGGGCGCGGATAACGGACGTCTCGATGGAGCGAGGCCGCCGGGATGATGGGAGGCGGGGGAGTGACGGTCGTTGCGGGCAGCGCATGTGCCTGGTGTTCGATGCTATCGGGTGGCTGCGAGCAAGGACCGTCGTCGGTCGATTGTAAATAAAACGTAATTTAATCGCGAGCGTTATGAAAGGCGTTGAATTTGAATCGAGGCAACGGCGGAACGCGTGGAAGAAAGAACGCCGACGCGAATGCCATGCCCGCGCCGAAAACAAAAAGCCGCACGGACTTGAAAAATCCGCGCGGCTGACTCGTTCGATTGATGCGTCGACAACGACGCGGCGTGTTAAAGAGGCGCTTCCCGGCCTGTGGAGCGCCTTCTTTTTTGTGGGCCGGTGGACGGGATGCGCTAGCGCTCGTGGCGCCGCTAGCCGCTAGACGTTTGGCGCTGACTGTCAGCCGGCAACAGGCGGCCGCTGGCCGTTAGACGGCAGCCGCTAGCCAGCAACCGTAACCACCGGTCGGCAGTCCCTCACCAGTAGTTAGCCCCAACCGGCACCCGAGCTAGCGTGCATCCGCGGCTCAATCCAGCCTCAAGCCGGCAACGCAAAACTCCCAATCGCCTCACGCAGCACACCAACCTGATCCTTCAGCGAATGCGCGGCCGCCGCGGCCTCTTCGACGAGCGCCGCATTCTGCTGCGTCACCTGATCCATTTCGCCGACCGCGCGATTGACCTGCTCGATGCCCGCGCTCTGTTCGCGCGACGCGTGGCTGATCTCCTCGAGGATTTCGTTGACGCGCCGCACCGACTGCACGATCTCGCCCATCGTCGCGCCCGCGTTCGCGACCTGCGATGCGCCGGTTTCGACGGTGTGGGTCGAGGTTTCGATCAGCGCCTTGATTTCCTTCGCGGCCGTCGCCGAGCGCTGCGCGAGGCTGCGCACTTCGGAGGCGACCACCGCGAAGCCGCGTCCCTGTTCGCCCGCGCGGGCCGCTTCGACGGCCGCGTTGAGCGCGAGGATATTGGTCTGGAACGCGATGCCGTCGATCACGCCGATGATGTCGCCGATCTGCCGCGAGCTCGCGGTGATCTCGCCCATCGTGCGCACCACGTCCTCGACGACGAGGCTGCCGCGCGTGGCGACACCGGCAGCTTCGCTTGCGAGGCTCGCGGCCTGCGCGGCGCTGTCCGCGTTCTGCTTCACGTTGACCGTCATCTGGTCCATGCTCGACGCCGTTTCGACCAGCGCGGCCGCCTGCTCCTCGGTGCGCTGCGACAGATCCGTGTTGCCGGCGGCGATTTCGTTCGCGCCGACGTTGATGTTCTCGGTGCCCTGACGCACGCGCGACACCGTATCGACGAGGCCCGCCTGCATCGTGTGCAGCGCATGCAGCAGGCTACCGGTGTCGTGCGGCGCGACCGGCACGCGCGCCGCCAGATTGCCTTGCGCCATCAGTTGCGCGTGTTCGACGGCGACTTCGAGTTCGCCGCCGAGCGAGCGGCGGATGCTGCGCAGCACCAGCAGCATCACGACCGTCGCGAGCGCGCCGAGCGTCACGGTGATGGCGAGCCAGCTCAGCAGGTTGCGATAGAACGCGCTTTGCACGTCGTCCATATACACACCGGTCACCAGATACCAGTCCCATGGCGTGAAGTGCGCCGCGTAGCTGGTCTTCGCGACAGGCTTCTCGCTGCCCGGCTTGGCCCACAGATAATCGACGAAGCCGCCGCCTTCGTGATTGCCCGCGTTGACGATATCGACGAACAGATGGTTGCCCGCCGGATCGGTGAACTGCGCGAGATTCTTGCCGAGCAGACTCTGGTTGATCGGATGCATCACCATGGCCGGCTGCGAATCGTTGACGGAGATATAGCCGTCGGTGCCGTAGCGCATCGCCGCAATGTCCGCGAGCGCCTGCTTTTTGGCTTCGTCCTCGGACAGCGTGTGCTGCTGCGCGAGCTGGTAATAACGGGCAACGACATGATTAGCCTGATCGATCAGCGAGCGTAGCTGGTCGCGCCGGTCGGCGATCATCGACGCGCGGTTCTGCCACGCGCCAAAGCTGCCGATCAGGATCAGGCCGACCCACAGGATGGCAATCATCGAAGCCAGTTTTCGGTTCAGAGTCATAGCAGGAAATTGGGCTTTCGCCTCTCGGGTCGATTAAATGCGGTCTATTTACCGCTTTCCCTGTTTACGGCATCGCGCGGTATTAATTCAGGGCAGGGGATACCCGTTTTTTTGGAGTTTATTCGTCTGATTATTAGACAGTTATTTGTCTGTTCATTCGCATGATTCGAAAGGGAAATTGCGCCGCTTGCAATCACGCGAAGTCGCCTGGTGAAAATCCGTTCCGGCGGCTCGATTTTGCCGGCGTTAGTAATTAATTGTCCTTGATTGGAAAAGACTTTTATCAATCATGCAATGACCGGATTGAATCCGCTATTTTCGGATAATGGTTAATTTAAAGATCGCGGAGGACTGGCATTGAAGACAAAAAACAATCTGGCCGCCCGGATCGTTGTCAGGCCGTCAGTGGCCGAGTCAAGATTCCACAAAACGCCAAACAAATCCAAAATCCCGTTATCTGGCGGCACGCGCAAAAAACGACACATTTCTCCACTTAATCGCAACGATCAAAAGCCGCGCGGCATTTCAAAAACTCGTCAATAGAAATTCCGCTATAGTCGCCCTTTTCCAGTTGCCAGCCGGGCATAAAAAAGCATCAATAAGCCCGCCACCAGGAGTACAGAAAATGAACGCCCGCGAACCCGCTTTCGTTTCCACATCCCGTAGCGCACGTCTGCGCCAGATGCTCGTCAGTAACGAACTCGAATTCATGATGGAGGCCCATAACGGCCTGTCCGCGCGAATCGTTCGCGAAGCCGGCTTTAAAGCGATCTGGGGATCGGGTCTGGCGATTTCCGCGCAATTCGGCGTGCGCGACAACAACGAAGCCAGTTGGACCCAGGTCGTCGATACGCTCGAATTCATGGCCGACGCGAGCGATCTGCCGATCCTGCTCGACGGCGACACCGGCTATGGCAACTTCAACAACGTGCGCCGTCTGGTTCGCAAGCTCGAGCAACGCGGCATCGCCGGCGTGTGTATCGAGGACAAGCAGTTTCCGAAGACCAACAGCTTCATCAACGGCGAAGCGCAGCCGCTCGCCGATATCGACGAATTCTGCGGCAAGATCAAGGCCGGCAAGGACTCGCAAACCGACGAGCATTTCTCGATCGTCGCGCGCGTCGAGGCACTGATCGCCGGCTGGGGCATGGAAGAGGCGCTGCGCCGCGCCGAAGCGTATCGCCGGGCCGGCGCGGACGCGATCCTGATCCACAGCAAGCTGTCGCGTCCCGACGAAATCCTCGAATTCGCGCGCGAATGGGCCGGCCGCGGGCCGCTCGTGATCGTGCCGACCAAGTACTACAGCACGCCGACCGAAGTATTCCGCGAAGCGGGCATCAGCACGGTGATCTGGGCGAACCATCTGATTCGCGCGGCGACTTCGGCGATGCAGGCCGTGGCGAAGGAAATCCACACGAGCGAAACGCTCGTCAACGTCGAAGACAGCATTGCCGCGGTCAACGAGATTTTCCGTTTGCAGGACGCCGACGAATACTCGGAAGCGGAAGACCGCTATCTGTCGAGCGGCCGCGCGGCCGGCTCGGCGGTCGTGCTGGCCGCGAGCCGCGGCAAGGGCCTCGAAGCGGTCACTGAAGACCGTCCGAAGGTGATGCTGCCGATCGCCGGCAAGCCGCTGTTGCGCTGGCTCGTCGATGCGTTCAAGAAGCAGGGCGTCAACGACATCACCGTGGTCGGCGGCTATCGCGCCGATGCGATCGATACGGCGGGGATCCGCCTCGTCGTCAACGAACAGCATGCGCAAACCGGCGAGCTTGCATCGCTTGCGTGCGCCGTCGACAAGCTCGCCGGCGACACCGTGATCTCGTACGGCGATCTGCTGTTCCGCAGCTATATCCTGCGCGATCTGGTGGAAAGCGAGGCGGCGTTCAGCGTCGTCGTCGATTCGTCGCTGACCGATGCGGAAAACGCTAGCGTGCGCGATTTCGCGTGGTGCTCGGCCGCTGACGATCGCGGACTGTTCGGCAGCAAGGTGGTGCTGCGTCATGTCGCGAGCGGGCCCGATGCAGCGGCGGCACTTGGCGCGCAGACGCCGCACGGCCGCTGGATGGGTCTGTTGAACGTGCGCGGTGAAGGCCGCGAGCGCTTGCAGGCAGTGATGCGCGAACTGCAGGCACGTAGCGATTTCGCGTCGCTCGATATGCCGACGCTGCTCAATGCGCTGATCGAAGCGGGCGAGTCGATCGAAGTGCAGTACGTGCATGGCCACTGGCGCGGTGTCAACGATCTCGACGATTTCCGCCGCGCGGGTGACTTCGCGCATGCGCAGGCACCGTTCGCGAGCGCGGTCGGCGATGGGACCACCGCGGCGAAGCACAACGCGGCAAGCGGAGGCGCGCAATGATCGAAGCCGCGCAATTCGTCGAAGCGGCGCGCGAGCGCGGTTTCGACTGGTACGCGGGCGTGCCGTGTTCGTATCTGACGCCGTTCATCAACTATGTGCTGCAGGACGAATCGCTGCACTACGTATCGGCGGCCAACGAGGGCGACGCGGTCGCGCTGATCGCGGGCGTCACGCTCGGCGCGAAGAACGGCCGGCGCGGCATCACGATGATGCAGAACTCGGGGCTCGGCAACGCGGTGAGTCCGTTGACGTCGCTCACGTGGACGTTCCGTCTGCCGCAACTGCTGATCGTCACATGGCGCGGTCAGCCGGGCGTCGCGGATGAGCCGCAGCATGCGCTGATGGGGCCGATCACGCCGGCGATGCTCGATACGATGGAAATTCCGTGGGAGACCTTCCCGACCGAGGCCGACGCGATCGGCCCGGCGCTCGATCGCGCGATCAAGCATATGGATGCGACCGGCCGGCCGTACGCGCTGGTGATGCAGAAGGGCAGCGTCGCGCCGTATGAGTTGAAGGACGGCGGCGCGCCCGCTCAACGCGCGCACGTTGCGCCGCGCGCGCAATTCCACGGCGTGGCGGCGACCGAACTGGCGACGCGCCACGACGCGCTGCAAAAGGTGATCGCGCATACGCCGCTCGATTCGACAGTGGTGCTTGCATCGACCGGCTTCTGCGGCCGCGAACTCTACGCGATCGACGATCGCGCGAACCAGCTGTACATGGTCGGCTCGATGGGCTGCGTGACGCCGTTCGCACTGGGTCTCGCGCTCGCGCGTCCGGATCTGAAGGTCGTTGCGCTCGATGGCGACGGCGCCGCGCTGATGCGCATGGGCGTATTCGCGACGCTCGGCGCATACGGTCCGGCGAACCTCACGCACGTACTGCTCGATAACGGCGCGCACGATTCCACCGGCGGCCAGGCGACGGTGTCGTCGCAGGTGTCGTTCGCGGGCGTCGCGGCCGCGTGCGGTTATGCGTCGGCGGTGGAGAGCGACGACCCGGCCGTCATCGACGAGCTGTTCACCGCGCCGCCGCTCGACGGCCCGCGCTTCGCGCGCCTGACGATCCGCCGCGGCACGCCTGATGGCCTGCCGCGCCCGACCATCACGCCGCCCGATGTGAAGACGCGCCTGATGCGTCACATCGGCGCGGCCTGAACCCAAAGCAAGAAAAGGAACACCGATGCTGCTGCTCAACCCTGGTCCGGTGACGCTCACCGAACGTGTCCGCAACAGCCTGTTGCAGACGGACCTGTGCCACCGCGAAAGCGAGTTTTTCGACTTGCAGGAAGAGGCGCGCACGCGTCTCGTCGACGTGTACGGGCTCGATCCGAACGAATGGCAGGCGGTGTTGATGACCGGCTCCGGCACGGCGGCCGTCGAAAGCATGACGGCCGCGTTGGTGCCGCAAAACGGCAAGCTGCTGGTGATCGAAAACGGTGTGTACGGCGAGCGCATCGCGCAGATCGCGACGCAATACGGCATCGCGCATGAAGCGCTGAAGCACGACTGGATGGCCGCGCCCGATCTCGCGAAGATCGCTGGCCACCTCGACGCGGACAAGTCGTTCACGCACGTCGCGGTGATTCATCACGAAACCACCACCGGGCGTCTGAACGACATCGCGGCGCTCGGCGCGCTGTGCCACGAGCGCGGTCTGCGTCTGCTGGTGGATGGCGTCAGCAGCTTCGGCGCGGAACCGATCGATTTCGCCGATGCGAGCCTCGACGGGGTGGCCGCGACCGCCAACAAGTGCCTGCACGGCGTGCCCGGCGCATCGTTCGTGCTGGTGCGGCGCGCGGCGCTCGCGCAGGCGGCGAGCCGCACGTACTACCTCGATCTCGGGCGCCTCGCGCGCTTGCAGGATCAGCGCAACACGCCGTTTACGCCGTCCGTGCATGCGTATTACGCGCTCGTCGAAGCGCTGCGCGAATTGGCCGACGAAGGCGGCTGGCGCGCGCGTCATGCGCGCTATGCGGCGCTTGCCGAGCAGGCGCGCGCGGGGCTTGCAGCGCGCGGTATCGGCAGTGTGTTGCCGGCGGAGCAGTCGTCGGTGGTGCTGCGCGCGTACCGGCTGCCGCAAGGCATCGCCTATCCGCAACTGCACGACGAACTGAAGGCGCGCGGCTTCGTCATCTATGCGGGGCAGGGCGGGCTGTCGGCGGAACTGTTCCGCATTTCGACGATGGGCAACATTCAGGCGGCCGATATCGATCGTTTGCTGCAGGGGTTTAGCGAGTTGATGCGCTGATTGACTCGTTACGCGGGTGCCCCACGCGGGCGCCTCGGCCCGCGGTTAAATGCCAGTCGTCGCGCCGGGCCCTGATCGACCCGGCCTGGCGATGAGCAGCATTCACCATTCACGCGGCCTGCCTCGGTCGCTTCCCGTCACGAAGGAAGATGCCGGCGCACGAAAGCACTGCGCCGCCGGCACCACTCACACGGGATCCTTGTCCGGCGGCCCGTCGGGCCGCTGCGGCTCCTCGACATGATGGCCCGGCGACGGCGGCACGAGCGGGTCGGCTTCCGGATCGCGGTTCGGATCGGCATTCGGGTCGGGAATCGGGCTGGTGTGCATGTCGTAGCTCATTGCGTCACCTTTGCGGTTGAAAAGCGCGGGTCCGGCGCGTGCGGGCGATTCTGGGTGATTCAGGCTGCTTCCAGCGTTTCTGCTGTTTCTGCTGTTTCTGCTGTTTCTGCTGCTTCTGCTGCCTTGGCTCATGCCCATTCATGAGCCGCTCATATCTGTCGCGACGCCGGCTATTTCGCTTCTAGCGTAGGCGCTGGCCACGCTTCCTGCTGGCCACTTTTGCCTATCTTTTCGCCCGATGGCGGCCGACGCTCAATTGCCAGTAACGCTCGACCGCGAACACGTCGTCGTAGTTGCCGGCGCCGAACGCGCGCAATTGGCTTGCATATGCGCTGACCGCCTCGCGCTTGATCTGCGCGCGGCGCTGCGCGTCGATCGTATGGCCGGCGTCCGGTGTCGCCGGCGTCGCGACGATGCCGCGCTGCGCGAGATCGGCGAGGCGCGCCTGCACCGCGCCCGGCGTGCGCCGGTGAATCGCTTCCTCGTAGCCGAACCAGTCCAGATGCGTGAGCCGCGGCAGCAGCTCGCAGCACGCTTCGAAGACGCGCGCGTGATCGTCGTGGTAGAGGCCGAGCGGCATCAGCAGCGTGTTGGCGGTCGAGCGGTAGATCGTTTCCTCGAGCGCGGCGGCCATCTGGCTGATCGACGGCGAATCGGCGTACTGGCTGTCGCGAAACGGCATGCGCAGCGGAATCGCGTCGAGCACTTCGAGTGCGTGATTGTCTTCGCGTGTGCGCTCGCGGATCGCCTCGCGCGCGCTCGTGAAGCCCGCCTTTTGATCCCATTCGGTGTGCATGTCGTGTTCAGGCGGCGCGGCGAATACCGTGCAGACGGCGGCATCCGGATGAGCGGCGAGCAATGCGCCGCAACTGAAGACGGCATCGTCGAAATGGGGGGAGACAATGAACAGGCGTGGGGTGGTTTCGCTCATGTCGTGCGGGTAGGGTAGGAGGGCGCGGCCAGCGTGAGGCGAAGCGTGGATTGCAACGCAGGCGCGCGAAAAACGCGGCGTCACAACAGCTTAGGCGCAATCGCCACGGATTGCGCGCGATTGTGCATTGCGCAAGCGGTGTGCCCGCGATGTGTCTGCTGTGTGCCTTCGGTGAGCGGGGTGTGGGACTGCCAGCAATCAAGTCGGGCAATGGATTACATCAGCTATCCTCGCGCGCGAGTTCGACGCCCTGCGACACAGCGTTTTCTATCGATGCGGAGCCGACGGTATCCGCGCCGTCGGCTTGAGTTTGCGCGCCAACCGGCTCGTCCTGCACGCGAACCCGGCTCAGAAAAGCGAATGCAACGACCGCGCATAGCAGCGTGATGATCGTGAGTCCATCGAGCACACGGCCGAACGCGGCGTAATAGGCCGCTTGCAATGAGGTCCGCGCGACCTCTGGCAGGCGCGCCGCGGCATGCGCAAGATCGCCGGTCGCAAGTCGCGCGGCCGCTTCGGCAATCGCCGACGGTTCAGCATGCGGGGCCACGGCGTACAGATGTCCCTGCATCAGCGACGCGAGCATTGCGCTGACCACCGCAAGCGCGACGCCTTCACCGGCGACCCGCGTCGTGCTGAAGATGCCCGTGGCCATTCCGGCGCGCGATTTCGGCACCACGCTGACCGACAGACCATCCATCAATCCCCACGGCAACCCCGCGCCGATGCCGATCGCCAGCATCGCCCCGACTGCGTGCGCGTCCGCGCCGCCCGCGCCATCCGCTAACGCGCCGCGCAACGCATGCAGTCCCCCTGCGGCGATCACGAGCCCGAGGCCCGAGATCGTGCCGGCTGACAGCCAGCGCGTCAGCATCGCCGCGACGAACGGCACGATCAGCATCGGCGCCGACAGCGTGAGCATCAGCCCGCCCGCGTGAAGTTCGTCATGGCCGTCGATGCCGATGAAGCGCAGCGGCAACACGACCAGCAGCACGATATAGCAGTAACACGTCGCGATCGGCAGCACCTGGACGCCGACGAAGCGCGGATAGCGGAACAGCGACATATCGAGCATCGGCCGCTCGACGCGGCTTTCGACGACGACAAAGGCCAGCGCGAACACGACGAATGCCGCGAGTAGCCCGATCACGAACGCGGACGTCCAGCCGCGCGACGGCGCTTCGATCACGCCGCAGGTGAAGCAGGTGAGCGCGGCCGTGAACGTCACCGTGCCCGCCCAGTCGAGCCGGCTCGCGTGCGGGTCGCGGGACTCGCGCATGCGCGGCACGCCGAACGCGAGCGACAACGCGCCGGCGAGCGCACCGGTCGCAAAGATCGCCCGCCAGCCGAACTGCGCGATGAGCCAGCCGGCGAGCACGGGGCCGAACGCGAGGCCGATGCCGAACGTCGTGCCGAGCGCGCTGAACGCACGGGTGCGCGCGTGACCGTCGAACTCCTGCGCGAGCGCGGCGGTGCCGCCCGCGAGCGCCGCCGCGGCCGCCACGCCCTGGGCGGCGCGCAACAGATCGACGAGCACGATCGACGGCGCAAAGCCGAGCGCCAGCGAACTCAGCGTGAAGCCCGCGACGCCGTACGCGAACAGCCGCTTGCGGCCGAAGCGGTCCGCGAGCGTACCCGCCGCCATCAACAGACTGCCGAACGCGAGCATGAACGCGTTGGTGATCCAGTTCATCGCGACGGGGCCGCTGACCAGATCGCGGCCGATTGCGGGCGTCGCGACCGCGCCGCCGGAGAACGCGAGCGGCAACGCGAGCGCCGCCATGCAGACCGCGGCGAGCACGACGAGCCGCCGCGTCGAGTCGCCAGAATTCGGGGTGTTCATCATCGCTCCTTTGGGAAATGCCGATGCGTGAACGACGCATCCAGCCGAGCGATGAAGGATAATTTCGATTCAATCGGCGAAAAACAACGCGGCAATCCGTATATAGCGGACTAGAAATCCGTAATCGATTCGATCACTCTTCGGGAATCACCGTTATGGACAACCTGAACGGCATCGTTGCGTTCGTGCGCACCGCGGAGACGCTCAGCTTCGTCGCGGCCGGCCGCAAGCTCGGCATTTCGGCTTCGGCGGTCGGCAAGACGATTGCGAAGCTCGAACACGGGCTCGGCGTGCGGCTCTTTCATCGCACGACGCGCCGTGTCACGCTGACTGAAGAAGGGCGGCTTTTTCACGAGCGTTGCCACCGGCTTCTCGAAGAATTGCGCGACGCGGAGGCCATGTTGTCGGAAGCCGCGCAAACGCCGCGCGGCAGGATTCGCGTGAGCCTGCCCGTGATCGGCTATCGCTTTCTGCTGCCGGTGCTGCCCGCGTTCAGCACACGTTATCCGGAGGTCGAGCTGGATCTCGATTTCAACGACCAGCTCGTCGACGTGGTCGAAGGTGGCTTCGACGCGGTGATCCGTAGCGGCGCGCTGACCGATTCGAGCCTGATGTCGCGCCGGCTCGGTCCTTTTCGCTTCGTGTTGTGCGCATCGCCCGAATACGCCACACGTGCCGGCCTGCCGCGCACACTCGCCGAACTGGCCGGGCATGGCTGCGTGCGCTACCGTTTCCCGACCACCGGCAAGCTGCAGCCGTGGCCGCTCGCGCAAGGAGGCAGCGAGCCGCCGAACCTGCGTACCGCGATGACCTGCAACAACATGGAGGCGCTGCGCGGCGCGGTGATCGCCGGCTTCGGCATTGGCTTCATGCCTGACTTCCTCGTGTGCGATGCACTGGCTTGCGGCTCGCTCGTCACGGTGCTCGGCGATCTCGCGATCGCGCCTGGGCAGTTCTCGATCTTGTGGCCGTCGAATCGGCAGTTGTCGTCGAAACTGCGCGTGTTCGTCGATTTCATGTGCGCGCATCTGTTTCAGACGGTGTGAGCGAGCGGTGTTTTAGGGCTTGCCTCGTGCTGCGGAACAATCGCCGTTTTGCGCATACGTGCGCCGTTTTACTGAAGATGAAGGTGCGCGAGGTCTGCTCAGTTCGCGTGGCTGATTTCGTTAGCCGCTTGCGTATCGTCCGCCGCTAACGCCGCTGCTCGTTTGAACGCCGTCACGATGTTCGCGACGATGTCGTCGCGCAGCCTGGCATCGGCGGTGCGCAGTGCATACGACGGATGCCACGTCGGCACGATCAGGCGCCCACGATGCGCGATCGTGAGTCCGAGGTATTCCGACAGATTGACGTGCGCTCCGGTCAACGCTTTCAGCGCGGCCGGCCCGAGCGTGACGACGACGCGCGGCGCGACCCGGCTCAGCTCTTCGTCCAGCCAGTACGCACAAGCCTCGACTTCGCTGCGCTCCGGCGTGCGATGGACGCGCTGCCCGCTCACGTGCTGCGGGGAGCGACGCGGCTGATCGGGCTGCGGCTGAAGCGGTAGGTCCCATTTGTAATGCTTGACCGCATAGGTCAGATACAACGCCGCGCGCTCGAGACCGGCGCGTGCGAGCAGGCTATCGAGCAATTCACCGACCGCGCCGCCAAACGGTTCGCCGTGCTGGTTCTCGTATTCGCCGGGCTGCTCGCCGAGCAACATGATCGCCGCATCAGCCGGCCCGACACCCGCGACGGCCTGTTTCGCGTTGCGCCACAGTCCGCAGCGCCGGCAGGTGGCGAGTGGGCCGTCCGGCTCGCTCAACGGCGGCGTGAGCGGGGAAGTGTCGGCGGGTGGCGCGTCCGGCACGCTGACGGCGGCGTGTCGCGCACCGACGCGCGTGCGCTCGCGGGCAAGCTGCGCGGGCAGCGGCGGCCCGGCGGGGGGCATACGCCAGTAACGCAGCGGCACCGGTATGGATTGCGCGTTGACGGCGCTCGCATACCAGGCGAGCCACAGCGCCTCGATTGGCTCGCTCGTGATGGCTTCGCCGATCATCGTGCTCGCCGGCAAAGCGTGCTCGGCCTCGATACGTTCTTCCGCGGCCGTCTGGCCGATGCGCAACAGCATGCCGTTCCAGAACGCGGCGCCCCGCGGCGTGGCGAGCATCCACGTGGAATCGCCCATGCCCTTGACGAACCGTGGGGCGGCGCGTTCGAGCAGATCGTGATACGGCGCGTACCAGCCGACGAACTCCGGCGGACCCATCGACGGATCGCGCCGTCTGAACAGTGTGCCAAGCACGAGTTTGGCGGTTTCCCGCTCGACCGCCTCGACGCGTTGCGCAAGCAGCGCGCCGTCGGGATCGTGCGGCTCGACGGCGCTGCGCTCGCCGTGCGTCCAGCGCCACAGGATGCGGTAGAGCAGCGCCCAGCGATCGTCGGCGCGGAAGCAGGCGGCGGTTTCCAGCTGCGTCAGCAGATCGCGGGAGATTGCGGTGGGGGCGGGGGGCGTGGTGGGTTGCGCGGCTTCGCGACATGCGGATGCCGGCGGGGTGTGCGGCGCGGTAGCCGCGTCGGATTCGACCCACTCGATCGACTCAGGCGCGATGCCGTCGCGCAGCGCCTCGCGCGCCGCGTGGCGCCAGGCGGTAAAAATCGGTTCGATCCGGATGAGCTTCATGACTTGCAAAATACTGTATGAATATACAGTATGCGAGCAAAGATCTGCGGGAGCAAGTCGGGGGCAGTGCGAGGAAACGGAATTCGTGAGACTGGAAGACCGGATTGATGAGGCTGCCGGGATTGCCGTTTCGGGAACTCCGCGGTAGGCCGCTGCAGCTGTCAGCGCGGTGAGGTGTTCGCCGCACGCACGTCGCGGATGCCGGGCCGACTCAAAACCACCCGTGGCGCATGTTCAGGTGTAACCCACGAACGCGCGGTAAGGGGCGCGAAGCAGACGTTCAACAGCACCGCACAGCATCCACTGGGTCCGACATCACTAAACGGGGCCTTGGCGGTCGGCAATCCTGGCTACTGGGCGCGGCGCCCGAAGTGGAGAGTCGACCCCACCGTCACCAGCAGAAGCACTAGCGCGAGCGCCACGTTACCAGCCACGATTCCCACCAGCCGATGGTATGCAACGGTGACACTGTCGCTCAACCAGACACTGTCGTGAACGAACGTCAAGATGACGACTGCTCCGAATTGGGTGCCGAGATAGCTAGCGTCGGAATGCCCAAAGCGGACATAGCAAGCAAGCCACACGAGGACACATACGGCAATCAGACTGTACGTGAGACTTCCTGTCGTGAGCGGCAATACGGCGAGTACCACCACGCAGCCCAATGCGCAGCCGAGAAGCCGGTGACACATCCTCTGCACGACGCGGTACGGCGACCATGTTCCCTGTGCGTCGACAGGAACCATCAGGACGACGAGTGCTGTCGTCATCGCCTGTGGAAAACCGTCCAGCGGATAACGCCATGCGAGATAGGCGAGCGCTGACAGTGCAATCGCGCCGATCATCGCATGTGGCACGCGGCCGAGCTCGCCGCCCGTCAGCGCGTGCGCCATGACCGGACCGCTTTCGGGGGCGCCTGGCTCGTACTTGCGGCACAGGAGCGCCACAGCCGAACCCGCCACTGCAACGCTCAGGTAGACGAGCGTGCCAATCGACGCATTGAGCCACAAGGACGACGCGACGCCGTGCAGTTCAACGTTTGGGTTAGCGTGGGCCGTTGTGACGACGAATATGGCCAGTGCCGTCGATAGTATCCACATGTAGCCCATCGATCGTTTCGTCGCCAGGTAGAGACCCGCCGCGGACAAGCCGGCCATCGACAGAACGAACACGGTCGCACTCGAACTTGCGACGGGCGACAGCATCAGGCCGATGATCGTGCCGCCGAATGTGCCGGCTATCTGCTGCACGCCCAGATCGAGAGCCACCTTCAATGTAAGGCCCGTCAATGAAAACGCGCAGATAGCTGCCCACCAGATTTCGGTCAGGCTGAGATATCGGCTTACACATATTGCAAGAACCGTGGCCAGAATCGCCTCGGCGCAGCTGCGAAATCGTGCCCTCAACGTTCGCCAGGAAAGCTCAGCCTTCAAGGCGCCAAAAGTGTCGCGAACGGCAAGCGATAAGGTGTCGCGCATGATGTTGGCTAGTCACAGAACCGTGATCGAACGCTGACTGCGGATGCCGGTCGCCGCATGTTGCGACGTGGCTGGAGGACGACAGAATGTCCGCGCCGGTTGCCGGACCACGTGCCCGGCAAGGCACCGGGGCAACAGCAGTCATTCCTGTTGCAGGATAACCCTATCGCCAGCACCAATCATAGCTGGGCGGTGTCGCTTGACCGGACACAAGCGGTCATTCGCGCACGCAAGGTTGATGGCCGCTTTGGGACGAACGGAGACGATTTTCTCGCAGCAGTGCAGAAACCCCGGTGCTATATCCGCTGCAAATCCTCCGGCGTATCCACATCCCGCAAAACCCCCGGATCATCGATATCCAGGCGCGTCAGCGCCTGCGTCATCAGCAGCGTTTTCGCGCCCGTATCACCGTCAAGCGCGAGCAGCGCATCGCGATGCTGCGCGCCGAAACCGACCGGATGACCGCGCTGTCCCTGGTAGAACGGCGCAACGAGCGGGGCGCCGCCGTCCAGCGCGCGGGCTACCGCTTCGATCGTCGGCAGCGCGATGCGCGGCATGTCGGCGAGCGCGACGATCCAGCCTTCGGCGTCGTCGCTTGCCTCGATACCCGCGGCGAGGCTTGCGCCCATGCCGCGCTCGGCGCTCGCCGCGAACACGACGTCACAGCCGGCGTCGTTGAGCACGCGGGCCAACGCGTCGGAGCCCGGCCGCACCACGGCCAGCACGCGCGTGACGACCCGCAGCAGCCGGTGCGCGGCTTCATGCGCGACCGGCGTGCCATCGGGCAGACGCGCGAGAAGCTTGTTGTGCAGACCGCTCGGATCGAAGCGCGAACCGAAACCGGCGGCGAGCAATACGCCGGTGGCGAGCGAGGCATAGGCCATCGGCGGATACCAGAAAGAGGGGATGAAGCCGATTGTGCGATGCAACGGGATGAGAGGCAAGCGCGAATGTCAACGCTGATGCGAAGGCCGCGCGCAAGCGCGGCCTCTCACCATTGAGCGCTCATGAATCACTTACGAAGCGCCCACGACCGACTCCAAGCGTGAAACCTCGGTGGCCACCGCCTCCCGCCACACCTCACACCCGCACCGCCCCCATCACCTTATCGAGCGTAATCGGCAAATCGCGTACCCGCACGCCGGTCGCGTGATACACCGCATTTGCAATCGCCGCCGGCACGCCCGTAATACCGATCTCGCCGATACCGCGCACGCCGAGCGAGTTGATATACGGATCGGGCCGGTCGATAAACGTGATATCGAGCGTATCGATATCAGCGTTCACCGGCACGTGATACTCGGCGAGGTTCGCATTCGTGAAGCGTCCGTAGCGCGTATCGAGCGTGCTTTCCTCCTGCAGCGCCGCGCCGATGCCCCACACGAGCCCGCCTAGCATCTGGCTGTGCGCGGTCTTCTCGTTGAGCACGCGCCCGACGTCGTAGACGGCCACCACGCGCGGCACGCGGATCGTGCCGAGTTCCGCATCGACGTGCACCTCGACGAACACCGCGCCGAACGAATGGAACGAGTACTTCTGCTTCTCGTCGCCCGGTTTGACCGTCGCGGTCGCCTCGATCGGCTTGCCGCCCGCGCGCGCGATGATCGCCGCGGCCGGATCGCGCTTGGCCGGTTGCGCGCGGCTCGTCACCCAGCCGTTTTCGACGCTCACGTCGTCGAGCGGCAGGCCATGCACCGGTGATGCCGCGTCGGCCAGCGCGAGCGCGATCAACTGGTTGCGTGCCTGGCTCGCCGCGTCGCGCACCGCCGGCGATACGCTCGCCGCCGATTGCGAGCCGCCCGATCCCGGCGCGCGCGGCAACGTCGAATCGCCGAGCGCGAAGTGAATCTGCTCCGGCGCGAAGCCGAGCGCATCGGCGGCGACCTGGGTCATCACCGTATAGGTGCCGGTGCCGATGTCCTGGGTGCCCGATGCGACCATCGCGGTTCCGTCTGGCAGAATCCGCGCGATGGCCGATGCCTCGCTGCGATTGGCCGGGTAGGTCGCGGTTGCCATGCCCATGCCGATCAGCGTGTTGCCGTTGCGCATCGAACGCGGCGCCGGAGAACGGCGCGACCAGCCGAATTTTTCGGCGCCGATCTGGTAGCACTCGCGCAGCGACTTGCCCGACCACGGCTTGTTTTCCTGCGGATCGCTTTCCGCGTAGTTCTTGATGCGTAACGCGAGCGGATCCATCTTCAACGCGACGGCGAGTTCGTCCATCGCCGATTCGAGCGCGAACGAGCCGGTGGTTTCACCCGGCGCGCGCATGAAGGTCGGCGTGCCGAGATTCAACTGCACGAGCCGGTGCGTGGTGATCTGATTCGGCACCGCGTACAGCATGCGCGTGACCATGCAGCAGGTCTCGGTCCAGTCTTCGATCGTCGACGTGTTCGAGATGCTGTCGTGGCGCATCGCGGTCAGCGTGCCGTCGTGCTTCGCGGCGATCACGAAATGCTGCTCGGTGCGCGGGCGCGCGCCGACCATGCCGAACATCTGCGGGCGTTCGAGCGCGAGCCGCACCGGCCGGCCGGTTTGCCGCGCGGCCATCGCGCACAGCGACACATGCGACCACGACGAGCCCTTGCAGCCAAAGCCGCCGCCGATGAACGGCGAGATCACGCGCACATCGTTCGGCGCAATGCCGAACACCTTGGCGACCGCCTGCGCCGCGTTGCTCACGCCCTGCGTCGAATCGAACAGCGTGAGCTGCGGGCCGTCCCAATGCGCCATCGTCGCGTGCGGCTCCATCGGGTTGTGATGCTCGATCGGCGTCGTGTAGGTCGCGTCGAGATGCACGGCGCCGCTTTGCATGCCGTCCTCGAAGCTGCCGCGCTGCGTATCGGTCTGGCGGCCCTGCGGCTTCACCGGCGCATGCGCGGTTTGCTTCGCCGCGGCGAAATCGAGTGCCGCGTTGCCCGGCTGATAGACGATGCGCAACTGGCGCGCGGCATCGGTTGCATGTTCAAGCGTATCGGCCACGACTACCGCGACCGGCTCGTTGTTGTAGTGCACCTCGTTGTCCTGCAGCAGCGACAGGCGCCGGCCCGCGGGCGGCGCGAGCGCGGGCTGCCCGCCGTTCGGCAAACGCATCGCGTTCTGGTAGGTCATCACCAGCAGCACGCCGGGCAAGGCCTGCGCACGGCTCGCATCGATCGACGCGATCGTGCCGCGCGCAATCGTGCTCGTCACCAGCACCGCGTGCGCGAGGCGCGCCTCGGGGAATTCGGCCGCGTAACGCGCATCGCCGGTCACTTTGAGCAGACCGTCGATACGATCGAGCGGCTGTCCGATCAGATTCATGCGACACCTCCCACGTTGCCGGCGGCCTGATTGACCGCGCGGACGATCGCGCGTTGCGCGAGCTGGACCTTGAAGCCGTTGTCGCGCCGCGGCTGCGCGCTGTCGAGCGCGGCGGCGGCAGCGTGCCGCAGTGCGGTCTGCGTCAGCGGCTGGCCGGCGAGCATCTGCTCGGCCGCGCTCGCGCGCCACGGCTTGTGCGCGACGCCGCCGAGCGCGATGCGCGCACTTTGCACGCGCTCGCCGTCCATCTGCAACGCGGCGGCGACCGACACCAGCGCGAACGCATAACTGGCACGATCGCGGACCTTCAGGTAGTGCGAGTGCGCGCTGAACAGCGGCGGCGGCAGATCGACCGCGGTGATCAGTTCGCCGGGCTGCAACGTGGTATCGAGATCGGGCCGGTCACCGGGCAGCCGATGAAAATCCGCGAACGCGATCGTGCGCTCGCCGCCGGGGCCGCTGACGCGCACGATCGCCTCCAGCGCGGCGAGCGCGACGCTCATATCCGACGGATTGACCGCGATGCATTGCGAGCTCGCGCCGAGAATCGCGTGCATGCGGTTGTGGCCGTCGAGTGCCGCGCAGCCGCTGCCGGGCATGCGCTTGTTGCATTGGGTGAAGGCGGTGTCGTAGAAGTAGCCGCAGCGGGTGCGTTGCAGCAGATTGCCGCCGACCGTTGCCATGTTGCGCAACTGCGCGGACGCACCGGCCAGAAACGCCTGCGACAGCAGCGGGTATTGCTCGCGCACGAGCGCGTGATTGGCCGCATCGCTGTTGCGCACCAGCGCGCCGATGCGGATGCCGCCGCCGGGCAACGTGGTGATCGAATCGAGCCCGCCGATATGCGTGATGTCGATGAGCCGCATCGGCCGCGCGACACCGCCCTTCATCAGATCGAGCAGATTCGTGCCGCCGCCTATAAATACCGCGCCCGGCTGCTGCGCGGCGCGTACTGCGCCGGCCACATCGCCGGCGCGTTCGTAGGAGATCGCATCCATGCCGGTCTCCGTTATGCGTTGCCGTGCGCGGCGCGCACCGCGGCGACGATGTTCGCGTAGGCACCGCAGCGGCAGATATTGCCGCTCATGCGCTCGCGGATCTCTTCGTCCGATAGCGCGGCCGGACGCATGCGCACGTCGGCGGTGACGGTGCTCGCCGCGCCGTTGCGGAATTCGCCGAGCAGGGCAGTCGCCGAGCACAACTGCCCCGGCGTACAGTAGCCGCACTGAAACGCATCGTGTTCGATGAACGCGCGCTGCATCGGGCTCAACACGCCGTCACTGGATGCGAGTCCTTCGACGGTCGTGATGTTCTCGCCTTCGTGCATCACCGCGAGCGTCAGGCATGAGTTGATGCGGCGGCCTTCGACCAGCACCGTGCAGGCGCCGCACTGGCCACGGTCGCAGCCTTTCTTGGTGCCCATCAGCCCCGCGTATTCGCGCAATGCGTCGAGCAGCGTCACGCGCGGTTCGAGTTGCAGCGTATAGGCGCGGCCGTTCACGTTCAACGTGACCGGGCGTGGCGGTACTGCTGCATTAGCTGGCGCGGGCGGCGCGGCTGGCGTTGGCGTTTGCGCGCGCAGATGCGGGGCCGCGCCGATCGTCGCGGCCGCGGCCGCCGATTGAAGAAAGCGGCGGCGTGACGGATGTGACGGCTGCGAGCCTGATTCCGCAGAGGCTGCGTCGTCTGAATCCTGACAGTCGGTATGCGTGGACATGACGTTCGGATAACTCCATTGAAAGGTCAATGCAGGCTGATGCGTCGAAGTCCAACGCATCGCGTTGAAACAGAACAGACAAAGAGGACAGACAAGGCAAAGCGCAGCAATCTCGGTGCCGTGGCTGGTAGAACGGTATTAAAAAAACAGTGCAAGATCAAAGCCGAACTGCGCAATTAATGCACGCTAATATTGGCAATGAACGTCGCGACTGGCGGTCGGAGCCCGGGTATGGGCGGTGCTGGCGTGAGTCGCGATGGCCGTCAGCATATCGTTCGGCCCCGGTTAATGCATGACTGACGCGTGATGATGCTTGAGTGGGTGCATGAGCGGATGCATGAGTAGATACATGACCCGCACGCGCAAGTTCACAGGAGCGCCGATGCAATTCGACTATCTGCATTTCCATATCGACTGCCGTGCCCGTCGCGCGGATGAGGGCGTCTACTACGCACGCGCAAAGATCACCCGCGTGCCGCGGCGCAACGAAGCCTTTCAATCGCATGATTCCGGTGACATCGATTGCTTTGCGACTGAAGCCGATGCGATCTGCTGCGCGCGCTCGTGGGCGATCGAGTGGTGCGATGTCGCGGCGGGTTAGGTCATAGCGGGTCATCGCCTGTCATAGCAGATCATCGCGGGCCGAACCTGGCGGCCAGGGAGAAACGATCGTGACGAAGCTGCGGATTGCGACGTTCAACATCAACGGCATCCGCTCGCGCTTGCCGGCGTTATTGCAGTGGCTCGAGCGCGAGGCGCCGGACATCGTCTGCCTGCAGGAACTGAAAGCAGTGGATAGCGCATTTCCGGCCGAAGCACTGCGTGACGCCGGTTACGGCGCGCTGTGGCAAGGGCAGAGTGCCTGGAACGGTGTGGCGATCCTGTCGAAGGGCGAAGCGCCGGTCGAACGGCGGCGCGGCTTGCCCGGCTTCGAGGCCGATACGCATAGCCGTTATCTGGAAGCCGAGGCAGGCGGGCTGGTGATTGCGTCACTGTACTTGCCGAACGGCAATCCGCAGCCCGGTCCGAAGTTCGACTACAAACTCGCGTGGTTCGATCATCTGTTGGCACACGCGGCGAAGCTCTTCAAAAGCGGTCAGCCGGTCGTGCTGGCCGGCGACTATAACGTCGTACCGACCGACGAGGATATCTATAACCCGCGCTCCTGGCTTAAAGACGCGCTGTTGCAGCCGGAAAGCCGCGAGCGTTATCGAAAGCTGCTCGCGCAAGGCTGGACCGATGCGCTACGCACGCATTTCGGCGATGAGCGCGTCTATACATTCTGGGATTATTTCCGCCGGCATTGGGAGACCAATTCGGGGTTGCGCATCGATCATCTGCTGTTGAGCGACGAACTCGCGCCGCGTTTGCGCGATGCGGGCGTCGACCGCTGGGTGCGTGGCGAGCCGCATGCGAGCGATCACGCGCCGACGTGGGTGGAACTGGAGATGGGCGCCGGCCGCAAGAAGAAAAGCGCCTGATGAAGCAGCGGGCGACTGCTTGAGGCAAATCGCCCGCATCACGTCTATCGCTTAACGCGGGCCTTAACGCCGATAATCCCGATCCGCCGAGTTATGCGACCACAGCGCGCCCGCGACGAAGCCGGCCAGCGCAACGACCGCAAGCGTCGTGAACGGGTTTTCGACCGCGGTGTCGCGCACGAGGCTCGTCGTATTCGCGCAGAGCTGCTGTGCCTTGCCGCTCAACTCGCGCGCCTTGCCCGCCACCTGCATACCGGCATCGCCGAGTACGTCGCCCGCCGCGCTTTGCACCTTGCCGGCGATTTCGTTGACTGTGCCTTCCGCTGAATTCGTGTCCATATGCATCGCTCCCGTTGTCATATTTACGTGTGAGCGCGTTGCGATTGCAAGCGCGCCAGACGAGGGTGTCGCGCGGGCCGCGCCGGTAGGGCGGCGACCTGCGACAGTCCCGGAGGGCCGCAAGAAGTGCGCCTGGCGGACACGGCGGGCGGCGATGCTGGAACTTGCGCAGGAACTTGAAAACGGCGCGGCAACGAGTGGCCAGAAAGTGGCTATCGAGCAGCTATGAGACGGTTATGACGCGGCTAAGAGAGCAACCCGCGCATGACGGACGCCCCATCAAAGCCTCAGCGCCGCCGCCCGAAGTTGATACCGACAAACACCGCCAGCAGCATCAAAAACCCGCCGAACAGCAGCGCGGAATTGACGAGCACCTGTCTGAGCCCGAGCGTTTCGACATCGATAAACGGATACGGATAGAAATCCGACAGACTGCCGCGCCAGAAAGTGATGCCGAGATACGCGAGCGGATAGACGAGCCACAGCACGCAGTGGCGCGGCCGCAACTGGAAGCGCGGCACGAACAGCACCCAGTAGAGCGCGGCGAGCATCGGCAGCACGCTATGCAGCGACTCGTTGAGCACGCGCCGGTAGGCAGTGGGTGTCCAGATGCCGCGCAACAGCAGGTTATACGCGATGCCAACGAACACCATATACACGACCACCGCGGTCACCACGGTCGGCTGGCGGAAAAAGCGCACGAGCGGCGAGCGATGCTGCCATAGCGCGATGCTCGTGAAGCAGATCGCGCACGCGAGCACGGTCAGGTTGGTCAGATAGCTGCTCATCCGCGCGAGGCCGTCGAGCACGGTGAGCCCGCGCGCGAGCGTGCGGTCGATCGTGACGTCGGCTTGCGCGAAGATCGAAATCCACGCGATCACGGCGATAACCGCCGCCAGGGTCAGCGACGACACACTGGGCGTGTGCAGCGGAAGCTCGGGCTCGCGCTGCTGGACGGAGGGTGGGCGCATGCGCCGATTCTACCCGGGCACCGCGCGTCGCAGCGTGGACTCGCGCGCAAACGGACGGCGGCATTTTTTGCGGCGATCTGTTCCGGCCCGCTATGATCGTGAATAGCGTGATTCGAGCAACAGTTCCCGCGTAACGCGCGGCGGCGCTGCCATCAAGTTGCCGTAAGGCCAAGGTATAGGAAGATTCACGCCTGGCTGTTTCGCTTTGTCGTGCCAGTTGCCGTGCCAAATCAAGCAGTCTCTGTCATCGCCGGTCAGATTCGCAAAACGGAGAAACCGCATGAAAGCCAGCACCATCGCTGAACGGGAAGCTCGTGGCCGTGCCGCCCGTGAGCATTCGAAGCGTTCCAGCCATCGCGCGGTCGGCGAGCTGCGGCGCGACCCGATCGAACTGCTCAAGGAGAGCAGCGCGGGCCGGGTCGAGAATCTCGTGCCGCTGCGCTATGGACGCATGGCCGTGTCGCCGTTCACGTTCTTTCGCGGCAGCGCGATCCTGCAGGCGCACGATCTCTCGAAGGTGCACGACTCGGGCCTCAGCATACCGATCTGCGGCGACGGCCATCTGATGAACTTCGGCGGCTTCGCGACACCCGAGCGACAACTGATCTTCGATCTGAACGACTTCGACGAAGTGTCGGTCGGCCCATTCGAATGGGATCTGAAGCGGCTTACCGCGAGCTTCGTGGTGGCCGCCCGCCATATGCGCCTGAGCCGCGGTACCGCCGAGAGCCTCGTGATGACCGCGGTCAACTCGTATCGCGACCGGATGGCCCAGTATGCGCAGCGCGGTGCGCTCGAACTGTGGTACGACCGCATCACGTTCGACCATATGGCGGAAACCGCGCTGACGCCCGAGCGCCGACGCGCGGTGCGGCGCGCGATGGAACGCGCCGCGAGCCGCACGCACGAAAGCCTGCTCGAAAAGATGGCCTCGCATGACGGCGACCGCTGGACGATCAACGACGCGCCGCCCGCGCTTTTTCACGTGCTCGGCGCGACCACGCTATTCACGCCGGAAGAATCCGAAGCGTTCCGCAAGGGCAATGTCGACAAAATGGTCGAGCACATGTGGGCCGACTATCGGAAGACGATGTCTCACGACCGCCGCGAACTGCTCGATCACTTCACGATGCAGGACATCGTGTTCAAGGTGGTCGGTGTGGGCAGCGTCGGCACGCGCTGTCTGGTGGCGCTGCTCGTCGATCACATGAACAAGCCGTTGTTCCTGCAACTGAAGGAAGCGCGCCCGTCGGTCATCGCGCGGTTCCACAAGTCGCCGGCCGTCAAGCATGAAGGCGAGCGCGTCGTGTACGGACAGCGGATGCTGCAGGCGGCCAGCGATATCTTTCTCGGCTGGGCGACCGGGCCGCTCGGACGGCATTTCTATGCGCGCCAGCTGCGCGACATGAAGCTGTCCGCGAATATCGAACTGTTCGACAGCGATCTGCTCGACGGCTACGCGGGGCTGTGCGGCTGGATCATGGCGCGCGCGCACGCGAAGGCGAGCGGCCAGGCGATCGAGATCAGCTCGTATATCGGCCGCGGCGAGCAGTTCGCGGAGGCACTGACCGGCTACGCGATGAGCTACGCGGATCAGGTCGAGCAGGATTACGACGTGTTCATGAAAGCGTGCCGCGCGGGCAAGCTCGAAGCGCGCACGGACGAAGATATGGCGGCCGATTTCCGCGTGTAGCGCCAGCTGACGCGTACTTGCTCGCGCGGCGCGTTTCGATAGTGAAAGCGGGCTGAAAGACGTCGGTCTGCTGCGCGAACAATGCGCCCGCAACGGCAATGCGCAGGTTTGCGATCAGTCATCTGATGTTGTATGGTGCAGGGCGAAAAGAGGCGCTTAACAGCGGTCGACAGTTGTCCGATATGCACCTCTGAGCCGGCACAACACAACACACAGGAGATGCACGATGGCGGAAACGGAAAACAGGAAAGTGGCGCTGGTGACGGGCGCGGGCAGCGGCATCGGCCGCGCGTGCGCGCTCAAGCTGGCGGAGCATGGCTATAGCGTGGTGCTCGCCGGGCGCCGCCAGGACCCGCTCGATGCGGCCGCCGCTGAAATTACCGCACTGGGCGGCGACGCGCTCGCGGTATCGTGCGACGTGACGGACGCCGCTAGCGTGGCCGCGCTGTTCGACACGATCCGCGCGCGCTTCGGCCGGCTCGACGTACTGTTCAACAATGCGGGGCGCAACGGCCCGCCGGTCGATCTCGATGAACTCGATATCGACATATGGCGCTCGGTCGTCGATACCAATCTGAACGGCGTGTTCCTGTGCACGCGCGCGGCATTCGGTCTGATGAAGACGCAGAACCCGCGCGGCGGCCGCATCATCAACAACGGCTCGATCTCCGCGCATGCGCCGCGGCCGAACAGTGCGGCCTATACGGCGACCAAGCACGCGATCACCGGCCTGACCAAGGCGGTTTCGCTCGACGGCCGCAAATACGACATCGTGTGCGGACAGATCGACATCGGCAACGCGGCGACCGAGATGGCTGCGCGGATGGCGCGTGGCGTGCCGCAAGCGAACGGCGAAATCGCGGTCGAGCCGCTGATGGATGTGCAGCATGTCGCCGACGCGGTGCTGCATATGGCGAATCTGCCGTTGTCGGCCAACGTGCAGTTCATGACGATCATGGCCACCAAGATGCCGTTCGTCGGGCGCGGTTGAGCGGCATCTGACGGAGCACAGGCGGGAGCGCGGGCCTTCGTGGAAGCGCGCGCTCAACCCGCGTTCGGCCCGCATTCAACCCGCATTGAACCTATATACTGAGCGCTTTCCGTCTCCACGCGAAAGCCGCGCCCGCCGTGCCCCGAGCCACACCCCGCGACGACGATCCGCCGCCGCAGCCGCCCGTGCAGCCCGATCTCGAAGACTGCTGTCATAGCGGCTGCACTCAGTGTGTGTTCGATCTCTACGACGCAGCGCTCGAACGCTACGAGATCGCGCTGACGGCGTGGCGGCAACGCCATCAGGCGCCGCCGGATCCACAGCAGAACCCGCAACCGAAGCCGCGGAAATCGAAAGACCCGCGCACGCGTCACTGAGCCGCGCACGATTTGCCACCGTTCCCGTCATGACCGACCTTCAGCTCACGCCGAACGACCCTCTGATCGACGCACACACGCTCGACGATCTGCACCGCTTCGTGCAGCGTTATCCACGCCTGTTCGTGCTGACCGGCGCGGGCATCAGCACCGACTCCGGCATTCCCGGCTATCGCGACGACGATGGCGCGTGGAAGCGCTCGCCGCCGATCACGCTGCAGGAATTTCTCGGCACGCTCGCGATGCGTCAGCGCTACTGGGCGCGCAGCATGGTCGGCTGGCCGCTGGTCGCGCGGGCGCAGCCGAACGCCGCGCACGTCGCGCTCGCGCGGCTCGAAGCGGCAGGCCATGTGCCGACGCTGGTCACGCAGAACGTCGACGGTCTGCATCAGCGCGCCGGCAGCCGCGACGTGATCGAGCTGCATGGCGGGATCGACGGCGTGACCTGTCTCGACTGCGGCATGCAGCATGCGCGCGCGTCGATCCAGCAAACGCTCGAAGCCGACAACCCGGCACTGCTCGACGTCACGGCCGAAGCCGCCGCCGACGGCGACGCGCATCTCGAATGGCACGATCTCGGCGGTTTTCGCGTGCCCGCGTGTTCGAACTGCGGCGGGCTGCTGAAACCGTCGGTGGTGTTTTTCGGCGAGAACGTGCCGAAGGCGCGCGTCGAAGCGGCCTCGCAGGCGCTCGACGCGGCCGACGCGGTGCTGGTGGCCGGTTCGTCGCTGATGGTGTATTCCGGCTACCGGTTCTGCGTATGGGCACAGCGGCAGGGCAAGCCGATCGCGGCGATCAATCTCGGCCGTACGCGTGCCGATCCGCTGCTCGCGCTGAAAGTGGCCGCGCCGGCCGGCGCCACGTTGAGCGCGCTCGCCGGGATGCTGGCGGGCGACTGAGCGGCCCGCACGAATTGCAACGCTTCAATTGCAACTTTCTTTCAGGCAGGCCCCATGCTGACGACGATCGAACAACTCGAAGCCCTGTACGGCGAGCCCGGCGAGCGCGCGCTGCGCAAGGAGATCCCGTATGTGAACGAGGACTACCGCGCGTTTATCGAGGCGGCGCCGTTCGTGGTGCTCGCGACGAGCGGCCCGGAGGGCCTCGACTGTTCGCCGCGCGGCGATGTGCCGGGGTTCGTGCGCTGCGTCGACGAACGCACGCTCGCGCTGCCGGACCGTCCGGGCAACAACCGGCTCGACAGCTTGCGCAACATCATCGTCGATCCGCGGCTCGCGCTGCTGTTCGTCGTGCCGGGCGTCGGCGAAACCTTGCGCGTGAACGGCCGTGGCCGGATCTCGGACGAGCCCGCGCTGCTGGACAGTTTCGCCGTCGACGGTAAACTGCCGCGCACCGTGCTGCTGATCGACGTCGACGCGGTGTACTTCCACTGCTCGAAGGCGATCGTGCGTTCGAAGCTGTGGGACCCGGCGCGTCAGATCGAACGCACGCAACTGCCGAGCACGGGCGAGATTTTGCGGCGCATCATGGCCGCCGGCGACGGCGAAGAGTTCGATGCCGCCGCCTACGACCGCGATCTGCCTGCGCGCGTGCGGGCAACCTTGTACTAACTGACTGATCACCGAAAATCACCGAACCGACCATGACCGACGCCCGGCAACATTCGCCTTCCGCCGAACGCAATCGCGAACCGATCCTCGCGGTGTTGCGCGACGCGCTGCCGCCTCGCGGCCGCGTGCTTGAAATCGCGAGCGGCACCGGCGAGCACTCGGTATGGTTCGCCGGCGCACTGCCCAAGCTGGACTGGCAACCGAGCGATACCGACGCCGATGCGCGCGCATCGATTGCCGCGTGGAGCGCGCAGGCGGGACTGCCGAACCTGCGCGCGCCGCTCGCGCTCGATGTCCATCAGCCGGACTGGGGCGTCGATACGCTCGACGCGGTGGTGTGCATCAACATGATCCATATCTCGCCGTGGAGCGCATCGCAGGCGCTGTTCGATGGAGTGGGGCGGCGGCTCGTCGATGGCGGCGTGCTGTATCTGTACGGTCCGTATAAACGCGGCGGCGCGCACACGGCGCCGAGCAACGAAGCGTTCGATCAATGGCTGAAGAGCCGCGATCCCGAGTGGGGCGTGCGCGATATGGAGGCCGTCGTCGCGCTCGGTGAGGCGGCGGGGCTCGCGTGCGAAAAAGTCGTGGCGATGCCGGCGAACAATTTCAGTCTGGTGTTCAGCAAGCGAGCAGCAAGTTGATACGTGGGTAACGTGTAGGTCCAACGGCGTGCGTTTTCGTTGATGCGCGCGTGGGACAGGTGCATAAGCAAAGACGCACAGGCAAAGACGCATGGGCAGATGCCGCGGAACCGCCAAAACACCCGCGCTCACTGCCCGCCGCCAAGCGGTAAGCGTGCATTTCTTTTATCCTTTCACCCTCGACGCCGCGCCGGCGTTTGGCGCGACGCGGCGTCACGACATTCATTCGACTCTGGAGAATTCACATGGGCAAACAGGCAATCGGCGTGGTGGGGCTAGCGGTCATGGGCCGCAATCTGGCGCTCAACATCGAAAGCCGCGGCCACGCGGTATCGGTCTACAACCGTAGCCGCGAGAAAACCGACGAACTCATCGCCGAATTTCCGGACAAGAAACTGGTGCCGGCCTTCACGCTGGAAGAGTTCGTCGACTCGCTCGAAAAGCCGCGCCGCATTCTGCTGATGGTCAAGGCCGGCGCGCCGACCGATGCGACGATCGCGTCGCTGAAGCCGCTGCTCGAAGCGGGCGACATCCTGATCGACGGTGGCAACACGCATTTCACCGATACGATCCGCCGCAACCAGGAACTCGCGAAGGCGGGCCTGCACTTCATCGGCACGGGCGTGTCGGGCGGCGAGGAAGGCGCGTTGAAAGGCCCGTCGATCATGCCGGGCGGCCAGCGCGATGCCTACGACCTCGTTGCACCGATCCTCACCGAAATCGCCGCGAAGGCGCCGGACGGCGAGCCATGCGTCGCGTACATGGGACCGGACGGCGCCGGCCACTTCGTGAAGATGGTGCATAACGGCATCGAATACGGCGATATGCAGCTGATCGCCGAGAGCTATGCGGTGCTCAAGCAGGTGGTCGGCCTGTCGAACGAAGAACTCGGCAAGGTCTATACCGAGTGGAATCAGGGCGAGCTCGACAGCTATCTGATCGAAATCACGTCGAAGATCTTCGGCAAGAAGGACGACGAGACCGGCAAGGATCTGGTCGACGTGATTCTCGACCGCGCCGCGCAGAAGGGCACCGGCAAGTGGACCAGCCAGAACGCGCTCGATCTTGGCGCGCCGCTGCCGCTGATCACCGAAGCGGTGTTTGCGCGCGTGCTGTCGTCGCTGAAGGATCAGCGAGTGGCCGCGAGCAAGGTGCTCGAAGGGCCGCAGGCGAAGCCGCTCAGTGGCGCGCGCGATGCGTTCATCGAATCGGTGCGCCGCGCGCTGTACTTCAGCAAGGTGATCTCGTACGCGCAGGGCTTCGCGCAACTGCGCGCGGCATCGGAAGAGTACAAGTGGGATCTCGACTTCGGCACGATCGCGAAGATTTTCCGCGCGGGCTGCATCATCCGCGCGCGCTTCCTGCAGAAGATCACCGACGCCTACGCGAAGGACAAGGCGCTCGCGAACCTGCTGCTCGATCCGTACTTCCACGACATCGCGAAGAACTATCAGGCTGCGTTGCGCGAAGTCGTGGTGGCGGCGGTCAATGCGGGCGTGCCGGTGCCGGCTTTTGCGTCGGCGATCGCGTATTTCGACGCGTATCGCTCGGAGCGTCTGCCCGCGAACCTCGTGCAGGCGCAGCGCGACTTCTTCGGCGCGCATACGTTCGAGCGCATCGACAAGCCGGGCAGCTTCCACGCGCACTGGGGCTGAATGGCTGACTAGCGATCCGGCGCGCGTGATCGAAATGCGCGCCGGATGAGCCCGATGCCCTAGTCTTGCGATCCGTAAGATTATTGTCAGGATCGATGTTGTTTCAGGCTTTTGTAAAGAACGCACGGCGATTATTGCGGAAACGAAAATAGACTTTCGTTGATTTAGGGGTTTTCCCTAGTCCGCAACCCTCCTAAACTTGCGATCAAGCGTTAGGGAAAACCCTGATGCACCACAAACAAGTTCTTGGAGGTTAATCATGAAGACCCTGATTTCCGCAGTTGCTATCGCCGCCGCCCTTGCTGCTCCTGTTGCTTCGTTCGCTCAAACGAACCAGCCGGTTACCCGCGCTGAAGTCCGTGCGCAACTGGTTCAACTGGAAAAGGCCGGCTACAACCCGATCGCCAGCGACCTCGACTACCCGACGGACATCCAGGCTGCCGAAGCTCGCGTCCAGGCACAAAACGACACGGCACTCGCAGCCAACACGGCGAACACCAGCGGCTACGGCGCACCGGCTGTCAGCACGTCGCAAGCTGGCCATGCAGCGAGCCCGGCCAAGTCGGACCGTAACTCGGTGTATTTCGGCAACTAATTTCGGTAACTAAGCCGCTAGTAAGCCGTAACGAAGCGCCGATACGAGTTGCAGCAAAGTTTGTACGTAGTCTGATGTAGACGCCGCCTCGCGGAACAGCGCGAAGGCGGCGGGCAAGAAAAAACGCCATCCGGTTTGATCGGATGGCGTTTTGTCGTTTACGGCCTGTTGTTTACTGTGTGGCTTGAGCGGTCTGTTCGCCGTGCGCCGCTCAATGCAACGTGCGATGTCGGCGGCCGATCTCGTCGAACAGCGCGCGGCTCGGTTCGAGCGCCAGCAGCCAGGATTCGTCGTAGCCGCTCAGATTATCGAGCGCCTCGCGCAGCCGCTCTATCGCCACGGCGGGAAGCTCGACACTCGCTTCGACGCCGCTCGCCAGTCCCGCGATGCTCGCGAGTTGCACCAGCGCATCGGCGGCTTCGGCAACATCGGCGGCAAAAACCAGGTGGGTGTTCAGCAACTCGACGAGGCCGGGGGACGCCGCTACATCGTCGACGTTGAGTTGCACGGCCAGAAAGGTGGCTTTGTTCATCCTCGACTCCTCCCAGAATCCAGACGCTTGTCGTACAGGGTGTGCCACGCGGCTTGAGTGAGTATAGGCGACGACCTAAGGGTTTCAATAATCGGACGAATCGCTGCGCGCGGGTGCGCTGCGGGTGCGTTAATGGGGGCCGGCGAGCCGTCAGACCTATAATGAGGGCCAGCCGCGCAAGCGCCGCCGGAGCCCGGGCGGACCATGCCGCGCGGTCCGTGCGACTGCCCACCGCTCATCGACCATGAAGATCATCCGCAGCAGGGACTTTACCGCGACGCGTCCATGGGGCGCGCTCGACATCGCCAGCATGAACGGCATCACCACGCGTCTGCACTGGACCGACCAGCCGTACAAGTGGCACGTCAACGACGGCGAGGAAGTGTTCGCCGTGCTCGACGGCCGGGTCGAGATGCGCTATCGCGAAGACGGCGTCGAACGCTCGACGGTGCTCGAAACCGGCGACGTGTTCTACGCGTCGGTGGGCACCGAGCATGTCGCCCATCCGCTCGGCGTGGCGCGCGTGCTGGTCGTCGAAACGCAGGGCAGCGTCTGAAGAACACGGCAATTTGACGGCGCCCGCGCGGCGGCGCCCCCGTGGCCGTCGCGCATAATAGACAGGCTCCGCAGCGCCTGTCGCGATAGCCGCGTCGGCCGCGCATCAATGCACGGCAGTACGGCGGCACGTTAAATGCTTGCGCAACGATTTAATCCGATCGGGAAATACGTCGAGGAAAATCACATGACAGAACAATGGCAACTGACGGGGATCCGCCTGCTGACGGCGGCGGCGCTCGGCGCGCTGGTCGCTGGCTGCACGACGATGCCGTGGGAGAGCACGCCGTTCTACAACAACGCGCCGCCCAACGCGACGAGCCTGTCGACGGTCTCCGTGCCGGCCGGCTTCTACCGCGTGAATCCGGGCGACACGCTTGCCGGCATCGCGTCGGCGTATGGCCGCACGCCGCAGGACCTCGCCGCATGGAACGGTCTCGCGGTCAACGCGCCGCTTGCGGCGGGCCAGGTGCTGCGGGTGTCGCCGCCGATCGCTTCGGGCAGCATCGTCACCCCGCCTGTTGCTGTCGCGCCGGCGGCGCCGGGTGCCGCGCCAGGCGCCGTGCCGGGCGCGCCGACGGCGGCGGTTCCGCAGCAAGGCGTGCTGCAATGGCCATTGCGCGGCCCGATCCTCAAAAAGTTCGCGCAGGGCAAGTCGAACGGCATCGTGATCGGCGGCCAGCCCGGCGATCCGGTAAAGGCCGCGGCCACCGGCCGGGTGGTGTACGCGGGCACCGGTATCGAAGCGTATGGCCCGCTGATCATCATCAAGCACAATGACTCGCTGATCACCGCGTATGGCCAGAACAGCCAGTTGCTCGTCAAGGAAGGCGATGCGGTCGCGCAAGGGCAGACGATCGGCGAAGTCGGCGTCGATAGCCGCGGCGTCGCGTCGATCCAGTTCGAGGTGCGTCAGAACGGCCAGCCGGTCGACCCGCTGCAGTGGTTGCCGAAGCCGGGCGGCTAATCACCGTCCGTCGTTCATGGCGCGCGCGGCGCTCTGTTCGGGGATGCGCCGATTTTCAGCGCCGCTTTAATTGAATACACTGTGTGGCTTGTTCGCCGCCGCGTGTGCTTTCCACGAGGAACGCACGCGCGGCCGGCTGCCGTAGGCTGTCATTCATGGATGCACAAGGACCCACAATGATCGATTTGCGCAGCGATACCGTAACCCGTCCGACTCCGCCGATGCTCGCGGCGATGTCGGCGGCCGAAGTCGGCGACGACGTCTGGGGCGACGACCCCACCGTACTGCGTCTGCAGACGACGATGGCCGAGCGCGCCGGCAAGGAAGCGGGGCTGTTCTTCCCGAGCGGCACGCAAAGCAATCTCGCCGCATTGATGGCGCACTGCGCGCGCGGCGACGAATATATCGTCGGCCAGCTCGCGCACACGTACAAATACGAGGGCGGCGGCGCCGCGGTGCTCGGCAGCATCCAGCCGCAGCCGCTCGAAAATGCCGCCGACGGCTCGATCCCGCTCGAAAAGATCGCCGCCGCGATCAAGCCGCTCGACGATCACTTCGCCCGCACACGTCTGCTGGCGCTGGAAAACACGATCGGCGGCAAGGTGCTGCCGGCCGGCTATGTCGACGAGGCGACGCAACTCGCGCGCGAGCGCGGTCTGTCGGTTCACCTCGACGGCGCGCGCGTGTTCAACGCGGCGGTTGCGTCGGGCAAGCCGGTTGCGGCGCTCGCCGGCCCGTTCGATTCGGTGTCGATCTGCTTTTCGAAGGGTCTCGGCGCGCCGGTCGGCTCGGTGCTGGTCGGCAGCCGCGCGCTGATCGACGTTGCGCACCGCTGGCGCAAGGTGCTCGGCGGCGGCATGCGCCAGGCCGGCGTGCTGGCGGCAGCCTGTTTGTACGCGCTCGATCACAACGTCGAACGCCTTGCCGACGACCACGCGAATGCCGCGCATCTGGCCGCCGGTCTGGAGACGATCGATCAGGTGAAGGTGCAGTCGGTCGCGACCAACATGGTGTTCGCGCAGTTTCCGCAGCAGCATTGCGGGCCGCTCGAAGCGTGGCTCAAGGAGCGCGGCATCCTCACGCAGATGCTGTACGCGTCGCGCTTCGTCACGCATAAGGACGTGTCGCGCGCTGATATCGACACGTTCGTCGCGGCGGTGAAGGGGTATTTCGCCGCGCGCTGATGTGCTGATTGTGTTGCTTGTGTTGCTTGTGTTGCTTGTGTTGGATTGGTTTCGCATGAGGCGGCGGGTACGATTGCCGCCTCGTGCTTCTGCCTGACTTCTGCTTCAGTCCCGCTCTCTGCACCTGCCTGCCCGCTGCTTCAAGCGGACTCTTTCGACGGAGCGTTGTTTTCGCTTCGTTCCGTTTCTTTCTATTCCCACCGTTCCCGCCGCGTTACTTCGCCGCTGTTTTCGTTTGCCCACCCGCGGCGCGATGCGATGGCGCGAACAACCGCAATCCGCTTGCGAGACTCGCCGCGCCGGCGAAGAACGCACCGAGCCCGAGTGCCAGCATCGGCCCATGCTGCCGGCCGGCAATCCCGAAGCACAATGCGACGAGCGCCGCGCCGGTGGTCTGTCCGAGCAGCCGTGAAGTCGCGATGGTGCCGCTCGCGCCGCCGCTGCGCTCCGGCGGTGCGCTTGCCATGATCGCCTTCAGATTCGGCGACTGGAAGAAGCCGAAGCCCGCGCCGCAAATCGCCATGCGGATGCTGATGTCGAGCACGTCAGGATGCGCGGGCAATAGCGCGAGCGAGGCCATCCCCGCCGACAGTATCGCGAGCCCGATCGCGCCGAGCAGACCCGGTGGATAGCGATCGGACAGACGGCCCGCGAGTGGCGCGGCGAGCGCGACCACGGCGGACCACGGCGTCATCAGGAAGCCGGTTTCGACCTGACTGCGCATCAGCACGTCTTCGAAATAGAACGGCAGCGACACGAACGCGAGCCCCTGGGCGGCGAACGAGCAGATGGCCGTCACCGCCGATAGCGCGAACACCGGCCGCCTGAACAGATCGACGGGCAGCATCGGTGCGGGATGACCTGCTTCGCGGCGAATCAGCAGCAGCCCGCAGACGAGCGCGAGCGCCGCGGAGCTCAGCACGATCTGCATCGGTGCGCGCTGGGCCGCCTCGCCGAGCGCAAAGATCAGCGCGGCGAACGTCACGATGTTGAGCACCGCCGCGATCGGGTCGAGCTGATGCTTGCCTTGCGCGGTATGCGGCAGAGCCGGTAACGCGAACGTCAGCGCGAGCACGCCGAGCGGCACGTTGACGGCGAATAGCCACGGCCACGTCGCAACCGACAGGATCAGCGAAGCCACCGTCGGTCCGATCGCGAACGAAACGCCGACGACCAGCGCATTGGTGCCGAGTCCACGACCGAGCCGATGCGGCGGATACAGATGGCGGATCAGCGCGGCGTTCACGCTCATGATCGCGGCCCCGCCGACGCCCTGCACGATACGCGCGATGGTGAGCAGCGGCAGCGTCGGTGCAATCGCGCAGCCGAGCGAACTCAGCGTGAATAGCGCGATGCCGCTGACGTAAATACGCCGATGCCCGACGATATCGCCGAGCGCGGCAAGCGGCAGCAGCGTCGCGACCATCGCGAGCTGGTAGGCGTTGATGATCCAGACCGACGCCGCGGGCGTCGCGTGCAGATCGGCGCCGATCGTCGGCAGCGCGGTGTTGGCGATTGCGGTATCGAGCGTGGCGAGCGTGACCGCGAGCATGATCGCGAACATCGCGCGGCGGTTGGCGGCGGACATTTTGTCGTTGGCCGGAAGGGCGGGCGCGTGGCCGTCGACGGAAGGGCTGAGCTTATCGGACAAGGCGTGGCTCGTCGGTTATACATGCCGGCGCGCGGCCGGTCTCTGGTTGGAAAGCGGAGGCGGGTGCGCGTGAGCAGCGGGTTGTGTTCGGAAGGATGCGCGCGCTGCGTTGTCCTTTCGTCAAGACGTGAAGGCAATACGAAAGGTGATTGGGCGCGACGCAATAACATCCGCGATTGTTACAGAGACCGGGTAAACGTGCAGGGATACGTGCATAACGGGTGCATGACAGTGCACCGTGAACACTCTGTTCAATGCGGGGATCCATAGGCAACTAACTGTCAACCTCGCGCGGCGCTGTCGAACTGCTCGGCGCATCAGGTCGGAGTAATGCGCGTCTCTATAGCAATTCGGTTCGGCAGAAGAACTGCGCGGATTCGACCACAAAGCGACCGCGAATTCGACCGCGCATCGCGCCGATCCGCCGATGCATCCGCTCGTCACGCGTCCGTCATGCGCCGAAAAAATAATCGACGTAAACGATGCGGAGTCGTGAGTCGACCGGCATCGTCGATACCTGAGCGCATCGCGCATTCATCTGTTTTCGCACCACGTAGATCGCCTCGGGCAGCGAGGCCGGGCATGACATGTGCGTGGGAATCCGCTCGCGTTGCAGGTGTGCGCGAGCCGTAAAATGTCCTACTCTGTTTTCTTAATCCGCCAGACAGGCACGCGCCTCCCGTCCGTCAACCGTGCGGTTCGCGTCTGCCATGTCGTTCTATCCCGGAGGCTTCGATGACAGCCGTCGATCTGGAATTCGACCAGCTCAACAGTACCGTCGACGCGCTACGGCGCTCAATTTCGAATCGCATGATGTACGGCGTCGGCAAGGACGCCGTCACCGCCCATCCACATGACTGGCTGCACGCGGCCGCGCTGGCCGTGCGCGACCGGCTCGTCGCGCGCTGGATGAAGACCACGCGCCTGCAATACGAGCAGGATGTGAAGCGGGTCTACTATCTGTCGATGGAGTTTCTGATCGGCAGGACCTTTAGCAACGCGCTGCTCGCGCTCGGCATTCACGATCAGATGAAGGAGGCGCTTGCGAGTCTCGGCGTCGATATGGATGCGCTGATCGATATCGAGCCCGATGCCGCGCTCGGCAATGGCGGTCTCGGCCGCCTCGCCGCATGTTTTCTCGACTCGATGGCGACGCTTGGCATTCCGGGCTTCGGCTACGGCATCCGTTACGAGTATGGGATGTTCCGTCAGGAAATCATCAACGGCGAGCAGGTCGAGGCACCGGACTACTGGCTGCGCGCGGGCAACCCATGGGAGTTTCCTCGCCCCGAAATCAAGTACATGGTGCATTTCGGCGGACGCACGGTGCAGCGCGGCGACACCGTCGAATGGATCGACACCGAGCATGTGAACGCGACCGCGTACGACACCGTGATCCCCGGCTATGCGACCGATGCGACCAACACGTTGAGGCTGTGGTCGGCGCGCGCAACCGAAGAACTCGATCTCGGCGCATTCAATCGCGGCGACTATCGCAATGCGGTCGATACAAAGAACATGTCGGAGAACGTGTCGCGGCTGCTGTACCCGGATGACTCGACACCGGCCGGCCGCGAACTGCGGCTGCGCCAGGAGTACTTTTTCGTTTCGGCGACGATGCAGGATCTGATTCGCCGCTATCAGCGCACGCACAGCACGTTCGGGCGTTTCTCCGAAAAGGTCGCGGTGCATCTGAACGATACGCACCCGGTGCTCGCGATTCCCGAACTGATGCGGCTGCTCGTCGACGTGCATCATTTGCCGTGGGACAAGGCATGGAAGCATGTCACGCAGATCTTCTCGTACACGAATCACACGCTGATGCCCGAGGCGCTCGAAACGTGGGACGTCGAAATGCTGGCGCGGCTGCTGCCGCGGCATCTCGAGATCATCTTCGAGATCAATGCGCAGTTTCTGAAGCATGTGAGCGAGCAATCGGGCCATGACGGCGAGATGATCCGCCGCATTTCGCTGGTCGATGAATACGGGCAGCGGCGCGTGCGCATGGCGTATCTGGCGATCGTCGCGAGTCATAAGGTGAACGGCGTGTCGAAGTTGCATTCGCAACTGATGACGCGCGATATCTTCGCCGACTTCGCGAGGGTCTATCCGGACCGCTTCACGAACGTGACCAACGGCATCACGCCGCGCCGCTGGCTCGCGCAGGCGAGCCCGTCGATGTCGTCGCTGATCGATGCGCGCATCGGCACGCACTGGCGCAGCAATCTGTTCGAACTCGAGCAATTGCGCAATCTGCGCAAGGACGACGCGTTTATCGAAGCATTCCGCGACGCGAAGCGGCAAAGCAAGCTGCGTCTCGTGCATCGGCTTGCGCATCACACGAAGCTGCATTTCAATCCGGACGCGCTATTCGATCTGCAGGTCAAGCGCATTCACGAATACAAGCGGCAATTGCTGAACGTGCTGCATGTGATCGTGCGTTACAACCGGATTCTCGCGAACCCCGAGCATGACTGGGTGCCGCGCGTGGTGCTGTTCGCGGGCAAGGCCGCGTCCGCGTACCGGATGGCGAAGACGATCATCAAACTGATCGGCGACGTCAGCCAGAAGATCAATCACGATCCGGTGATCGGCGATCGGCTGAAGGTCGTGTTCGTGCCGAACTATGGCGTGAGCGTGGCCGAGTTGATTATTCCGGCGGCCGATCTGTCCGAGCAGATTTCGATGGCCGGCACCGAGGCATCGGGCACCGGCAATATGAAGCTCGCGCTGAACGGCGCGTTGACGATCGGCACGATGGATGGCGCGAACATCGAGATCTGCGACGCGGTGGGTCGCGACAACATCTTTATCTTCGGCCATACCGCCGACGAAGTCGATACGCTGCGCGCGAGCGGCTACCGGCCGCGGCAGATCTACGAGGAGAACGCGGAATTGCGCGCCGCGCTCGATCAGATCCGCTCGGGTTTCTTTTCACCGGACGACCCGTTGCGCTTTTCCGATATCTTCCACACGCTCGTCGACTGGGGCGATCACTACATGGTGCTCGCCGACTTCGCCGCATTCGCGAAGGCGCAGGACGACGTGGATGCGCGTTTCGTCGATAAGCAGGCGTGGACCGAAAGCGCGATCGAGAACGTCGCGGGCATGGGGCAATTCTCGTCGGATCGCACGATCGGCGAATACGCGCGCAATATCTGGCGTGTCAGTCCGCTCGATATGGAGTGAGCGAAACGTGTCGTAGCAGGCGGCTTGGGCGATTGAAGCAGAAAGCCGTGCGGACTGCGGGTCGTGCAGTCGCGCACGGCTTTTTATTTGTCGATGGCCGAATCGACGCAAGCCTGGTGAAGTCAGGTCATCGCGCGATGACGCGGGCGCCGCAGCGTGCTGGCCTGCGCGTGGCCGAGGGTCGCGCGATCGAGCGCGCTGGTGAGCAGGCCGATCACGTCGTCGAGCGTGTGCGACGTCACTTCGACGCGAAAGGTCACGCACTCGCGTTGACGGTCGACGGTCACGATGTAGAGTCGCAGATCATCGCCGAGCGCGGTATGCAATGCCCGCCTTCCTTCGGCCGACGATGTGCCGGGAACCGTAACGTCGATAACGACCAGCGGAACGCTGGTATGCGTCGCACGGCGAATCGGGGTAATGCGAGCAAGGGGAGTGTCGGACGGGGCAGCTGACGTAAGCATAGGGTTGCGCCACCCGATGCGGCGGCGCGCGTTGTCGAGACCTGCCTACTGTAGCCGCGCGTGCGTCAACAGCATGAAAATAAACCCGGTGCGCGGAATCAAATTTGTGTTAACGAACGAGAGGGAACCGAGCAGTGACCTCACGCCTTCGGCACTGCCGCCGCAGTCTTCGCCTGCTGCACGGCGGCGCTGACGCGTTCGACGAACTCGCGATCGGTGCTCATGAGCGCTTCGCGCTCGCCGTCGGCTGTTTTCACCATCAGCCGATGCGTGATGTCCTGCGTTACCCAGGTCAGCCAGCCGACCACGATCAGCATGATCCCACAGACGAGCCCCGCCGAGGAATGCAACACGCCACCGGCAATCGCGCCGATCAAGCCGGCGACGGAGATCACAACCGGCACGGTTTTGTTCTTCTGCACGGTGACGACCTGCACGTCGACGATATCGCGCAGCGGAAAAACCTGGCCCGCGGATGACAGCGCATTGCGCGTCACCGACACGCCACGATCGTTGAAAGGGTTGTCCATCGATTCAATGCAAGGATAGTGAAGGACGCAGCGTAGCAGACTTCAACCGCCGTCAGTCACGCGATGTGACGCGCGCCCCGTACCAGGTCAAGGAAATTCATACTTTGGGCGATCGGATTGGCTAAGATGGCGGATGGTTGCGCCTGCTCCGATTCGCTGCCATATCGGAAGCCTCGCCCGCCTTGTCTGCCGAAGCCTGCGCCACCTGATCGATGGCGCCGCATCAGGGAAATAACAATATCGTCGAACTCCTGTCCGGAGGCCATTCATGACAATCGGCATCTATGCGACGCTGGTCGCGACGTCGCTCGTGCTGCTGCTCGGCGAAAAGCTCGTTCAATGGATCGGTGTGCTGCGCACGTATTCGATTCCGGCGCCGGTCGCGGGTGGGCTCATCGTCGCCATCTGCGTGCTGCTCGCGCGCGTAACGACCCATGTCGAGTTCAAATTCGACGCGACGATGCAGGCGCCGCTGATGCTCGCGTTCTTCTCGACGATCGGTCTCAACGCGCACATCTCGAGCCTGAAGGCAGGGGGCCCGGTACTGGTACGCTTCCTCGCGCTGGTCAGCGGCTTGCTGATCCTGCAAAACGTTGTCGGTATTGCGCTTGCGTTCGTGCTCGGCGTCGACCCGCTGCTCGGCATTCTCGGCGGTTCGGTCACGATGTCGGGCGGCCATGGCACCGGTGCCGCGTGGAGCCAGGTCTTCACCGAGCATCACGGAATTGCGTCGGCGACCGAAATCGCGATCGGCTGCGCGACGTTCGGGCTCGTGATGGGCGGCGTGCTCGGCGGTCCGATCGCGCGGCTGCTGATGCGCAGGCTCAGCGCTGAAGAGTTGCAACGCGTCAGGCAGCGCGCGGATGAAACGCTGGTCTTCGAAGAACCGAAGGCGCAGCAGGCCACCACGCCCGCGGCGATCATCACGACGCTTACGCTGATTTCGATCTGCCTCGCCGGCGGCGAAGTGTTCGCCGACTGGCTGGCCGGCACGGTATTCGAATTACCGACGTTCGTGTGCGTGCTGTTTATCGGCGTGCTGCTGAACAACGTGCTTGCGCTGGTACGCGTGAAATTGGACCAGCATGCGGTTGCGCTGGTCGGCAACGTCAGTCTCGCGCTCTTTCTCGCGATGGCGCTGATGCGGCTGGACCTATGGGAACTGGCCGCGCTCGCGGTGCCGATCATCTCGATCCTCGCCGCGCAGACGGTGCTGATGGCGCTCTACGCGATATTCGTGACGTTCCCGCTGATGGGCCGCAATTACGACGCCGTCGTGCTGTGCGCGGCGCAATGCGGACTGGGCCTCGGCGCAACGCCGACCGCGATCGCGAACATGCAGGCGATCACCAATCGCTTTGGCCATTCGCATATCGCGTTTCTGATCGTGCCGATGACGGGCGCGTTCTTCATGGACATCGTCAACGCGGTCGTCATCAAGCTGTTTCTCGCATTGCCGTTTTTGCATTGAATTGTAACGAGGTGAACCTATGACCGCTCAACGACAGGCGACACCCGATAGCACCGCCGCGCGCGTCGCGTTGTGGCGCGCGTTGCATGTACAGGCCGATGCGCCGCCGCATGTGCTCGAAGATGAAATCGGTCTGCAACTGTTGGCACCATCCGAGGACTGGCGCAGCCGTGGCGATATGGACCCGGGTTTTACGAGGCCGTTTCGCGCGTCGATCGTTGCGCGGGCACGCTTTATCGAGGATCTGGTCGTCGAGCAGGCGGGGCGCGGTGTCGATCAATATGTGATTCTCGGCGCCGGTCTCGACAGCTTTGCGCAACGTCGGCCCGAAGTCGCATCGCGATTGACGGTGTTCGAAGTTGATCCACCGGAACCGCAGGCATGGAAGCGTCAGCGTCTGCTCGAACTTGGCTTCGGCGTGCCGGACTGGCTGCGGTTCGTGTCCGTCGATTTCGAAGCAGGCGATAGCTGGCGGCAGCGTCTCGCGGCCGAGGGCTTCGATCAGAGCAAACCGGCGATCGTCGTATCGACCGGCGTCAGCATGTATCTGACCAAGGAAGCGAACGCGGCGACGCTGCGTGAAGTGGCCGGGCTCGCGCGCGGCTCGACGTTCGCGATGACGTTCCTGTTGCCGTTGGAGATGGCGGACCCGGACGTGCGGCCGGGGCTCGAAATGGCGGAGAAGGGGGCTCGCGCGAGCGGCACGCCGTTTATCAGCTTTTTCACGCCGCCACAGATCACGACGATGGCACGCGAGGCCGGCTTCAGCGACGCGCGCCATGTGTCGGCGGAAGATCTGACGCAGCGCTATTTCGCGGGTAGAACCGATGGCTTGCGGCCGCCGGGCAATGCCGAGGAATTGCTGGTTGCGAATACGTAGCGTTTGTTATGGCGGCGGGGCGGCATCGTCAGCGAGGCGGAAAGGGTCGACTGCCCACATTGCACCGCTGCACAGATAAGGCTGCATACGCGCAAGCCATTCGGCAAGCGGCGTAAGGCCAATGCCGGGCGCAGCCGAACCGCCGAAAGATTCCGACACGAATGGCGCATCGTCCTCCGGCCGGCGAACCACCTGAACGATATGCGTGATGCCGCGCGGCCGCGGATGATTATTTGCCCACGCCGGTTCGCCCATTTTCAATCCGAGGGTCGCGCAGCGCGGCAGGTTGTGCGTCGCGATCTGCGGCCCTGCGAGAACGAATGCGGTGCGCGTTTCTATCGCCTCGATAATGCGATCCGACCATGTATGCAGCGCGCGGATATCGTCGGCGCGAAACAATGGGCGGCTCGCCGCTTCGTTTTCCGCCTGCATGGCGTCGTTCAGAAGCAGCGCGACCCAGCCGGAGCAGTCGATCACCGCGGGCGTTGCCGACAATCCTTCGGCTTTGACGCCCCTGCGGTAGCCAACCCGGCCGGTATGACGCTGCACGAGTTGCCACATGGTGGCTTCGGCGATACGAAAGGGCATGATCGTGAGTGTGAGCGGTCCAATTGCGGGAAGGCGGGCTTGCTTCAGTTTATCCGACACCTCGTGCGGCATTCGGGCGAATCTGTGAGCGCGTGGCCCCTCGCGGCTATAATCCCGCTCGAACATGTTCAGGAAAGTCACTCGTGAAAAAGATCGCTGCCTTGGCACTCGTTGCGTTTGCACTCGCCGCTTGCTCGTCTCCGGAAAAGCAGGCGCGGCGGGCGCAGGAAGAAATCCTTCATAGCGAACCGAATCTTGCCGCCGCGCAACGCGGCGCGGTCATCGACTGCACACCGGCCAATTGCGATGCCGCCTGGGCGTTGACGAAGACCTATATCCAGCAGCATTCCGATACCCATATCACGAGTGCCAACGCGGTTGCGATCGATACCGACGTTCCCGACGATTCCGGCAAGGCCGCTTTCTCGGCAACCCGCGAAGCAAAGAGCGGCGGTGGCGCGACGCTCACGCTGTTCGCGCAGTGCCGCGGTATGTATGGTCCGGACAGCGCGAAAGGCTCCGACTATGACGAATGCGCGGAGAAAATCCTGAAGACGCAGAACGGCTATGTGCCGTTCCTGAAGTCCCACGCGTCGCAGCAGTAAACGCGGCTTCGGTTTGCCGGTCGCCCGCATCGGGCGACTACATGGCTCGCTTACTCATCAAACAGCGCCGTATAGCGGCGCTGCATTTCTTCGGGCGTCAACGCCTCGATCTGCGAGCCGAGCATCCACTCGTGACCAAACGGATCGCGCAAGGTCGCCGAGCGTTCGCCGTAAAAGTGATCGGTCGGCGGCCTGATTAGCGTTGCGCCGGCATTCACCGCTTGCTCGACGAGTTGATCGACATCGTCGCAATGAATATGCAGCAGCACGCTCGTCGTGCTGTCGGCGCCCGGTCCAAGCATGCCGTGCTCGGGGTACTCGTCCGACAGCATCACGATCGCGGGGCCGATCTTCACTTCGGCATGCCCGATGCGGCCGCTTGGCTCGGTGAGCCGGAATTGTTCGACGCCGCCAAATGCCTGTGCGTAAAACTCGATAGCCTGAGCGGCGTTGCGCACGCGCAGGTACGCATAGACTTCACGAATCGCGTTCATCGTCATCTCCCGGTTGCTGATGCTGATTATCGGAGAAACGAGTCGAGTCACGCGATTTTTTACATTCGGACGTGGCGGGCTTTGAGTCGTGTCGGCGGCGCGCGGTCGCGCTTCGCGTGCCGCGCACGTGTTATGAAAAAAGATTTTCGGCCGCCTGCGGCGCTATCGCCTTCTCGTGCTCCAGCAGCCAGCGCTTGCGTTTCAATCCCCACGCGTAACCTTTGAGTGTGCCGTCGCTCGCGATCACGCGATGGCAGGGCACGACGATCGCGATCGGATTAGCCGCATTCGCCGCGCCGATATCGATCGCCGCGCGCGGATCGTCGAAACCGAGCTGTTTCGCGAGCTTGCCGTAGGTTGTCGTGGTGCCGGGCGGAATACGGCGTAGCTCGGCCCAGACCTTGCGTTGCAATTCGGTGCCGGCGATGGCGGTCCGCAGGCCGCCGAGCGCGGTGAAATCACCGGCGAAGTAACGGTGCGTCGCGTCGACGATTTCGGCCGGTGCCTCGGCGTCGGTCAATCGCGGGTCGCCGTAGTGGTCACGCAGCGCGCGCCGCAGATGCGCGCGATGATCGGCGAAATCGAGCGCACGTATGACGTTTTGCGCATCGGTGACAAGCAGCATGTCGCCGAGCGGCGAGTCGATCTGCGCAATAAGCAGTTCCATGATCTGCATCGCTCCTCGAATCGGCGTTCGCAGCCGAATGGACGGTAGAAGACGAAGCGCCTTCCTCGATAGACACGATAGATCGTTGAGTGGTTTGTTTCGCTCTGTTTCTTGCTGTCGAATTCGACGTGCGGATGGCTTGCGGCGCGGCGAACCGGCCCAAGCGAATTTGACCGCAAGAAGCGGATGGCGGCGGCCCACGACGATCCATATCGTTCACTGCAGACGCGTCAATTCCGCCGCGCCGCGTATCGAACTGAGGGAGTCGAATCATGTTGCCATTGCTATCGTTTCATGCGCTCGCGGCACAACGCGGCGATGGGTTGCGGCCCGAACTGCTGGCGTTACTGGAACGTCGCACGAGCCCGGACATCGGCTTGAGCGCGGCCATCGAACCGGAGCAAGGGGATGGTCCTGCAAACCGGCAGGCTTGCGATGAGTCACCTGAGGCGCGCTCGGGTGAGCCGATTTGACGGCTTGCATCGACAGGTTACACGCCGAGAATCAGGCTGTAATGTGACAATTCTTGCCAACTCCGATGCGATGATCCGGTTACATTCGACCGTAAGTGTTCTTGCGAGCACACGGCAAACACCGAATGAGACTGGAGCTATCCATGACAAAACCGCATCAGGTTCAAGTAACGCTTTCATTTCACCCGGAAGATTACGCGGCCTTCAAGCTGGCCGCGCGCGCGGTGGGCCTTGATGAGGGTTCGTTCGGCGTTCTGGCGGTTCATCGCGAGGCTCATCGCGTGCTGGACGAGAAGCGGGCTAATCGCGACGCCGCCGCGCACAATTGCAAGGTGCTATGACGGGCGTCGGCGTTTCGCGCCGATCACGACATAATCCGTGAAGCTCTCGCACGGAAAAAAGCTCACCCCCCGCCACACCCCCGCCAAAGACCGGCTGTGCCCCCCACCCGGGGGGCTATGTCGAGAGCTCCCACCGCGTATCTTCACGTCCCGGCAGTTCACAAAATTCACGCGGAACGACGGCGTTTGCCAGGAACCCGATTCCTGAGCTTTCGCTGGACATTTGTCCTGTATGGGGCTCTTTTCGCGCCTGGTTTGACCCAGCTATCCACACGCGATGGTCTGACTCATGCCCTCCGGCTCGTTCCACCGGATGCTCGGGTCGACGGGTCTTTCGGCTCGAAAGAAAGGGGTGGTATATGAATATCCTGTTGGTAGAAGATGATCTCGCGCAAGCCGCGGCGGTCGAAAAAGTTATGCTGCAATCGGGCCACCAGATAAGCCGGGTCGACTCCGGCGAAAATGCGGTGCGCTTTCTGAAGAACAATGAAATCGATCTCGTGGTGCTCGACTGGCAATTGCCCGGTATCAGCGGATTCGAGGTTCTACACTGGATACGCAGCAATCTGGGTTCTCAGCCGGCCGTGCTGTTCCTGACGAGCAGGGTGCTCGAGGTCGACATTGCGCGGGCACTCGAAGCCGGAGCGGACGAATACGTCGTCAAGCCATTCCGCGAGATCGAACTGGCGGCCCGAATTGGTGCGTTGTTGCGTCGTACCGGTCGCCATGAAAAGACGGACATTACTGTCGGACCTTATCTTTTCGATGTGACGCGGCGCAACGTCTCGCTTCACGGCAACGCAGTCGAGTTGACGGCCAAAGAGTTCGAGGTTGCCGCGTTCCTCTTTGCGAATGTCGGCCGCTCGGTTTCCAGGGACCTGCTGGCGAAACTGGCGTGGGGGCGCGAACTCGATAGCTCGTCGCGTACCGTCGATACCCATATCTATCGGATTCGGCGAAAGCTGTCCCTGCACCCCGAAAACGGCGTGCGGCTCACTACCGTCTATACGCACGGATATCGGTTGGACGAGTTCTCGATCAGTGGCGCGGAAAAGAACGCCGCGATCTATCATCCGCGTTAGCTATTTTTTGAGCATTTACCACCGGGCTTTTATATCGGCAGGTGGCGTCGTTTTATGCAAAGCGCGACATTATTGGAATGTTCATGGCGCGATATGAACATTTCAAAAATCGCCTAACGTTTGCAATCTTTTCACTTTCCATTCGTCGAATCCTCTCTATTTCGCGTCGTCTGCGACTGCGCCGGCCTGTCGGTCACAATTCTGTCGCGCATACGTTTTAGCAATTGATTCACAATTGCCATTTCCGCGGATTAAGATGACGGGCAATTCGCGCAGCGAATCTGCGCGGTTCAACGTTTCTATAAAGAATTTCCCGCGAAGACAGCGAAAGCCTCCTTTCGGCAGTAGGGCGGCGGGATGGGGAATGATCATGGAAGCCTCTTTGACCAGTACCGGTCGCGAATGGAGCGTATCGCTGATTCAGACCAAGATGATCGCGCCGCGTCCTCCGTCCGGTTACGTGCAACGGCCTGCACTGCTGAACCAGTTCGAGGCGCTGCGACCCGCTAGCGTCGTCCTCGTCACCGCGCCCGCGGGTTTCGGCAAGACGACGTTGCTGGCCGGCTGGAGCAAACTGCTTGCTGAGAAAAAGCATCCGGTTGCGTGGCTCAGTCTCGATGAAGAAGACGACGACCCGCAGCAGTTCGGCGCCTATCTGGTGGCGGCACTGTCGCGTGCCGCGCAGGACATCGCAAGGCAAGCGCAGCAACTGCTGAGCCACGATGCACTGACGCCGATCAGAATGGTGATTTCCGTGCTGTTGAACGGAATCGCCGAATGCGGGCGCAGTGTTTTCCTCGTACTCGACGAGGTCGATCGCCTCAGTGCGACACCAGTGCTCGCCGCGCTTTCCCGTTTGCTTCGCTACGCGCCCGAGAACCTGTACATCCTGCTTGGTGCGCGCGCCGAACCCGCGCTGATGCTCGGTCAACTTCGCTCGCCGGAAAAGCTGAGGCGTATCGGTGCCGACGATCTGCGGTTTTCGCTCGACGACGCGCAGTCGTTTTTCGATTGCACGGGCACGGTGCCGCTCGATCGAAACAGCGTCGCGCTATTGAACGATGCCGCCGAGGGATGGGTAGCTGGTTTGCAACTGGCTTCGCTTACGCTGGTGCAGGCGGACGATGCCGAGAAACTGGCGAAGCATCTCGCCAGCCCACGGTCGGGCATCGACCTTTATCTGAACGATACGGTGCTTGCGCATTTGCCGCCGCCGATTCTGACGTTCCTGCTGAACACGTCGATTCTCGAACGACTCAATCCGGGCGTATGCGACGCGATCATGGCAGGCGAAGAGAGCGACGGCGAAGAGAGCGGCAATAGCGGCGAAAAGCTTCACTGGCTCGAGATGCACAACGTGTTCATCCAGCCACTGGATGAAAGCCAGGGCTGGTATCGCTATCACGCATTGCTGTCGGAAGGACTGAGACGGCGTCTGTTGCGGCAGATGCCGCTACAGGTTCCGGTGCTGCATCGCCGTGCATGCCAATGGTTTGCCGCGGAAGGTCTGTGGCCCGAGGCGGTTCGTCATGCGCTCGCCGCCGGCGATTCCGAACTGGCCACGCAGTGGGTAGAGAATTGCGCGATCGACATGCTGGAGCGCGGCGACCCCTACACGATGCTGGGTTGGATCAACAGGCTTCCGCCCGATGCCGTTCGAGGACGGCTGCGTTTGCGTCTCGCGAAAGCCTGGGGGCTCGCGTTCTCGCTGCAAACGGCCCAGGCGTCGAGCGAAATCAATGCCGTTGTCGACGATCTCGAGCGCGCGGGTAACGAGCAGGGAAGTGTCATCGACGAAGCTGTCCTGGCCGAGGTCAACGCGGTCGGTGCATTCATCGCCGGCACGTCGGATGACAGCGAACGCGCGCTCGAACTCGGGCGCGCGGCGGAAGCATCGAGTGCGGCGCTGCCACCGTGGGCGAGGCGCTACGCGCAATCGACGCAATTCTTCGGCTTGATGTATCGGGGAGGATTCGAGCAGATCCTGCGAACGTTGACTGCCGCCAAGGATCGTGCCGAACAGGGTGTTCGCGCGCACTACTCGGATATCCTGCGCGACGCGATGTACGCTTTGGCCGCGTTGGCGCATGGAGAGCTAAGCGGCGCGAGACGAACCTTCGAAGCGACACTGCAGCGCGCCGAAATCATGGTGGGACGTTCGTCGGCGGGCGTGGCCGGTTTGGCCAGTTGCCTCGCGTCGATCTACTACGAGTGCAACGAGCTGCCGAACGCGCGGCAGATGCTTGCCGGCCGCTCGGCGATCGTGCTGGCGACTGCTCCGCTGGGCACGCTGATGCGGCATGTGCTTGCGGCGGCGCGGGTACTATGGCGCGACGGCGAGACCGGCTCGGCGTTGGCGGTTCTCGAAGACTGCCGTCAGATTGCCGTCGAGCGGGATTGGTTGCGTCTGAAACTGGCGTGCGATGCCGAAACGGTGCGCTTGCTGATCGATGGCGGCGACGTCGCACAGGCGAAGCAGATCGCGGACGAACTGAGCGAAAGCGTGCCGGCGCGATGCGAAGGCCGGCCCGGATCTGCGATCGAGGCCTGGACTTACTATTGCGTGCTGCGAGCCAGGGTTCTGCTGGCCGGGAATCAGGCTGGCGAGGCGATCGGGTTTCTCGAAGGCTCGCTCGATACGCTGAACGCGATGAGCTGGCGTCCTTCGGAAGCGTCCGTTGCATTGCTGCTTGCCCGTGCATTCGAACAATGTGGCGACGCGGACAAGGCGGTCGCCGCACTCGGCCGCGCGCTACGTATTGGCGCGGCGATCGGCCTCGTCAACAGCTTTGTCGACGAAGGGCAGCCGATACGCGAGCTATTGCTGCGCTTTCGCCAGATCGCAGGTAACACCGGCACAGCCGAAGCCGCCTATGCCGACAGATTGCTGACGGTGTTTGCCGAGCGCGATGGTGCACGACCCGAGCCCGCGAGATCGGCTGGGGTGGCGGCGATGTCGTCGGATATCCTGAGTGCCAGGGAGATGGAGATCATCAATTGCGTTGCACTCGGACTGTCGAACAAGGAAATCGCACGGTCGTTGAAGCTGGCCCCCGAGACCATCAAGTGGCACTTGAAGAACATCTTCGAAAAGCTCAATGTGAGTTCGAGAATCGAAGCGGTACAAAGCGTTCTCGGCCTCGGCCTTAGAGAGAGCCGCGTCGCGATGTAGTCAAACCGGGCACACGTCCCACCGTTTGCGAGGCACCACTGCGATGAACGCATCCGAACGTATCGACGAGATGATCGCGAAACTCTCCGACTGGCGCGGCCCAATCTTCGCGCGCATTCGTGCGTGCGTGCTCGCGGCGGATCCGGACATCGTCGAGGAATGGAAGTGGATGGGCAGCCCGGTCTGGTCGCGCGACGGCATGATCGCGGTGGCCAATGCGCACAAGGGCAAGGTCAAGCTGACCTTTGCTCACGGTGCGGGCCTGGCCGATCCCGACAAGCTGTTCAACGCGGGCCTCGAAGGCAATGCCCGCCGCGCGATCGATTTCTTCGAGAACGACAGCATCGATGAGCGCGCGCTGAAGGCGCTGATTCGCGCCGCGATCGAGTACAACCGGGCCCATCTGAAGAAAAACGCACGGCCAGCGCAGGCGAAAGCTAAAAGTAAGACTGTATGACCGTGAACCCGAGTCAAGCCCGCAAGCCAACGTCCGTACGGCCCGCCGCCAGATACCAGAACTGATATTGATATCGCCAAAAATATAATTGGAAAGATATCAACCCGCTCCGTACACTTCACCATCCCCAGAGCCTGAGCGACAGCCTTCCGTCGTATGCCGGTCGCGCCGCGCCGGTTCGGTCAAACTGGCCGGTGTTGGTGTCCCGGCCTATGCATCAAGGACATAGCATGTCGGATAAAAAGCGGAAACTGCGCTCAGCCGAATGGTTCGGCACGGCTGACAAGAACGGCTTCATGTATCGAAGCTGGATGAAGAATCAGGGCATCCCCGATCACGAATTCGACGGGCGCCCGGTGATCGGCATCTGCAACACGTGGTCGGAACTGACGCCGTGCAATGCCCATTTTCGCAAGCTCGCCGAGCACGTGAAGCGCGGTATCTACGAAGCGGGCGGCTTCCCGGTCGAGTTTCCGGTGTTCTCGAACGGTGAATCGAATCTGCGTCCGACCGCGATGCTCACGCGCAATCTCGCGGCGATGGATGTCGAGGAAGCGATTCGCGGCAATCCGATCGACGCGGTCGTGCTGCTCACCGGTTGCGACAAGACCACGCCCGCGTTGCTGATGGGTGCCGCGAGCTGCGATGTGCCGGCGATCGTCGTGACCGGCGGCCCGATGCTCAATGGCAAGCTCGACGGCAAGAACATCGGCTCGGGCACCGCGGTGTGGCAACTGCACGAATCGCTGAAGGCCGGCGAGATCGATCTGCATCAGTTCCTGTCGGCCGAGGCGGGCATGTCGCGTTCGGCGGGCACCTGCAATACGATGGGCACCGCGTCGACGATGGCCTGCATGGCCGAAGCACTCGGCACGTCGTTGCCGCACAACGCGGCAATTCCCGCGGTCGACTCGCGCCGTTACGTGCTCGCGCATATGTCAGGCATCCGTATCGTGCAGATGGCGCATGACGATCTGAAGCTGTCGAAGATCCTGACTCGCGATGCGTTCATGAACGCGATTCGCGTGAACGCCGCGATCGGCGGTTCGACCAATGCGGTGATTCATCTGAAGGCGATCGCGGGGCGCATCGGCGTCGATCTCGAACTCGAGGACTGGGTGCGTATCGGCCGCGATACGCCGACGATCGTCGACCTGATGCCGTCGGGCCGCTTCCTGATGGAAGAGTTCTATTACGCGGGCGGTTTGCCGGCAGTGCTGCGCCGCCTCGGTGAAGCGAACCTGCTGCCGCATCCGGACGCGCTGACCGTCAACGGCAAATCGCTGTGGGACAACGTCAAGGATGCGCCGAACACCAACGACGAAGTGATTCGTCCGCTCGACAAGCCGCTCGTCGCCGACGGCGGCATCCGCGTGCTGCGCGGCAATCTCGCGCCGCGCGGCGCGGTGTTGAAGCCGTCGGCGGCGACACCCGAATTGCTGAAGCATCGCGGGCGCGCGGTTGTGTTCGAAAACCTCGAGCACTACAAGGCACGCATCGTCGATGAAGCGCTCGACGTCGATGCAAACTCGGTGCTGGTGATGAAGAACTGCGGCCCGAAGGGTTATCCGGGCATGGCCGAAGTCGGCAACATGGGGCTGCCGCCGAAGCTGCTGCGTCAGGGCGTGAAAGACATGGTGCGCATTTCGGATGCACGCATGAGCGGCACCGCCTACGGCACCGTGGTGCTGCACGTGACGCCGGAAGCGGCGGCGGGCGGTCCGCTTGCCGCCGTGCAGGACGGCGACTGGATCGAACTCGATTGCGACGCGGGCACGCTGCACGTCGATATCAGCGATGCGGAAATCGAGCGCCGTCTCGCCGAGTATGCGCTGCCGGAACCGCCGGAAGGCGGCGGCTACCGGCGCCTTTATGTCGATCACGTGCTGCAGGCCGATGAGGGCTGCGACCTGGACTTCCTCGTCGGCTGCCGCGGCGCCGAAGTGCCACGTCATTCGCATTGATGCGTTGATGCGCTGATGTGCCAATGCATTGCCGTTGCGCTGTCGATCACAGCGCAACGGTGTTCAACCTCTATCGTGAGCTGAACGTGTGGGCGATGCTCTCCGGCATTGCCCGCCTATCGGCTTATTGCCTTATCTGCCGATTGCATCCACCGCATCGAGCACGAGCCCGAAAAACTCATTCGCGGCGGCTGGATTCAACCATCGCACGACGACTGTCATGCGTCTCTCAGGTTCGATCCACGTAAACGAACTGCCCGCGCCGACACCGAAATAGCTCGATGCCGGCACGCTCGGAAACACCTTCTGATCCGTGTTGAGCCACACGAGGTAGCCATAGAACGGCGCGATGCCACATGGTGTGCGCATGCGCGCGATCCATTCGGACGACAGCACGCGCCGGCCGTGCGCGACGCCATCGTTGAGCAGCATCTGCGCGACCTTCAACTGATCGTTCGCGCTGACCGACATGCCGCCGCCCCAGTGCGTGCCGCCCGGCACCGACTGCATGCGGCGCCCGTCGATATCGACCCACGCGTCGTCGTAGCCGACCCATTGCCAGTTTTCGCTCGCGCCGCACGGGCGCATGATCGCGTCGCGAAACACCTCGGGCAACGGCTGCCGAAACAGATGCAACAGTGCGAGCGACAACTGGTTGATGCGCACGTCGTTGTATTCCCAGTACGTGCCCGGGCGTTGCGCCGGCCGCAGGTCGCCTTTTTTTCCATCGGGCGGCGCCGCGAAATTGACCGCGCGATAGTGGTCCGCCTGATCCGATAAACCGAAGTACGTGCCGCGCCATTCGCTGGTTTGCTGCAGCAGATGCGCCCAGGTGATCGGTGCATTGTGTTCGTCGTCGAAGCCGATGTTGGGCACGCGCGCGCGCACCGGCTCGTCGACGTCGGGCAGCAGACCGCGATCGTGCGCGACCCCGGCGAGCAGCGCCAGATACATCTTCGCGACGCTGAACGTCAGGTCCGCGCGCTCGGGCTCGCCCCACGTGGTCAGCACGCGGCCGTCGAGCGCAATCGCGCCCGACACCGGGCCGCGATCGTGCACAGGACCGAGCAGCCGGTTCCACGGCGGCGGGTCGTTGACGTGTACGCCCCATGCGCCATCCACATGGCGATCCCAAAGCGATTCGTGATCGACGGAGAACTGTACGGCTTGCTGCAAACGGTCTTGCATCGAGAAGGTCCTGTTGGTTCTAGCGCACATGCAGGCGCACGCGCGCCCACGTTACGGCGAAAAGGCTGAGTACGGCCGCGAGCATCAGATAAAGCCCCGGCGCGAGATTGTTGCCGGTCGCCGCGATTAGCGCGGCGACGGCGAGCGGCGTAAAGCCGCCAAAAGCGGTCGTGCCGATGTTGTAGCCGAGCGCCATGCCGGTCGTACGGGTGCGAGTCGGGAACAGTTCGGACATCAGCGCGGGAATCGGCGCGAAGTAGGTGGTCTTCAGCAGCGCGACCCACACGACCGCGGCGAGCAAGGTGCCAAGTGATGGATGCGCGTTCATCAACACGAAGGCCGGGTAGACCGTTACGAAAAACAGCACGCCGGCGCCGAGCATGATGCGCACGCGCCCGACCTTGTCGGACAGATGACCGACGAGCGGCGTCAGCACCATCATGATCAGGCCGGCCGCCAGCGTCGCGATAAAACCCGACGACGGCGACAGACCGAGCTGGCGCGCCGCATACGTCGGCATATAGAGCAGCATGTAGTTGGCGGTGGTGGTCAGCACGAGCGCGCCAATCGACACGATCACCGCTTCCTTCTGCGACGCTAGCAGTTCGCGCACCGGCGCCGCGGATTTTTCCGCGCGTTCGAACTCCGGCGTTTCGTCGATGCGGCGGCGAATGTATAAACCGACCGGGCCGATCAACAGACCGAACAGGAACGGAATGCGCCAGCCCCATTCCTGCAGTTGCGTTTGCGTGAGCGCACCGGTCAGCACCGCGCCGAACAGCGACGCAAGCAGCGTGCTCGCGCCCTGGCTCGAGAACTGCCAGCTCGCCATAAAGCCTTTGCGTTGCGGCTGGTGTTCGATCAGAAAAGCGGTCGAGCTGCCGAATTCGCCGCCGGCCGAGAAGCCCTGCAACAGCCGCGACGCGAATACGCCGATCGGTGCGAGCACACCGATCGTCGCATACGACGGCATCAGCGCGATCATGCCGGTGCCGAGCGTCATCATCGCGATCGAGAGAGTCAGCGACGCCTTGCGGCCCTTGCGGTCGCTGAACGAGCCGAGCGCGAGCGCGCCGACCGGCCGCGCGAGATACGACAGCGCGAACGTGCCGAGCGCAAGCAGCAACGACACCGTGCGGTCGTGGACCGGAAAGAACGTGCGCGACAGGATGGCCGCGAAATAGCCGTATACGACGAGGTCGTAGAACTCGAGCGCATTGCCGATCGAGGTGGCAAGGATCAGACGCGAGATGCTTGAGCGCGACGCATGCTGGGCAATCGTGTCGGCCGTGGTGGCGGAGTCTGTGCTCATGACGAAGTCCTGTGGCGGCGTGTAGGGTGTGCCGGCGGTGTCTCAGCCGCGGCGTGGGGCGCTTCTTTTGTCAGGATCTTGGCGTGGCCGATATTTCTAGACAATTACAATATTTGGCAGATATCGTTGCCGAAACGGCAAAGCGGAATTGTGATGACTCAGATGGATAACACCGCGCTGCGCTACTTTCTCGAAGTTGTGCGCAGCGGTTCGCTCAGCAAGGCGTCGGGCAACCTGTATGTCGCGGTGTCCGCATTGAGCAGGCAGATCGCGAAACTGGAAGAGGAGGTCGGCGCCGCGCTGTTCGAGCGGCGGCCTCGCGGCATGGTGTTGAGCGATGCGGGCCGGCTGCTCGCCGATTACGCGCGGCGCAGCCTGCTCGACGCGGAACGCGTGACCGAAGAGATTCGCGGTTTGAGCAACGGCGGGCGGGCGACGATTCGCATTGCGAGTTCGGAAGGCATCGCGCCGCATTTCTTGCCGCAGGTGTTCGCGCGGTTTCTGAAGACGCATCCCGCCACGCATTTTCAGCTCGACGTGTCCGCGCCGTCGATCGCGACGCAACGCGTGCGCGACGGTACCGCCGATATCGCGGTGTGCTTCAGCATGGCACCCGAGGCGGACATCAATGTCGTGCATTCGCAGCGCGCGCCGATCTTCGCGCTGGTGCGCCACGATCATCCGCTCGGTGCGCGCGATTCGGTGTCGATCGCGGATCTGCTGCCATGGCCGCTCGCGATCAGCGGCCCGACGGTGACGATCCGTCAGCTATTCGATATCGCGTGCAGTCTCGAAGGGCTCGTGTTCGATCCGGTGTTCGTCAGCAACTATCACGCGGCGCTGCAGAATTTCGTGTTGCACACCGACGCGGTCACGATCACCGGCCTGTTGACCGTGCGCGGTCGGCTCGGCACGGATGGCTTCGCGGCGATCCCGATCAGTAACCCGGAGCTTCATCAGCGTACGTTGCAGGTCCAGACGATGGCGGGCCGCACGTTGCCGCGCGTGATGCAGGCGTTCGTCGAACTGCTGACCGGCGCGATCGACGATCCGGCGCTGCTCGATTGATACGAACGCATTTGATACAAACGCATCGCGCGAAAAAACGCGCGTCAAAACAAAAAAACGCCCCACGTAGGGGCGTTTTCGCATCAAAGCGGTCCAGCGAGGAACGCAAGCGTTCCCCACCGGCAACAAGCCGCTTAGAACTTGTGACGGATACCGACACGGAATGCGAGCTGGTCGTCAGCACCAACGCCCGACGTGCTGAAGTAGCTCGTGCTCGAACCGATCTGCGCTTGCAGGTTGTGGCCCGATGCGTCCTGGTAGATACCCAGCACGTACACGTCCGTACGCTTCGACAGTGCGTAGTCGGCGCTCAGGTCCACCTGGTTCCAGTGGCCGAGACTGTTGTTCAGGTGCATGTAGGTGTAGCCAGCGCCTGCCGTGATAGCCGGCGTGATCGCGTACTTCGCGCCTGCTTCGTACGCGCTGAACGTTGCCGACGGACCCGTGATCTGTTCGAGGCGGGTGTTCGTGTACAACGCCCACAGCGTAGCCGGGCCGATCGAGTAGCGGCCGCCGACGCCGAATGCACGCAGATCGCGCACGCTGAACGACAAGTTAGCCAGCGACGTCGAAAATGCCGGCGTTGCCTGACCCGGATAGGTGATGTCGGTGTATGCAGCGCCGACCGAGAACGGGCCGTTCGCGTAGTTCGCGCCGAAGCTGTATGCGCGCGACGAACCCGCCGTCGTGCCGACTGCATTCGAGCCTGCGAATTCGCCAGCCTGGTTCGAGAAGCCGTACATTGCGCCGAACGTCAGACCCGAGAAGTTCGCGCTGCTGAACTTGACCGAGTTGTTGATACGGCTCGACGTCAGCTGGTCGACGTCGTTGATGTGGTAAGCGTAGTTACCCGCGACGGTCAGGTTACCGGTCGAGTAGTTGCTGCCGAGGATATCGGTCGTGAACGAGTACTGGCGACCGAACGTCAGCGAGCCGATACCGTCCTTCGACAGACCGACATAAGCCTGGCGGCCGAACATCGCGCCACCTTGGCCAAGCGTGCCGTTACCGCTGTTGAAGCCGTTCTCCAACGTGAACAGCGCCTTCAGGCCACCGCCCAGGTCTTCCTGGCCCTTGATGCCCCAACGGCTGCCTTGCGCGACGCCGTCGTCGTACTTGGTCAGGTTGTCATGGCCGGTAGCCGTCTTGGAATTGTTCACGTAGCTGATACCAGCATCGATGATGCCGTACAGCGTGACGCTGCTTTGTGCGTGAGCGGCGCTCGCGAAAACGGCAAACGTAGCGGCGGTCAGGATTTTCTTGTTCAAAACACTCTCCAGTTAGGAAATTAGGCGATCGCGACGCGTTGCTCTTCGGCAATGTCGCGCGATGGCCGGGAATTTAAGCGGGCGCTGCGAATGCTATGTGACAGATAGAATTTTTTGAAGAATTGTCGTGCCGATGCGACACATTTGCCGAGTTGGAGGACCTGTCACGGAAGAATGTGCTTGCTTGCGGGGTGTTGCGGCACAGAGGGGAGACGAGTGAACAGTGGGGGTCTTTCGCGCAGCGTTGCGGAGCGCGTGGCGTGGTGCGGCTCTTCGGTTGCATAAAAGAAAATCGCCTACCGGGCGGTAGGCGATTTTTTTTGTCAATCAATGGATTCGCTTACGTGTTTAAACGAGTGGCTTCCATTTTTCTTTCGCAGTTGGTCGGATCAGCTTTCCGGTCGACTGCATGGCGCGTCAGTTGCGCGAATTGTGCGCCGGCTATGTGTCAATTGCTCAACAACGAACCGCTTCTGAACGCCTTCGCGCCGGCAATGCGCGCGAACTCGAGCCCGGCGGTCGCGAAGCGCGCCAGATGCCGCGCGTACAGCACGCCGGCCACGCTGTTCTTGATCGTGACGACGCGGTCCGTCAACGGATCGACGATGTCCGCGATCGGATGGCCCGCGTCGACCCAGGTGCCGACTTCGCAGCGGTACACGAGCACGCCGCTGATCGGCGCGACCAGCGGCTCGGTGCCGGCGAGCGGCGTCGCGGCGAATTCGAGCGGCGGCAGCGGGGCCGCTTCGCCGTCGATCACGCCGCGAGAGGTCAGATATTCGATGATCGCCTGCGAGTCCTGCTCCGCGTACTCGTACGACACTTCGCGCTGGCCGCGCAGTTCGACCGTGACCGAGATGCCGCCGTTCGGAATCGGGAAGCGCTCGCCGAACCGGCCGCGCAGATCCGACCAGCAGAAGCTGTGGATCTCGTCGAACGGATTGCCCACCGAATTGAGCGCGAGCAGCGATGCCTTCGCGTCCAGATAGCGCGCGAGCGGCTCGACGTCCGGCCACAGATCGGGGTTCGTATAGATGTGCATCGCGGCTTCCCAGTCGCAATGCAGATCGAGCACCACGTCGGCGTCGTACGACAGCTTCTGCAGCGCGAGGCGTTGCGATGCGAGTTCGGTGGTCGGTTCCTGCGCGTCGAGCGCTTCGCGCATCGCCGCGCGAATCGCGCTGCGATTGGCGTCGATGTCGCCGCTGAGACGCGATTCGATGACCGGCAGCACGAGCGCCGCGAGGTCGTAAAAGTTGCGGTTGAAGTTCTGCGCGGTGCCGGTTTCGAAGCGTCCCATCAGATGGCCGAGCAGATGCTGATTGAGGCCGACCGGATTGGGCACCGGCACGATCACGACTTCGCCGCGCAGCTTGCCCGCGGCTTCGAGCGCGGCGAGCTTGCGGCGCAGTGCCCACGACACCAGCATGCCGGGCAGCTCGTCCGCGTGCAGCGACGACTGGATGTAGATCTTCTGTCCGCCGCTGGGACCGTAGTGAAAACTCGTCAGGCTGCGGGCGGTGCCAAGCGATGGGGCGATCAGCGGATGATTTTGCGTTTGCATGATTTTTGGCTTCGCGGTTCAGTGTAGTGAGCCGCGCTATGTAGTTGATTGCATGGGGAAAGATGCGCGCCGCGACGGGCCGGTTTCAGGCTCGACCGGGGGATATCCGGGCGGGTGGCGCGCTGCGGGATTGTCTCCGGGGTGGTGTCATGAGTCCCGCGTGTCGCACGATCTTAGCCGAATCTGGACCGCGATGTACCCAGCAACGCGGCTCGCGATGCCCGCTTGCGCGCGGACCAAAACAAAACGGGCCCCGCGACGCGGAGCCCGTTTTGGGGCAATCAGATCAGCCGGCACGCCGTGCGGCGTGCTCGACCGATTTAGCTGCCGTACACGTCGAAGTCGAAGTACTTCTGTTCGATCTTCTTGTAGGTGCCGTCCTTGATCATGTCGGCGATCGCCTTGTCGACCTTCGCCTTCAGATCGGTGTCTTCCTTGCGCATGCCGATGCCCGCGCCATTGCCGAGGATCTTCGGATCGTCGAGGTTCTTGCCGACGAAGTCGAAGCCCGCGCCGCGCGGCGTCTTCAGGAAGCCTTGCTCAGCCTGCACCGCGTCTTGCAGTGCTGCATCCAGACGGCCCGAGATCAGGTCGGCATAGACCTGGTCCTGGTTCTGATACGGCACGACCTTGGTGCCCTTCGGCTCCCAGTAGGTCTTCGCGTAGGTTTCCTGGATCGTGCCCTGTTCGACGCCGACCGACTTGCCCTTCAGCGAATCAGCGGTCGGCAGGATGCCCGAACCCTTCTTCGCGACGAGGCGCGTCGGCGTGTTGAACAGCTTCGACGAGAACGCGACCTGTTCGGCACGTTGCGGCGTCATCGACATCGACGACAGCACGCCGTCGAACTTCTTCGCCTTCAGCGCCGGGATCATGCCGTCGAAGTCGTTCTCGACCCACACGCACTTCGCGCCCACGCGCTTGCAGATTTCGTTGCCGAGGTCGATATCGAAGCCAACGAGCTTGCCGTCCGCGCCTTTCGACTCGAACGGGGGATAGCTGGCGTCAACGCCAAAACGGATCGTCGACCAATCTTTAGCGTGTGCGCCAATCGAGACGGTGGCAATCAGAGCAACCGTCAAAGCCGCTAGCAGTTTTTTCACTGTTTTTACTCCTCGGTGTAGTTCAATTACGCCCGCGGCGGTTGTGCCGCCGCAGGTGGCCCGGCGCGATTCGCGACGGGCTTCGTTCATGCTGCCGGCCGGAGTGGCCAACAGCGCGGGGCAAGCTTATCAGTTCAAAAAAATTGGGAAGCTAGTAAAACACCGGATGGCAAGCGAGGAGGTCCTCTAAAGTTTCGCCGCGTGCGAATCGGTGTGGCTCGAATCGTACACCGCCGTCTGGTGTTTGCGTAATGGGACCGTAATGGGAAAGCCATAAAAATCAAGGCCGCGCGCGTAATCAGCGCATATTCAAGGATTTTTTTCGGGGATTACGATTGGCGTACATTTGTGAACTGGAGCGAAACCGGGCAGTTAAAGATTCTGGATAAGCTGCCGTTAATTAACGACACCGCGCTCATCCGCGTATTACCCGTTATAACCGGCGTCGGAGATTTTTTTCGAAACCATTTCGACAGGGGCAAAAAAATGCGGGCTTTGGCGCTATCATCGTTGCTCCGTGTGTTCGTCGCCGGTGGCTTCGCATCCGGCGTATCGGTCTGAAGAAAGTCGCCGGGTAGCCGTCGATTTAAACTGCCGCGCGTTTGCGCCGGGTCAAAAAAGGCCTTCTGCTAAACGGTGTTATCCATGCACACGATGTTGATGGTGGATGAAAAGAACTGTTGTAAGCAGGTTTTTCAACGGCGAATTCCAGTCGTATCTTCCCCGGTGCGCGTTCCGTTATTGCGCCGCGGCGTTTTTAGTATTTTTCCGTCAACATTTTTGTCGGTGTCTGGCGCCGGTTTTTATGCGGCTGCTTTATCCATTGTTTTTTCAGCGCTTTTGCCGCTTTTGATCGGCATGCTTTTTTGCGCCGGTTTGGGCGTCGCAAGGCCCGCCGCGGCCGCCGAAAAAGTGCTGCGCGTGCTTGCGTGGCCCGGCTATGCGGATCCCGATGTCGTCAAGGCATTCGAAACGCGCTATGACGCGAAGGTCGAAGTCACGCTGGTCGATTCCGACGAGGCGTTGTGGTCGCAGATGCATAACAAGGACGCGCCGCGGTTCGACGTGCTCGCCGCCAACACCGCCGAAATTAGCCGCTACGCCGACGCGAATCTGCTCGCCCCGCTCGATCTGACGAAGCTGCCGAATACGCGCCGGCAATTGCCGCGTTTCCAGGCGCTCGGCTCGATCCATGGGCTGACCTCGGGCGGCAACGTGTACGCGATTCCGTTCACGTATTCGACGATGGGGCTGATCTACGATCGCAAGCAGATTCCGGTCGCGCCGCACTCGATGCGTGAATTATGGAACCCGCGCTATCGCGGCAAGGTGCTCGACTTCAACAGCGCGCAGCACAACTTCTCGTTCACCGCGCTCGCGCTCGGCTATCCGCATCCGTTCCAGCTCGACCCCGAACAGATGCGCGCGATCGCGCACAAGCTGGTCGATTTGCGCCGCAACCTGCTTACGTACTACACGCTGCCGGAAGAGGCGACCGCGTTCTTCGTTCAGCACAAGGTCGCGCTGATGTTCGGCAACTACGGCACGCAGCAGCTTCAGTTGCTGCGCCGCGCGGGCGCCGACGTCGGCTACGTGATTCCCGATGAAGGCGTGCTTGCATGGCTCGATTGCTGGTCGATGACGCGCGCGGCGAGCGATAAACCGCTCGCGCTCGAATGGATCAACTACATGCTCGAACCGAGCGTCAGCGCACTGCTCACGCAACGCCAGGGGCTCGCGAACACGCTGACGGAGCCGGCGGAAACGAGTGCCAATGCGCATATCGTCTGGATCGGCCCGGTCGAAGACATCCAGCGGCGCGAGGATCTGTGGACGCGGATCGTGTCGGGCGACCGCTCGGGGCGCTTCTGATGAAGTGGCGGCGCGGCCTGACCTTCAAGCTCTCGGTGCTGCTCGCCTGCATCGGCGTGCTCGCTTCGGGCGCGACCGGCTACTACGCGTATCGCGCGAATCGCACGATGCTCGTCAACGAAGCGGAGCGCAGCCTGCTGACGTCGACGGAACTGCTCGGCCAGCGCATTGCGGTTTCGATCGACGACGTTGCGGCGGACGCACTCGTGCTCGCGACGATGCCGTCTTCGGTGGGCGTCGCGCAGAGCGACGACGGCATGGGCCGGAACCCGACGCGTGAACGTCTGGCGCAGGTGTATTCGAGCTTCATGATGCATCACCCGGAATATCTGCAGGTGCGCTTGATTACGCGCCAGCATCATGGGCTCGAACTGATCCGCTTCGATCGCGACCGCGATGGTCTGGTGCGCGTGGAGGGCGACGATCTGCAGGAAAAAGGCCAGTTCGCCTATGTGTTCGATACGCTGACGTTCGCGCCGGGCCGTATCTATACGTCGCCGATCGGCGTCAATCATGAATACGGTACGCACGCCGCGCAGGGCAAACCGACGTTGCGCCTCGGCACGCCGATCGCCGACGCGAACGGCACGGTGGTCGGCGTCGTGGTGATCGATATCGATCTGGGCGGCATGCTGCGACGCTTGCAGAGCGATCTGCCGAGCGACTACCAGGTCTATCTCGCCAATGAATGGGGCGACTTCCTGATTCATCCGGATCCGTCGAAAACCTTTGGCTTCGACCGCGGCCGGCGCGTGCTGATGCAGGACAGCTTCCCGGTTACGAAGCCGCTGTTCGACCAGACTCGGGGTTCGGTGCTGGCTAACGGGCTCGCGAGCCCGCGTCAGGCGGACGGGCAGGTCCTCGCGTTCGTGCGCCGCCCGTTCAGCGGCTCGGAGGGCAACCGCTTTATCGTGCTCGGTCTCGCGAAGCCGCTCGAAGATGTGCTGGCCGGCGCGCATCAGCTCGGCACGCGGATCATTCGCATGGTGCTCGTCTTCAGCGCGCTGTCGGTCTTGCTGGCGATTCTGTTCGCGCGGGCGCTGACCAAGCCGCTGCATCTGCTCGCGTATGCGGCGACCCATCAGTTCGCCGACCACGCGATGAACACGTTGCCGCTCAAACGCACGGATGAAATCGGCGTGCTGGCGCGTTGCTTCGACCGGCTGCGGCGCGAAATCCGCGCGCAGATGGATACGCTGCACAGCAAGCAGAGCGAACTCGCGCATCTGGCCTCGCACGATGTGCTGACCGGGCTGCCGAACCGCATGCTGTTCATGCAGAAGCTGGAGAGCGCGATCGTCAATGCGAAGCGGCATCACGACGGGCTCGCGGTGCTGTTCGTCGATCTCGACCGCTTCAAGCAGATCAACGATCAGTTCGGTCACTCGGTCGGCGACAAGGTACTGGTTGCGGTCGCGGGTCGCCTGAAGCACGTGCTTCATTCCGGCGATGTGGTCGCGCGGCTCGGCGGCGACGAATTTATCGTGCTGATCGAGGGGGAGCGCATCGAAGAGCAGACGCCGACGATCGCCGCGCGCATCATGGATGCGCTGAACGAAACGCTGACGATCGACGGCGACAGCATGACGGTCGGCGCGAGCATCGGCATCAGCGAATTCCCGCACGATAGCGGCAATGCCGAGGAACTGCTGCTGAATGCCGATGCGGCGATGTATGCGGCGAAATCGGGCGGACGGTGCGCGTATTTGCGCTATCGGGATCTGCGCGACGCGCGTCAGCATGAATCTGCCGATGAGGCTGATGAGGCCGGCGAGGCAGGTGAGGTGCAGGATGCGCGGGACGCCGAAGCCACCGGAGAGGCCGCGAGAAACGACGCAGCGCGCGCACGTGCCGCGGAAGGCGCGGTAGCCGGTGTGGAAGGGCGCGAAGCGGAGCCGACTGCCTGACGCGGGCCGCTCGCGCTTATTCAATCCAATACGGTAAGCCCGGCGCACATCCCGCGTAGGCCACAGCCCGTTCAAACGATCCGCACGCCACCCCGATACGTCGCGCGCGGCACCGGTAGCGCGCCGAGCATCGTCACGCGTACGAGGTCCGCGCGCAAACCTGGCTCGATCGCGCCGCGGTCGGTCAAACCGGCTGTGCGGGCCGGCTCGGCCGAAACCGTAGACATCGCGCGCGGCAGCGTCCAATCGGCTTTTTCGACCAGATCGAATACCGCGGTCAACAAACTCGACGGCACGTAGTCCGACGACAGAATGTCGAGCAGGTCCGCGCGCGCGAGTTCCAGAGCCGATACGTTGCCCGAGTGCGAGCCGCCGCGCACCACGTTCGGCGCGCCCATGATCGTCGCGATGCCGTGCTCGCGCGCGGCCTCGGCGGCGATACGCGTAGTCGGAAATTCGGCCAGCACGATGCCCTCGGACTTCGCCTGTTCGACGTGCTCGATCAGCGTGTCGTCGTGACTCGCGACCGGAATGCCGAGCGTCTTGCAGCGCGACACGATTTCGTGACGGTGCGCATCCGCGTAACGTTCCTGTTCGACCGCGAGTTCGGCGAGTGCGCTGGCCACGCGTTCGTCGGTCATCTTGCCGTTGCGCTCCTGGTAGCGGCGCCATTGCTCGCGGTCATGCCATTGACGCTGGCCGGGCGTGTGATCCATCACCGATACGAGCCGCAGCAGCGGGTGCTCGCACAACGAATCGAAGACCTCGACGACATCGGCGGTCGCGACCTCGCAGCGCAGATGCAGAAAGTGCTCGGCGCGCAGCAATTGACGCGCGGCGAGCCGTTGCAACGAATCCGCGCATCGGGTCTGCGTGTCGCGGCCGCGCACGCCGACGCTCCAGCGCGTGCCGATCGCGAGCGCGTCGAAGACGGTCGTGATGCCGGCCGCGGCGACCTGCGCGTCGTGAATCACGAACGCGGCGTCGGTGTTCCATTCGACGCCCGGACGCGGCGCCAGATGCTTTTCGAGGTTGTCCGTGTGCAATTCGATCAGGCCAGGCAGCAGATAGTCGCCGTCCCAGTCTTCGGCATCGCGCGCGGAAGTCGCGCCGCGTTCGATATCGCGAATCACGCCGTCCTCGACGCGTACCACGCCGGTGAATACTTCGTCTCGCGTCACGACGCGAGCATTGCTGATCAACATTCGACTTGCTCCGTAGTCAGTCGGGCTTTGTATCAGTGTGGCGCCGCTTTGTGTCAAGCGCGCTCGATCGCGCTTAATGGCGCCGTGGCGGCCGCAGTTCGATGCGACGGGTCGCCACCTTGTTGCGCGTTTCCTCGTCGTGGAAGATGCCGACGATCGCCGCGCCGCGCTCGCGCGCATCGACGATCAGTTCGGCCACCGTGTCGCGGTTTTGCGCATCGAGCGACGCGGTCGGTTCGTCGAGCAGCAGCAACGGATGCTCGGCAATCAAGCCGCGTGCGATATTCACACGCTGCTGTTCGCCGCCGGAAAACGTCGCGGGCGCGAGCGCCCACAGCCGCTCGGGCACGTTCAGGCGCGCGAGCAGCGCGGCGGCGCGCTCACGCGCTTCGTGCTCGGGGACGCCGTGCAACAGCAGCGGCTCGGCGACGAGCGTGAGCGTCGGCACGCGCGGGATCACGCGCAGAAACTGGCTCACGTAGCCCACGACATTGCGGCGCAAACGCAGTACGTCGCGCGGTTGCGCGCCGGTGATCGACACCGGCTGGCCATCATCGCTGGTATCGCGGATATCGATCGAACCCGCGCTCGCGACATAGTTGCCATACAGACAGCGCAGCAGCGTGCTCTTGCCCGCGCCCGACGGCCCGACCAGCACCACGCATTCGCCGCGCTCGACGTCGAGCGATACGTCCGCGAGCGCTTCGATCTGGACGCCGCCCTGGCCGTGCAGCGTAAAGGTCTTGCCGATGCCGGCGGCGCGCAGCATCAGCGCCGGGTTGGTGGCGAAAGCGGGTTCGGCGCCTGTTTCAGTGGATTGCATGATGAGCCTCAAACCGGCAGAACCGAGGAAACCAGCGTTTGCGTATACGGATGCTGCGGATCGTCGAGCACCTGATCGGTCAAGCCGGCTTCGACGACTTCGCCGGCTTGCATCACCATCAACCGATGCGCGAGCAGACGCGCCACGCCGATATCGTGCGTAACGATCAGCACCGACAGATGCAGCGTCGAACTCAGCGTGCGCAACAGATCGAGCAGACGTGCCTGCACCGACACGTCGAGGCCGGCGGTCGGTTCGTCCATAAAGACGAGCCGTGGACCGGTGACGAGATTGCGCGCGATCTGCAAACGCTGCTGCATGCCGCCCGAAAACGCGGTGGGAAATTCGTCGATACGGGTAGGGTCCAGCTCGACGCGCTCCATCCACTGCGTCGCAGTGCGGCGAATGTCGCCATAGTGGCGTGCGCCGACCGCCATCAGCGGCTCGCCGATATTCGCGCCGGCCGATACGCCGATGCGCAAACCATCGCGTGGATTTTGCTGCACGAAGCCCCACTCGGTGCGCATCAGCAGACGGCGGCGCGGCTCGGACAGCGCGCGCAGATCGAGCACGTCGCCGTGCGACGCGGTGTAATGCAGCGAGCCGCTATCGGCTTCGGTCTTCAACGCGAGCGTGTTGAGCAGCGTGGTCTTGCCCGAACCCGATTCGCCGACGATGCACAGCACCTCGCCCGGATACAGATCGAAGCTGACGTTGCGGCAACCGTTGCGGCCGCCATACTGTTTGGTGAGCGCGCGAGCGCTCAGCAGCGGCGTCATACGGATTCTCCTTCGCGTGCGCGGTGCGGCAGCGGCTGCTGCGCTTCGGTGCCTGTCGCGCTATCGATTTCACCGCCATCGCGCCGTTCGTGGCAATAGTCGCTATCCGAGCAGACGAACATGCGCGTGCCCGCGTCGTCGACGATCATCTCGTCGAGAAAGCTCTCTTTCGATCCGCACAGCGCGCACGCGTGCTGCCATTTCTGCACTTCGAACGGGTGATCGTCGAAGTCGAGACTGCGCACATGGGTGTACGGCGGAATCGCGTGAATCCGGCGTTCGCGGCCCGCGCCGAACAGCTGCAGCGCGGCATTCATATGCATCTTCGGGTTGTCGAACTTCGGGATCGGCGACGGCGACGTCAGATAGCGATGGTTGACGATCACCGGATAGTCGTACGTGGTCGCGATGCTGCCGTGATGCACGATGTCCTCGTAAAGCTTCACGCTGATGAGCCCATAGTCGGCGAGCGCATGCAGCTTTTTGCATTCGGTGACGCGCGGTTCGAGCCGGTACAGCGGTTCCGGCATCGGCACCTGATAGACCAGAATCTGCTGCTCGGTCAGCGGCGTTTCGGGAATCCGGTGACGGGTCTGGATGATCGTCGCGTCGCTCGTGCGGCGCGTGGTCGCGACGCCGGTCGTGCGCGCGAAGAAGCGGCGGATATTGACCGCGTTGGTGGTTTCGTCGGAGCCTTGATCGATCACCTTCAGCGTGTCCTGTTTGCCGATGATCGCGGCCGTCACCTGGATGCCGCCGGTGCCCCAGCCGAATGGCAGCGGCATTTCACGCGAAGCGAACGGGACCTGGTAGCCCGGCACGGCCACCGCCTTGAGCAGCGCGCGGCGCAGCATGCGCTTGGTCTGCTCGTCGAGATACGCGAAGTTGTAGCCGTGCGCGGCGCTGTCGTACGTGGCGGAAGAAAGAGCGGTATCCGGTGCGTTCATGCTGCGTGCTCCCTGTCGCTGGTCTCGCCGGCTTCGTCGTTGCATTGATGCTGCGCGCGCAGACGCCGCACCAGTTCCAACTCCGACTGGAAGTCGACGTAATGCGGCAATTTCAGATGCTGCACGAAGCCCGACGCTTCGACGTTATCGCTATGCGACAGCATGAATTCGATGTCCTGGGTTGGCGACGCCAGCGTTTCGCCGAGTTCTTCCGCGCGCAACGCGCGATCGACGAGTGCCATCGCCATCGCCTTGCGCTCCGAGTGGCCGAACGCGAGGCCGTAGCCTTGCGTAAAGGTCGGCGCTACCGTGCTGCTGCCCGCGAACTGGTTGATCATCTGGCATTCGGTGATGTCGATGTCGCCGATATCGACCGCGCGGTCCGGTCCATCGAGTTCGTCGAGATCCATCTCGACCGCGATCGTGCCGAAGCGGATCTCGCCCGCGAACGGATGCGAATTCGCGTAGCCGCGTTGCGTCGCGTAACCCATCGCGAGCAGAAAGCCTTCATCGCCGCGCGCGAGATTCTGCAAGCGCGTCGCACGGCTGGCCGGAAAGGCCAGCGGTTCGCGCGACAGATCGCCCGGCTCCGTACCATCGAGCGTCGGACGTTCCTGTTCGATCAGACCTTCCTTGTCGAGCAACGAGACGACGCGCGGCATCGGCTCCGTTGCGGGTGTTTCGCGCGGAGTCGATGCATCGCCATACAGCGCTGTCGCTTCATGCTGAGCGTCGGCAAGCAGCGCGAAATCGAGCAGACGCTGCGTGTAATCGTAGGTCGCGCCCAGAAGTTGACCGCCCGGCACGTCCTTGAAGGTTGCCGAAATGCGCCGCTCGACCTGCATCGTTTCGGTGTCGATGGCGCGCGTATAGCCGAAGCGTGGCAACGTGGTGCGATATGCGCGCAGCAGAAAGATCGCTTCGACCAGATCGCCGGCGGCCTGCTTGATCGCGAGTGCGGCGAGTTCTTCGTCGTAGATCGAGCCTTCGGTCATCACGCGTGCGACCGCGAGACGCAACTGCTCGCGAATCTGCGCGACGCTGAGTTCGGCGATTTGCGTATCGCCGCGGCGTGCCTTGTCGAGCAGGCGCCACGATGCTTCGATCGCGCGCTCTCCACCTTTGACTGCAACGTACATCAGTTCACCTTTGCTTCAGTTGTGCGCGGCAAGCCGATCAGGCGCGTACCGCAAACCAGATAACAGTCGATGCCGGATGGAAACAGCGGCGCGAGCGTCGCGCGTTCGCGCCAGAATCGCGCGGGCAAGCCGACTGGCGAAATCGTCGCGGTATCGCGGATGCCGGGGCCGCGCAGCGCGATCGGTTCACCGCCTGTCAATGCATCGACGCGGATCAGCAGCGTGGCCGACTGCTCGGGCGATTCGGCGCTGCCGGGCGCAAAGCTTTCCAGCGGCGGCAGTGCTTCGGCATCGTGCAGATAGGCAAACGCGGCGTTGGCCGGTGTATCGACGAGGGGCGCGCCGGTATGAAAGCGCAACGCCGATGCGAGCGCGGTGTCGGGTTGCGCGAGCCAGACGGGCGTCGCGTAATCGCAGAGCGTCAGCAGCGCCGCGAACGCGGCGGGTTCGGCGCGCGCGCGATGCGGCTCGGGCAGCACGTCGCCGATCAAGCCGATCGTGCCCGGCCGCGACAGCGTATCGAGCAGCGTGCGAAAGACCGCCTGCGTATCGTGGACCGGATCCGCGAAGCCCGGCGTCAGCGTCGATAAAGCAATCTGTGCGCTTTCCATCAGTCGCCTCGCACCATCGTAAAGAATTCGACGCGCGTCGACGCCGCGTCCTGTCGTTGTTGCGCATGGTGTGCCTGCTGCCGTGCGGCGAATGGCTCGATCAACTGACGATGCAAGCGATCGTGATGCTCGGGCATTTGCAGCAACGCGTCGGCAAGCGCGGCCAGTTCGGCGCGGCGGCGGTCGCGGCCCAGATGACAGGCGACGCCGACGGTCGCATTCGCGCCATCGTTGGTACGCAAGCGCAGCGTCGCGCGCGTGACCGTTGCTTCGCCGAGATTGAACGGATCGCCGCTGCCGCCGATGCGCCCGCGTACCATCGCGAGACCGATTTCAGGCGGGCGCAGCCAGTCGTAGGAGGGAGCGGGGAGGTCGCGTAACAGATGCTCGAACGCGGCTTCGAGGTCGGCGCGCGGCGTGCGGGCCAGCACGGCCATCCAGGCGCGCCGGGTCGATGACGGCACGGCGGAAGAAGAGGAGGGGGAGGTGACGCTCATCGGAATTCCTGTCGATTCAGCGAGTAGACATTCAACCATCTATTCATCTAAACGTCTAGACGTTTATAGTCGTGTGTTGCGCGCAATTCCGCGTGTGGCGGCCATTTCATATTTCCATCATGGCTTGCGCACTACAATGCCTTCATGGCGATCATTTGAACCTGGGGGAATGACAGCACCATGACATCGAACGACAGCGCGGCGCCGGCCACGACACTCGAACGCGGCGCGGGCGTGGCCGTCTGGCGGCAGATCGAACAGATCCTCGCGGCCGAGATAGCGGCCAGTGGTTTCGGCGACGAGGGCCGGCTGCCGAGCGAGGGTGAACTGGCCAAACGCTTCGACGTCAACCGCCATACCGTGCGCCGCGCGATGCTCGGCCTCGCCGCGCTCGGTCTCGTCAGCGTCGAGCAGGGGCGCGGCACGTTCGTGCAGCCCGGTGCGATCGACTATACGATTGGCCGCCGTACGCGCTTCACCGAAAACCTGCGGCAGCAGCATCATGCGCCGGCCGGCAAGATGCTGTCGGCCGCGCGCGTGAAGGCCGAACCGGGCGTGGCGAAGGCGCTGGGGCTGCGTGCCGGCACCGCGGTGTATCGCATCGAATCGCTGAACGAGTCCGACGGCGTGCCGCTCACATTTGCGCGCAGCTGGTATCCGGCGATGCGTTTCACCGATTTGCCGGACGTGGTGCAGCGGGTCGGCGGCATGACGAAAGCACTGGCCGAATTCGGCGTCACCGATTATCTGCGCAAGTGGAGCCGTATCGGCAGCGTGCTGCCCGAGCCCGAAGTGGCGCGACGCCTGAACATCAATCGTCAGCAGCCGGTGCTGTGGGTCGAAAACGTCGACGTCGATATGCAGGGGACTCCGGTCAAATACGGCTTCACGCATTTCGCCGCGGATCGTGTGCAACTGCTCGTGGAGCACGATCTGTGAGCGGCGCGTGGGACGCACAGGCGCGCTTTGCCGTCTACTACGCGCCGTCGCATGAATCGATGTGGTGGCAGGCAGGCTCCGCATGGCTCGGCCGCGACGCGCAAAGCGGCAAGGATTGCGTGCCACCGCAACTGCCGGGATTGACGCGTCCATTGGCGGCATTGACCGATGCGCCGCGCCGCTACGGCTGGCATGGCACGCTGGTTGCGCCGTTCAGGCTCGACGCCAGCATCACGCAGGCAGACGTGCTCGAAGTGGCGCGTGCGTGGGCGCTCACGCAACAGCCGTTTGCGCTGCCGATCGAAGCCGCGACGCTCGGCGATTTCGTCGCGTTGCGGCCCGCCGATGCGCATGGCGATGCGCGTATGCGCGAAGTCGCGGCGAGCGCGCTGCAATCGCTCGATACGTTGCGCGCGCAGCCATCGGCGGCCGATCTCGCACGCCGGCTCGCCGCGCCCTTGAGTGAACGGCAACGTACGTTGCTGCTCCAATGGGGTTACCCGTACGTGCTCGACGAATTCCGTTTTCATATGACGCTGTCCAACTCGCTTGCCGATGCCAACGAACGCGCGACGCTGCTCGCATGGTGGCGGCAGCGCACGACCGAACTCGGGCCGCTCGCGATCGATCGGGCCGCGCTCTTCGTCGAACCGGCGCCGGGTGAGCCGTTCGTGTTGTGGGAGCGCCTGCCGTTCGGCAGTGCGGCGCCCCGCGCATGATCGCAAATGATCGCAATTGATCGCAACGACAACAGCGCAACGAGGTGAACTGACAATGACAGGGCGTTTGATCTATGTGATGGGGCCATCGGGCGCGGGCAAGGATTCGCTGCTCGAATTCGCGCGTCAGCGGCTCGTCGGTGAGCCGATCGTTTTCGCGCATCGCTACATCACGCGGCCGAGCGGCAATGGCGAGGCGCATGTCGCGCTAAGCGTCGAGGAATTCGCCGCGCGCTCGGTGCAGGGACTGTTTGCGCTCGAATGGTCGAGTCATTCGCTGCGCTACGGCATCGGCATCGAACTCGATGCGTGGCTTGCGCGCGGTTGCACGGTGGTTGTCAATGGTTCGCGGCAGTATGTGCAGCATGCGCTCGCGCGTTATCCGCGGGCGGAAGTGGTTCATGTGAACGCCGCCGCGCATATTCTCGAAGCGCGGCTCGGCGCGCGGGCGCGCGAATCGGCGGAGCAGGTCGCGGCACGGCTTGCGCGGCGCGCGCCGTTTTCGTTGCCCGATAGCGTGCGTTGCACGACCATCGATAATTCCGGCGCGCTCGAAGACGCGGGGCTCGCGTTGATCGCCGCGTTGAAGGAATCCGTGAGCGTCTGACAGGCACGCAAAAGCGTGCGCTAACAACAAGCCGTCCGACACGCGTTATTGCACACTGCCCATCCTGTCGCGCGTCGCTTGCCGCAAACACGCGACGAACTGCTGCACCGCCGGCGTCGGCAGCAGGTCGCGTCGCGAGATGATGCTCAGATCGTAATTCGGCATCGCGTCTTCGATCTGCGCGACGCGGATGCCGAGCGGCGCGACCATCTGCGCAAGCGGCTGCGTGAAGCAACCGATCACGTCGGTTTGCGACACGAGCCCGAGCGTCACCGCAAACGATGATGGCGCGCGCAACATCCGCTTCGGCACCGGCAGGCCATGCGCGCTGAACATCGCCATCATCACGCTGTGTGGGAAATGATCGGCACCGACCGTTACGATCCACTCGGCGTCGAGCAACTGATGCAAACGCGTGACATTCGCGAGCGGATGGCCGTCGCGCATCGTCACGACGAATTGCGTCGAGTAGAGGGGCACCTGCACGAGGTCCGCATCCAGAGCCTGCACGTGATGGATCGCCGCGAGATCGAGCGTGCCGTTGCGCAGACGCGCGAGCGCATCGGGCACCGTCACTTCTTCCAGATGCAGATTCACGAGCGGCATCTTGTTGCGAAAGTTCGATACCGCATGCGGCAATACGGTCAGCGCGAGCGACGGCATCGTGCCGACGCTGACCTTGCCGGCCAGTTCGCCCTTCACCTGTTCGACGGCTTCGACGGTGCGGCGCATGTCGCCCAGCAACTGCTCGGCGCGCGGCAGCAGCGCGAGGCCGCATGCGGTCAGTTCGATGCCGCGCACGCTGCGCACCATCAGTTCCGCATTCAGCGCGCTTTCGAGCTCACGAATCGTATGAGTGACGGCCGGCTGCGTCACGCCCAGTTCGCGCGCGGCGGCCCGCAGACTGCGGTGATGCGCGGCGGCGACGAAGGCTTGCAACTGTTGCAGCTTCATAAGGGAAACCCCGTATATAAAGCCTGTTAATCAGGGTGAAAAAAATAGCATCTTATTCGAACCTGACGGCGTGGCTATAGTGCGAGGCTGTTCGATACCTTTTTCGCCGTTTTTTTTCGCCGCCCGCTTGCCGGCCTCTGAACCTGGAGCAACAAAACAAATGAACGAGACCCCGCGTCTGACCGAAGTGTCCGATCTGGAACCCGCCGCCGCGAGCCTGCGCGAGATTCGCCATCACATTCACCACCATCCCGAACTCGCTTACGAAGAGGTGCAAACCGCCGCGCTGGTCGCGGACAAGCTGGAGAGCTGGGGCTGGCAGGTTACGCGCGGCGTCGGCAAGACCGGTGTGGTCGGCACGCTGAAGGTGGGCGACGGCAAGCGCAGCATCGGCATTCGCGCGGACATGGATGCGCTGCCGATCATCGAGCAAACCGGCCTGCCATATGCGAGCGGCACGCACGGCAAGATGCACGCATGCGGCCATGACGGCCACACGACGATTCTGCTCGGTGCCGCGCAACGGCTTGCCGAAACGCGCAATTTCTCAGGCACCGTGCATCTGTATTTCCAGCCGGCCGAGGAAAGCGGCATCGACAGCGGCGCGATGAAAATGATCAACGACGGCCTGTTCGAACGCTTCCCGTGCGATGCCGTATTCGGTTTGCACAATCATCCGGGCGCGGAACCGGGCGTGCTGCTGTTTCGCAAGGGGCCGTTCATGTCGGCGGGCGACAAGGCGATCATCACGATCGAAGGCGTCGGCGGCCATGCGGCGCGTCCGCATCTGACCGTCGATCCGGTGGTGGTGGCAGCCAGCATCGTGATGGCGCTGCAGACGATCGTCGCGCGCAATGTCGATCCGTCGCAGCCGGCGGTCGTAACGGTCGGCTCGATGCACGCGGGCACCGCGAACAACGTGATTTCAAGTAGCGCGAAGCTGGAGTTGAGCGTGCGTTCGTTCAGCCCGGAAGTGCGCGCGCTGCTGAAAAAGCGCATCACCGAACTGGCTGAATCGCAGGCCGCGAGTTATGGCGGCAAGGCGCACGTCGAGTACATCGAAGGCTATCCGGTCGTGATTAATAGCGACGCGGAGACCGATTTCGCGGTGCAGGTTGCGCGCGAACTGGTCGGCGACGCCAAGGTGGTCGAGCAGACCGGCATCCTGATGGGCAGCGAAGACTTCGCGTTCATGCTGCAGAAGCGGCCGGGCACATTCCTGCGTATCGGCAACGGCGTCGGTGAAGATGGCTGCATGGTGCACAACCCGCACTACGACTTCAACGACCACAGCCTGCCGATCGGCGCGGCGTTCTGGGCTCGTCTGGTGGAGCGGTATCTGGCGCAATAAGGCGCGCTACATCACCTGCACCGCGTCACCCGCGCCGCGCGACCATCTCCGAGACGGTCTGCGCGGCTTCCTGCAGCGGATCCAGAAACGCCTTCACCATCTGCTTCGCCGAATTGCGCTGCGCGTTGCCGCTGATGTTCATCGCGGCGATCACGCGCCCCTGGCGATTGCGGATCGGCGCGGATAGCGAAATCAACCCGCCCTCCAGTTCCTGATCGACGATTGCCCACCCCTGGCGGCGCACCTGAGCGATCAGCTTCTTCAACTCTTCCTTGTCGGTGACAGTGCGCGGCGTGTGCGCGTGAAGCGGCGACAGATTCAGCGTCGCGTCGAGCGCTTCGTCGTCGAGCGCGGCGAGCAGCACGCGGCCCATCGACGTGCAATACGCGGGCAGACGGCTGCCGATCGACAGATTGATCGTCATGATCTTGTGCGTCGGCACGCGCAGCACGTAGACGATCTCGGTGCGGTCGAGCACGGCCGCCGAGCAGCTTTCGTGCACTTGTGCCGACAGGCTTTCCATCACCGGCTCCGCGAGATTCCAGAACGGCATCGAAGTCAGATACGCAAAGCCGAGGTCGAGAATCTTCGGTGTCAGACGGAACAGGCGTCCTTCCGCTTCCACGTAGCCGAGCGTCTGCAATGTCAGCAGAATCCGGCGCGCTCCCGCGCGTGTGAGGCCGGTCGCGGCGGCGACGTCGGTGAGCGTCTGCTCGGGGCGCGTCGCATCGAACGCGCGGATCACCGCGAGGCCGCGCGCGAACGACTGCACGTATGAGTCGCCCGGTTTCTCCGCGGCCGATTCGGCGTTGGCGGGCACAGCGGAAGACGGCGCGGAAGACGGCGGCAGGGCTTTGCTCATGGACCTTGAAGGATGCGTTCGAAGGAATGCACACGACGCTCGCGCTGGTTGACGCGTTGCCTCGCGATGCACGTGGCGCAAAGGCGAGACGATAGCTTAAGCCTTCCGTTTCGCCAAATGATGTACGGCCGCTTAAAAATCCCAGGGTTTGCGCGGATGCGATTCTTATCTCAAATTTGTATGATGACCCGATAACCCGACTAGTTGAATCGGCCTGATGCCGTCTATCGCCATGTTCGAAAAGATTCCAGCGCGCGCGCTGAGCGACACCGTTGCGCAGCAATTGCTCAAGCAGATCGACAAGGGCACGTTTGCGCGCGGCGGCAAGCTGCCCACCGAAGCGGTGCTCGCGGAGCAGTTCGGCGTGAGCCGCACGGTGATCCGCGAGGCGATCTCGCGGCTGAAGAACGAGGGCGTGGTCGAGCCGCGCCAGGGCAGCGGCGTGTTCGTCGCGGGGCACGGCGCGATCCGGCCGCTGCGGATCGACTACGCGGAGGCGATCGAGCCGGGCGCGGTCGTGCAGATTCTCGCGCTGCGCCGCGCGATCGAAGCCGAGGTCGCCGCCGAAGCCGCGCTACGCCGCAGCGCCGCCGACATGACGGCGATCGACGCCGCGCTTGCCGACATCGATCGGGCCGTGGCCGACGGCGATGACGGCGTCGCGCAAGACGTCGCGTTTCATCGCGCCATCGCGGCGGCTACCGGTAATCCTTATTTTCTGAAGACGCTGACGTTCCTCAATCAGTACCTGGAGGCGGGCACGGTCGTTACGCGCCGCAACGAGGCGCTGCGCGAGGATTTTTCGCGCCAGGTGCGCGACGAGCATGCGGCGATTGCCGCGGCGATTCGCGCGGGCGATTCGACCGCGGCGCGCGACGCCGCGCAGACGCATCTGTACAACGCGGCGCGGCGGCTCGCCGAAGCGGGCATCGCCTGATTTGACTTACGCGCAAAGTTGAACCGGCGGGCCATGCCACCCGCCGAACACGACGAACGCAGCACACTTGATCGAGGTCATGTATGTCGAGAAATGTCGGTGTCATCGGGCTGGGAGCCATGGGGCTCGGCGTCGCGCGCTCGCTGTTGCGCGCGGGCTTTCGGGTTCACGCGTGCGATCTGCGCGACGACGTGCTGCAGGCATTCGTCGGCGAGGGCGGCGTGGGCTGCGCGAATCCCGCCGAGCTGGGTGCACAGTGCGAGGTCGTCATCACGCTGGTCGTGAATGCCGCGCAAACCGAAGCTGTGCTGTTCGGCGAACACGGCGCGCTTGCGGCGATGAAGCCGGGCAGCGTGGTAATTGCGAGTGCAACGGTCGCGCCGGAGTTCGCGATCGATCTGGGCAAACGCGTCGAAGCGGCCGGTTTGCAGATGCTCGATGCGCCGGTGTCCGGCGGCGCGGCGCGCGCCGCGTCGGGCCAGATGACGATGATGACCTCGGGTCCGGCGGCGGCCTATGCCGCTTGCGAGGATGTGCTCGTCGCGATCGCCGCCAACGTGTATCGGCTCGGTACCGCGCATGGCGTGGGCTCGAAGGTCAAGATCATCAATCAGTTGCTGGCGGGCGTGCATATCGCGGCGGCCGCCGAGGCGATGGCGCTCGGCTTGCGCGAAGGCGTCGACCCCGCTGCGCTATACGACGTGATCACGCACAGCGCGGGCAATTCGTGGATGTTCGAGAACCGCGTGCCGCACATTCTGGCGGGCGACTACACGCCGCTGTCCGCCGTCGATATCTTCGTCAAGGATCTCGGCCTCGTGCTCGACACCGCGCGCCGCACGAAATTTCCGCTGCCGCTTTCGGCGGCCGCGCATCAGATGTTCATGATGGCGTCGACGGCAGGCCACGGCGGCGAAGACGACTCGGCCGTCGTGAAGATTTTCCCCGGCATCGAACTGCCGGCGTCGAAATAAGCGGGAGCATCTGTGATGACGGTAAGCACACAATCGGCTGGCACGAAGGCCGGCACGAAGGCCGGCACGAACGGCGCGCTGCTCGGCTGCATCGCCGACGATTTCACCGGGGCCACCGACCTCGCCAATATGCTCGTGCGCGGCGGCATGCGCACGGTACAGACGATCGGCGTGCCAGCGTCGAATGAAACGGTCCAGGCCGATGCACTGGTGGTCGCGCTGAAGTCGCGCACGATCGTCGCCGCCGATGCAGTCGCTCAATCGCTGGCCGCGCTCGACTGGCTGCGCGCGCAAGGATGCCGGCAGTTCTTCTTCAAGTACTGCTCGACCTTCGATTCGACCGATGCGGGCAATATCGGCCCCGTGACCGATGCGTTGCTGAACGCACTGTCCGCTGAGTTTGCCGAGCACGCATCGTTCACGATTGCGTGTCCGGCGTTTCCCGAGAACGGCCGCACGATCTTTCGCGGCCATCTGTTTGTCGGCGATACGCTGCTCAACGAATCGGGCATGGAGAATCATCCGCTCACGCCGATGCGCGACGCGAACCTCGTGCGGGTGCTGCAACGGCAGACCGCATCGAAAGTCGGGCTCGTGCGTTACGACACGCTTGCGCAAGGCGCGCCGGCCGTGCAGGCCGCGTTCGATGCGTTGCGTGCGGACGGCGTGCGCATTGCGATCGCCGATGCGGTGTCCGATGCCGACTTGCACACGCTCGGCAGCGCATGCGCGGAACTTGCATTGATCACCGGCGGCTCCGGCATCGCGCTCGGCTTGCCGGCCAACTTCCGGCGCGCCGGTGTGCTCGGCGAGCGCGGCGATGCCGCGCAATTGCCGCGCGTCGAGGGCTTGTCCGCGGTGCTCGCGGGCAGCGCGTCGAAAGCGACCAACGCGCAGGTCGCCGCATGGTGCGCGACGCGGCCGGCGTTTCGCGTCGATCCGCTCGCGGCTGCGCGCGGCGAGCCCGTCGTCGATCAGGCGCTCGCGTTTGCGCAGACGAGTCTCGATCGCGCGGAGCCGGTGCTGATCTATGCGACCGCATCGCCCGATGAAGTAAAGGCTGTGCAGCGCGAACTCGGCGTCGACAAGGCTGGGCAGCTGGTCGAGGCGACGCTGGCATCGATCGCGCGCGGGCTGCGCGAGCGTGGCGTGCGCAAGTTCGTGGTGGCGGGCGGCGAGACCTCGGGCGCGGTCGTGCAGGCACTCGACGTGCGCACGCTGCGTATCGGCGCGCAGATCGATCCGGGCGTGCCGGCAACCGCGACGACCGGCGCGGAACCGCTTGCGCTCGCATTGAAGTCCGGCAATTTCGGCACGACCGATTTCTTCGAAAAAGCACTGCGTCATCTTGAAGGAGACGCACGATGAGCGACGCCCCCGCACTCCATCTTTCATCTGAAACACGTGTGCGCGAGGAAATTTGCACGGTCGGCGCGAGCCTCTATCAACGTCGCTATACGGTCGGTACAGCCGGCAACATCAGCGCGCGGCTCGACGACGGCTGGCTGATCACGCCGACCGACGCATGCCTCGGCCGGCTCGACCCCGCCGATATCGCGAAGGTCGATAGCGATGGCCGTGCGGTGTCGGGCGCGAGGCCATCGAAAACGCTCGCGCTGCATCGCGGTATCTATGAACGCAATGGCGACGCACGCGGGATCGTCCATACGCACTCGACGCATCTGGTTGCGTTGACGCTCGCCGGTGTGTGGAGCGAGACCGATGTATTGCCGCCGCTGACGCCGTACTACGTGATGAAAGTGGGCCACGTGCCGCTGATTCGCTACCGACGGCCCGGCGATCCGCAAGTGGCGGCGCAGATTGCGACGCTTGCCGACCAGGTGCGCGCGGTGTTGCTCGAACGTCTGGGGCCGGTGGTGTGGGAGCGCTCGGTCGCGCAGGCGTCGTACGCGTTGGAGGAACTCGAGGAAACCGCGCGGTTATGGCTGATGACGAATCCGCGGCCCGCGCCGCTCGATGAATCCGCTATCGAAGAACTGCGCGCCGCGTTCGGCGCGCGCTGGTAGCGGCTGCGCTGCCGCACGCCTAACACTCGCTGGTAGCAGCCGCGCTGCCGCACGCCTATCACCCGCTTTTCAAGGAGTTGCCGCTATGCCTCGCTTCGCTGCCAATCTGTCGATGATGTACACCGAGCACGCGTTCCTCGATCGCTTCGCCGCAGCCGCGCGCGACGGCTTCAAGGCGATCGAATTCCTGTTTCCGTACGAGTTTCGCGCAGACGAATTGAAAGCGCGGCTCGACGCAAACGCGCTTACGCAGGCGCTTTTCAATGCGCCGCCGGGCGAGTGGAGTCGAGGCGAGCGCGGGCTTGCTTCGTTGCCCGGCCGCGAAGACGAATTCAAGCGTAGCGTCGATACGGCGCTCGACTACGCGCGCGTGCTCGGCAATCGCAAGCTGCATGTGATGGCGGGCCTGATTGCCGCCGATCAATCGCGCGACAAACACCGCGACGTCTATCTGAAGAATCTCGCGTATGCCGCGCAGGCGGCGCAAGCCGAACAGATCACCGTGGTCATCGAGCCGATCAATACGCGCGATATTCCCGGCTATTTCCTCAATCGTCAGGACGACGCGCAGGCGATCCGCGCGGAAGTCGGCGCGCCGAATCTGCAGGTGCAGTTCGACTGCTATCACTGCCAGATCGTCGAGGGCGATCTCGCGATGAAACTGCGGCGCGATATGCCGGGCATCGGCCATATACAGATTGCCGGTGTGCCGGAGCGGCACGAGCCGGATATCGGCGAATTGAATTATCCGTATCTGTTCGAACTGATCGATTCGCTCGGCTACGACGGCTATATCGGCTGCGAATACCGGCCGCGCGCGGGGACTTCGGCCGGGCTCGGCTGGATCCGTCCTTATCTGGACGCGGCGAACTGAACGTCGCACACCACCCTCAACCATCACGGACACGCAACCATGAAAGTACTGATCACCGGCGGCGCGGGTTTTCTCGGCCAGCGTCTTGCTCGCGAACTGCTCGCGCGCGGTTCGCTGAAAGACCCACATGGCGCGCCGCAAGCGATCTCCGAACTGGTGTTGCTCGACGTCGTGCGCGCCAACGATTTCGGCGACTCGCGCGTGCGCACCGAAGTCGGCGATATTGCCGAGCGCAGCGTGCTTGAACGCGCGATCGCCGACGACACTGCGGCGATTTTCCATCTGGCCGCGATCGTCAGTGGCCAGGCCGAGGCGGATTTCGATCTCGGCATGCGCATCAATCTCGATGCATCGCGCCTGCTGCTCGAAATCTGCCGACAGCGTGGGCACCGGCCGCGTGTCGTGTTCACGAGTTCGGTCGCGGTGTATGGCGGCGATCTGCCCGACGTCGTGCAGGACGATACCGCGCTCAATCCGCAATCGTCGTATGGCGCGCAGAAGGCGATCGCCGAATTGCTGCTCAACGACTATTCGCGACGCGGTTTCGTCGACGGCCGCGTGCTGCGGCTGCCGACGATCAGCGTGCGGCCGGGGCGGCCGAATGCGGCGGCTTCGTCGTTCGCGAGCGGCATCATTCGCGAGCCGCTGAATGGCGAAGAGGCGGTATGTCCGGTCGCGGGGGCCACGCGCTTGTGGCTGCTGTCGCCGCGCAAGGCGATTGAAAGTCTGATCGCCGGGCTCGAACTCGACGGCGCCGCGCTCGGCCGGCAACGCGTGGTGAATCTGCCGGGCATTTCGGTCAGTGTCGACGAGATGATCGCGGCGCTGCGCGAGGTGGCGGGCGATGCGGTGGTGAGCCGCATCGCGCGGCAGCCGGATGAACGCATCGAGAAGATCGTCGGCAGCTGGCCGGGTGCGTGGGATACGTCGCGCGCCGAGCGGCTGGGGCTCACCGGCGAGCGCAGCTTCGCGGATGTGATCCGCGCCTATATCGAGGATGAGGGGATCGCGGTGCGCTGAAGTCCGTTGCACGAAGCTGCGCGTATTCCCTGGTATCGGGTCGCATCGGTCCGGCCGTGCTTGACATGCTTCCGCGCACGCGCCATTATCGAGCCTGTTTTGTTCGATATATGACCTAGTGTTCGTGTAAAGAACTTTTGAGCTCGCTGAGGAAACGCAAATACCGCGATCATTGGCTTTGCGAGCCCATCGTTCACGACCTGCGCTAAGCTGCTTTGACGCGACGGCCGCCGTGCCGCCGCCTGGTGCATTGGCACCCGCCCGCCGGGCGATGCGTCAGCGCATCGCATCCGCGTGATCGCGGCAAGGCGGCAGCGGCGCGGCGCACGCAGCATCTCAACTGGAGGCATCTCATGACCGAAGCATTCCTGTGCGACGCGATTCGCACCCCCATTGGCCGCTATGCGGGTTCGCTGTCGTCGGTGCGCGCCGACGACCTCGGCGCGGTGCCGCTGAAGGCGCTGATGGAGCGCAACCCGAACGTCGACTGGAGCGCGATAGACGACGTGATCTACGGCTGCGCGAACCAGGCTGGCGAAGACAACCGCAACGTCGCGCGCATGTCGCTGCTGCTGTCGGGTTTGCCGAAGGACGTGCCGGGCTCGACCGTGAACCGTCTGTGCGGCTCGGGCATGGACGCGATCGGTATCGCGGCGCGCGCGATCAAGTCGGGCGAGGCCGCGCTGATGGTCGCGGGCGGTGTCGAAAGCATGAGCCGCGCGCCGTTCGTGACGGGCAAGGCGACCAGCGCGTTCTCGCGTCAGGCTGAGATCTACGACACGACGATCGGCTGGCGTTTCGTCAATCCGCTGATGAAGAAGCTGTACGGCGTCGACTCGATGCCGGAGACCGGCGAGAACGTCGCAACGGACTACAACATCAGCCGCGCCGATCAGGATGCGTTCGCGCTGCGCAGCCAGCAGAAGGCCGCGCGCGCGCAGCGTGACGGCACGCTCGCGCAGGAAATCGTCGGCGTGACGATCGCGCAGAAGAAGGGCGATCCGATCACGGTGTCGCAGGACGAGCATCCGCGCGAGACCAGCCTCGAAGCGCTCGCGAAGCTGAAGGGCGTCGTGCGTCCGGATGGTACGGTCACGGCCGGTAACGCATCGGGCGTGAACGACGGCGCGGCCGCGCTGCTGCTCGCGAACGAAGAAACCGCGAAGCGCTTCGGCCTCGTGCCGCGCGCCCGCGTGCTGGGCGTCGCTACCGCCGGTGTCGAGCCGCGCGTGATGGGCATCGGACCGGCACCCGCCACGCAGAAGCTGCTCGCGCGTCTGGGCATGACGATCGATCAGTTCGACGTGATCGAGCTGAATGAAGCGTTCGCGTCGCAGGGCATCGCGGTGCTGCGCGCGCTCGGCGTCGCCGACGACGATCCTCGCGTGAACCCGAACGGCGGCGCGATTGCGCTCGGCCACCCGCTCGGTATGAGCGGCGCGCGTCTGGTGACGACCGCGACGTATCAGCTGCAGCGCACGCAAGGCCGTTTCGCGCTGTGCACGATGTGTATCGGCGTCGGCCAGGGCATCGCGATCGCGATCGAGCGCGTGTAATCGTTTTAGCGCGGCAGGCGCGGCACGCGGTTCGACGCGTGTACTGTGCATCGCCGCGTTTCGAGAGCTTCATCCAGAACAGAGCCCCATCGCTTCGGCGGTGGGGCTTTTTTTCGCCTCGCGAAAGCGGACTAGCCGCATTCCTCGCACGAGTACAATCATTCGCGTCATACCATTTGAAGTAGTTGTTCTGAAGATGCGGGCATTCATCGCGTCGGGCACGAACAGTGCGCCGCGCGAAGCGAATGCGCAGTGAGAGGGCCGACGCCGGCTTGAATACTTTCTCAAGGAGAACGCAAATGAAGACAGCGACGATTGGCGCAGCGCTGATGATCGCGGCGATGACCGCAACCCAGCCGGCGCGCGCGCAGGATGACATGGCGAGTACCGCGCAAGCGGTGCTCGGCGCGGTACAGCCCGTGCATATGAAGGCGGAAATCGTCGGCATCGATCCAGGCAACCGCTCGCTCACATTAAAGGGCGAGCACGGCAATGTCGCGGTCGTGCTGGTGAGCCAGCAGGTCGCCGGCTTCGATCAGTTGAAGGTCGGCGATCGTGTCGATGTGCTCTACAAGAATGCGCTGCTGACGAAGGCCGAGAAGGTCAGCGGCAAGGGCATTCGCGAGCGGATCGACAAACAGTCGTACACGCCGGCTTCCGGCGGCTACGAATCGGCGCGTCAGACTGAAGTGCTCGCGACCGTGCTGAAGATCGATCGCAAGCAGCGCCTCGTGACATTGCGCGGCGCGTACCAGACCCAAACGTTCCAGGCGGCGCCCGACATCGATCTGAGCGACGTGAAGGTCGGCGATACCGTGCACGCGGTGTTCGTGTCGGCCGCGGCGGTGCAGGTGACACCGGCGGGGCAGTGAACATCTGACGAAAGCGACGAGCCGCGGGCGGCGCTGCAGCGGCGCCCGCGTTTGCATCTTCACGCTTTCATCTCCGCATTTGCGTCCCCCGCATTTGTGTCATTTCGCCTCCGTCCACCCTCGGCAAACTATGTCGAAATATGTCGCGGTACTCGCCCGACGCCCGCAAACCCTTGTCCCGCAACCCTCCAGCGGGCCTCCGTCCCGATGACATAGCGCGACATATCTTCCCGGATGATTTGCCCGGCAGGTCCTTCTATAGTCCGTTCGTCGCCACGCAGCAGTGACCCGAGTGGCCCGAATCCAGCAAGGACATACCGTGAAAAATCGTTCATTCGCAGGTTCCGTGAAGGCCGAGGCCAATGTGGCTGGCGCCGCTCCTGTTGCAGCATCGTCTGACCTTTGCAGCGCGCGCGGCGCGTTGCGCAAACTCGTACTCGGCGCGGCCGCCGCCGTGCTCGCACTCGGCAGCGCATCGGCGTTCGCGTGGTCGAGCCATGGCACCGCGTACACGTCGCGCGGCACCTATAACGGCGCGCACTACGGCTCGTGCGGCGGCGGCAGCTGCTCGCATACGGGCGGCGTCGCCGGCCCCTACGGCGGCTTCGCGAGCAACACCGGCACGGTCACGCGTACCGCGCCGGGCCAGTTTTCGAACTCGGGCACCGCGACCGGCCGCTACGGCAACACGGTGCAGCATTCGGGCGACACCAGCTGCGCGGGCGGCACCTGTTCGCACACCGGCACGCTGACCGGCCCGGACGGCAAGACGGCGACCACGTCGGGCGACGTGACGCGCACCGCGCCGGGTCAGTATTCGTCGTCGGGCACGGTGACGGGGTCGAACGGCAACACGTACAACCATTCGGCGTCGACGAATTGCGCGGGCTCGACCTGCTCGCGCTCGGGCACCGTGACGGGTCCCGATAACGGCAGCGTCTATCACTCGGGTACGGCGACGCGCGTTGCACCGGGCGTCGTGACGACATCGACGAGCGTCACCGGCACGCATGGCAACACGGTGACGTCGAGCGGCACGGTTGTTACTGGCGGCGTCGTGGTGGCGGGTGGCACGACGACCGGCACGACGGTCGTCGTCGCACCGAAGCCGGTCGTGGTCGCGCCGGCGCCGGTGGTGGTGCCGCCGCCGGTCGTGTATGTGCCGCCGAAGCCCGCGGTGGTTGTGGCGCCGGTGCCGGCCTACGTTCCGCCGCCGGTCGTCTATGCGCCGCCGCCTGCTGTGTACGTCGCACCGCGCCCCGTGTATGTCGCGCCGCGGCCGGCCGTGTGGGTGCCGGGCCATTGGGTTGGCCGCGTCTGGGTGCCGGCGCACTGGGCCTGATGATGAGCGCGGCGATGCGTATCAGAAGCTGCGTCGAATCGTTGCGCTTGCGTCGTGTGCTTGGTGCGCGCCGGTGTGACGCAAGCAGTGCCACGACGCCAGCACCGCGGCATAGCGTGGCGCTTCGCACACCGCTCGAAACGTCGCCACGGCGCGCAGTCTGCAAAGCCGCCGTATTCGCGGCGATCGTCATCGCGACACTGCTGGCGATCAACGCATTCGTCGCTGCGGATGGCGGCCTGCACGACACGAATCACACGAGTGCAACACCGCGCGACTGTTCCGCGCGCTACGCGGCCTTGCTCGATCTTGCCGAACTCGCGCGGCGTGACGGTAAATCGTCGGAGGTGGTCGTGCGTGGCTTGAGCGAGCAGGGCGGCGCGATGAGTGAATGCCTGCCGGTCGCTCGTGGCGGCCCGGTGTCGCGGTGAGTAACGGGCGACTAACGCGTAACTAAGGCGTAACTAAGGCGTGACTACGCCGCCGGCTCGCGCTGCCGCGTCAGATCGCACTCGAGAAAAATCGCGCCGGGGATCGGATTGAACACGTAAGCGTCGATCGGTTCGAAACCGAGCGACGCATACAGTGCCAGTGCCGCGTGCATGGTCGGCAGCGTGTCGAGGCGCATGCGCTGGTAGCCGGCCTGTTTTGCCGCCTCGCAGATCCGTGTCGCGAGCTGCCGGCCCGCATGCAGACCACGTCCGGCCGGGCGCACATAAAGCCGCTTCATTTCGCAGATCGTTTCGTCTATCGGACGCATCGCGACGCAGCCGACGACCTCGCCATCGTCGTTACTCGCGAGCAGCACGCAGCCTTGCGGCGCGGCGAATTTGCCGGGCAGACCGGCGAGTTCATCGTCGAATTGCTGGAAGCCGAGATCGATGCCCAGGCTCTCCGCGTATTCACGGAAGATGGTTCGGACGATATCGATTTGTGCGGGGAAACGGGCGGTCTGGATACGGATCATGCGATTGAAGAGGTCTGTACTGGAAACCGGATCTCGAACGTCGTGCCCACGCCCTCGCTTGACGTAAAGTCAATGCGCCCGCCCAGCACGCGGCATAGCTCCCTGACGATCGCAAGGCCGAGCCCCGTGCCCGGGATATCGTCGCCGGCCGCACGTTCGAATTCATCGAACACGCGATCCGCGTCCGCCGGCGCAATGCCGACGCCGGTATCGGACACGCGGATCGCCCAATGCCCGGCATCACGCAGCATGAACTGCAGTTCGACCTGTCCCGACTTCGTGTACTTGATTGCATTGGACAGCAGATTGACCGCGATCTGCTTGAGCTTCAGCCGATTGGACGTAACGGCCGGCAACGCCGCGTCGAACGCGGTACGCAACGTCAGCCCCTTGGCCTCGATCGATGGCTGCGTCGACGCAACGAGTTCGTCGTAGAGTTCGCGCAAATCGACGGATTCGAGCTCGAGCGGCGCGGCGTCACCGAGCACGACCGAGTATTCGACCATCTGGTCGACAAGCTGCTTCATATCGGCGGCCTGGCGGTTCGCGAGCGTCAACGCGGTTTCCGCTTTGGACGGCGCACGCGCGATCAATTGCAAAGCGATCGAAAAAGCGTTGAGGAAATTGCGCAGATCGTGCACGACGCTGCGCGTGATTTGCATCCGCGATTCGTGCAGCTCGCCGACCAGATGCTGTTGCACCGTCAATGCGTGATTCGCGCGCTCGAGTTGGCCGGTGTATTCATCGATCTTGCGATCCCGTTCGCTGACCACTTCCTTGATCGACGCAAACGTGACCACGCTGAATGCTTCGGCAATCAGCCGCCGCGCGCGGCTTTCATGGCGGCGCGTGAATCGGCTTTCCCGCCCGGCGAATTCCTCGAGCGCGTCGGCGAGCACCTGCTGGAACAGATCCAGCTCGCGCACCAGTTCTTCGATCCGGTAGCCCTGGCGCCAGCGGACCTCGCCGTGCTTTCTCGCGTTGCGCTCGATCGACGTTTCGACGTATTCGAGATCTTCCATGTCGAGCGCCGCGCACAGTCCTTCGAGAATTTCCGGCAGATGGTCGGCGAGTTGTTGGTAAGTCAGCTTGTCCGCTTCGACGAGATCGGCGTCGATGGCGACGGCGTGCATCCACTGGTTCGTCAGGCGGTCCTGCTCTGCTCTGACGAAGCTGGCGAAGCCGCGCAGCGGGCTTACGCGTGTGTCGGTCATGATGAATCCGGCAATGAAGAAGTTTCTACAACGGACGGACGCACGCGCCGGGTCTGTCACATCGACTTCGCGGCGCTACGGCCCTCGTTTCGCCGCCCGACGGGCGAGCGGATCAACAGGTTCGGGCGATGCCGCACATTATCCGCGTAATTGATGCGCGTGGAATACGTCTTGCGCACTCTGATCAGACAAACTGCGCATTCGGTCCGCGAAAAATGATGCGTTCAATCCTGCTGGTCGACGACGAACCGGAAATTCTGGCCGCCTGGCGCCTGATTCTCGAAAGCGAAGGGTATGACGTGTGTTGCGCGCGCAACGGTGTCGAAGCGCTCGCGTGCGTGGCCGCGCACGTTCCCGATCTGATCGTCACGGACTGGATGATGCCGATCATGGACGGCGCCGAATTCTGCCGCCGGCTGAAGTCGATGCCGCAACTCGTCAACGTGCCGATTCTGCTGCACACCGCCGTGCCGCCGGCCAATATCGCATCGAAGCCATGGAATGTCTGCTTGCTCAAGCCGACCGGCGCGGATCTGTTCCTGACGACGATTGCGCGGTTATGCGGGCCGGAACACTGAGCCAGATCGCGCCATTCGTCAGGAAGCCTGTGAATCGGTCTTCAGGAAATCGACGAACGCGCGCAGCGGCGCGGGGACGTGGCGGTGTCCCGGGTAGTACAGAAACGGCCCGGAAAAGCGCTGCCACCAGGGTTCGAGAATCGGTTCGAGCGCGCCGCTGTCGAGCTGCGGACGCAGCATGTCTTCAAACAGATGAATGATGCCGACGCCCGCGGCCGCGCAGCTGATCGCGAGATCGATCGCGGCGCCGGGCCGCACCAGCAGCGGCCCGGTCGGGTTCAGTTGCAGCAGTTCGCCGTCGCGCTCGAAGTACCAGGTCGGCGTCGCGCCGCTCGCGAACTGCCCGCGCAGACACGCGTGCGACAACAGTTCGCTGGGATGCTCGGGGCGCCCGTGCGCATCGAGATAGGCGGGCGACGCGGCGGTCGCGAAACGTTGCACGCGCGCGCCGATCGGCACCGCGATCATGTCCTGTTCGAGGCGCTCGTCATAACGGATGCCCGCATCGCAGCCGATCGATAGCAGATCGACGAAACCGTCTTCCACCACCACTTCGACGCGGATATCCGGGTACTGCTTCAGAAAGCGCGCGACCACGTCGGGCAGCACGATGCGCGCGGCGCTCGACGGCACGTTCAGCTTCAGCGTGCCGGTCGGCTTGTCGCGAAAGCCGTTGAGCACATCGAGCGCCGCTTCCATTTCGCCGAACAGCGGCGTCAGTTTCTCGATCAGACGCAGGCCCGCCTCGGTCGGCGCGACGCTGCGCGTGGTGCGGTTCAGCAGCCGCAGGCCGAGCTTCGTTTCGAGCCGGCGCACGGCAACGCTCAGACTCGACGCGGACACGCCGGCGACGCGCGCGGCGTCGCGAAAGCCGCCCGCGCGGGCGACCGAAACGAAGGCGGCGAGATCATTCAGTTCCATGTCGACTGTGCATTTTTTTAAACAACCCGTGCACGTTAGACCTGTTTATTCAACAACGCAATCCGGCCATACTGCCGCACATCCCTTCTCACGGAGAAAGTCATGTCGAACTTCAGTACCGCGGATACCTTTCAACTCGCCGGCCGCCCGGTGAAGCGCATGGGCTATGGCGCGATGCAACTGGCCGGCCCCGGCGTGTTCGGGCCGCCGAAAGATCGCGACGCGGCGCTTGCGGTGTTGCGCGAAGCGATTGCGTCGGGCGTCGATCACATCGATACCAGCGATTTTTACGGGCCGCACGTGACCAACCAGTTGATCCGCGAAGCGTTGCATCCGTACCCGGACGATCTGACGATCGTCACCAAGGTCGGCGCGGTGCGCGACAACGCCGGCGCATGGGTGCCGGCGCAGGAGCCGGCCGACCTCGAACGTGCGGTGCACGACAATCTGCGCAACCTCGGGCTGGATTCGCTCGCGGTGGTCAATATGCGCGTGATGGGCAATGTGCATGCGCCGAGCGAAGGCTCGATCGAAAAGCAGGTCAGCGCGTTGGCCGAACTGCAGCAGCGCGGGCTCGTGCGTCATATCGGCCTGAGCAACGTGACGGCCACGCAGCTCGCCGAGGCGCAGCGCATCGCGAAGATCGTGTGCATACAGAACCATTACAACCTCGTGCACCGCGAAGACGATGCGTTGATCGACAGTCTCGCGAAGCAGGGCATCGCGTACGTGCCGTTCTTTCCGCTCGGCGGCTTTACGCCGATTCAATCGGGCGCGCTGTCTGACCTCGCGGCGAAGCTCGGCGCAACGCCGATGCAACTCGCGCTCGCGTGGCTGCTGCATCGGGCGCCGAATATTCTGTTGATTCCGGGTACTTCGTCGGTCGGGCATCTGCGTGAAAATCTGCAGGCGGCGCAACTGAAGCTGAGCGATGACGTGCTCGGCGAACTGGATGCGATCGGTAAGAGTGGCGGCGATCACCAGCACTGAAAACGTGATGGCAGGCGCGGTGCAAATTACGCTGCAAAACACCGCGCCATCTACACCGAAGCCGCAATGAACTCCCGCAACCATTGATGCGCGGGGTCGCGATGCACGCGCTCATGCCACAGCATCGCCATTTCGTAGCCCGGCACGTCGACCGGCGGTTCGACCATCCGCAGTGCGTTCGAGCCGCGCACGAGGCGCGCCGGCAACATGCCGACGAGGTCGGTGTTCGCGAGCACCGATTGCATGAACAGAAAGTGCGGCACGGACAGCACGACTTTGCGCGTCAGTCCCGCTTGCGCGAGCGTTTCGTCGGTCACGCCGACGAAGCCGCCGCCATCCGGCGACACGATCACGTGTTCGAGCTTGCAGAACTGCGCGAGCGTCGGCCGGCGCTTCAGCTTCGGGTGACCGGCGCGGCCCACCAGCACATAGCGTTCGGCGAACAGCACGCGGCGCCGCAAACCCTCGGGCGCGCCTTCGCTGGTATGAAAGCCGATGTCGATCTCGCCCTGTTCGGCCTGCCGCGCGAGGCGCGGCGGAACTGCTTCGACGATCGCGACACGCGTGCCTGGTGCCGTCGCGCGCAAGCCTGCCAGCATCGGCAGGATGATCGTCGATTCCGCGTAGTCGGTCGCGGCAATGCGCCACGTGTGCGATGCCGCGGCCGGATCGAACGGACTCGTGGGCGCGACCGCGCGCTCCAGTGCTTCGAGCGCTTCACGCAGCGGCTCGCGCAACGTCTCGGCCTTCGCGGTGGGCCGCATGCCGCGCGGTCCCGGCAGCAGTAGCGGATCGCCGAACACGTCGCGCAACTTCGCCAGATGCACGCTGACCGACGGCTGCGAAAAGTTCAGCCGCTCGGCGGCGCGCGTCACGTTGTGCTCGGCGAGCAGCACGTCGAGCGTGACGAGCAGGTTGAGGTCCAATCTTCTGAGATTAACCATCGTAATACCTGACATATTGGGAATTCATTTCCACTATACCTCGGCGACACCTATCGTGGTTGCTTTCAGCCACGAAGGTATCGTCATGAACGTCCTGATTGTCTATGCGCACCCCGAACCCAAATCCTTGAACGGGTCCTTAAAGGATTTCACCGTCCAGCATCTCGAACGCGCCGGACATACGGTGCAGGTTTCCGATCTGTACGCAATGAACTGGAAGGCCTCGCTCGATGCAAACGACACCGTCGAGCGCCACGGCAGCGAGCGCTTTTTTCCGTCGCTCGAATCGCGGCATGCATTCGAGAACGGCCTGCAAAGCGAAGACATCGCGCGCGAGCAGCAGAAGCTGATCTGGGCGGATGCGGTGATCCTGCAGTTTCCGTTGTGGTGGTTTTCGATGCCCGCGATCCTGAAGGGCTGGGTGGAGCGCGTCTATGCGTATGGTCTCGCGTACGGGGTCGGCGAGCATTCCGATGCGCGCTGGGGCGAACGTTATGGCGAAGGGCGTTTTGCCGGCAAACGCGCGATGCTGGTCGTCACGACGGGCGGGTGGGAATCGCACTACAGCGCGCGCGGTATCAACGGGCCGATCGACGACGTGCTGTTTCCGATCCAGCACGGCATTCTCTATTACCCGGGCTTCGACGTCGTGCCGCCGTTCGTCGTCTATCGGACGAGCCGGGTCGACGATGCGAAATACGCCGCCACACGCGACGCACTCGGGCAGCGTCTCGATGATCTATGGACCACCGCGCCGATCGCGTTCCGGCCGCAGAACGGCGGCGCCTATGCGATTCCCGCGCTCACATTGCGGGACGATTTTGCGCCGGGGCAGGCAGGCTTTGCCGCGCACATCCAGCATGCCGACGAAGTCAAGGCGCCCGAAGCGGCGTTGATGTCCGACGCATAACTGGATGGATAGCGGCGTAGGCCGCTATCCGCGCGTCGATTGTCGTTCGATGGCTGGAGCCTGACGGATCGTATGCTTCGCTGAAATTTGGTTGTAAGTGGCTGTTGGTAGAGTCGTCGACGAAGATTTGCGTGATGCACGCGATAGCGTTTTCATTCGGATGGCTGACGGCGCAACCAACCACAGGCCGGCGGAAGAGAAGCGGGAGAGCGACCCACCATGAATCCAGTTCGTGCGTTCTGGCTCATTCTGATGCTCATCGCGTCACCGGCGTGGGCGTTTCAGTCACGCGTCGTCACGATTCCGAGCGCGGCGATGAATCGCTCGTTCGATGCGACCGTCGTGCTGCCCGATCAATACATGCGCGGCAATACGGCTGCGCGCTTTCCGGTCGTCTACGTGTTGCATGGCTCGGGCGGCGACTATACCGACTGGACCACGAACTCGAATATCGGCAAGCTCGCGGACCGCTATCACATGATTCTGGTAATGCCTGACGGCGGCCATGAGAGCTGGTATATCGACAGTCCCGTCGATCCGAGCAGCCGCTACGAAACCTATGTCGGCACCGAAGTGGTCGCCTATATCGATCAGCATTTCCGCACGATCGCAACGAAGCGCGCACGCGCGATTACGGGCTTGAGCATGGGCGGCTTCGGCGCGTTGCGAATCGCGCTCGACCGGCCCGACGTATTCGGCGCGGCGGGCAGTATCAGCGGCGCGGTGGATCCGCGCGGCAGCGAGGACGAGCCGGGCATCGAGCAGGTATTCGGCGATCCGTCACGCGATGCCGACTTCTGGAGCAGCGAAGCGATCGTCGCGGACGCACAGGATTTCGGCCGCGAACATATTGCGCTGACGATCGATTGCGGGGTCAACGACTCGCTGGTGCAGTCGAACCGCCTGCTGCACGAACGGCTCGTCGAACTCGGCGTGCCGCACGATTACGCGGAGCGGCCCGGCGGCCACACGTGGAAGTACTGGTCGAACGCGGTGAAGTACCAGGTGCTGTTCTTTGCCGGCGCGTTCAGACGCGCGGTGCGCGCGGCGAACGGCGCCACGATCTGAGCAGCCGGCAACGTGGCAGCAGTGGCCACTTAGGCCACGCAGTCGCTTAGTCGATGCCGTGAAACACCGCGTCGTCCGGCCCGAGATACACGGGCGGGCGCCATGCGGCGTCGCGCATCGAATGCTGGACCAGTTTCTCGACGCCGAGCAGCACCGCGAAAATCGCCATCCGCACCGGAATGCCGTTATCGGTCTGACGGAAAATCGCGAGCCGCGAATCGTGATTCAGATCGGTGCTCAGGTCGTTCGCGCCTGGGCGGCTGTCGCGCGGCAGCGGGTGCATGATCAGCGTGTCGGCGCCGCAGACGCCGTCGACGAGTGCCTGATTGATCTGGAAATCGGGCGTATAGCCTTCGAACGATTCGTCGGTGAAGCGCTCTTTCTGGATGCGCGTCGCGTACACGACGTCGGCGCCGCGCAAGCCGGTGTGCAGGTCGTGCGTCTGCTCGATCACATGACCGTTGCGCGAAATCTGCTCGATGATATAGCTGGGCATTTCGAGCATCGGCGGCGAGATCAGCGTGAACTTGATGCCGCGATACAACGCGAGCAGCTTGACCAGCGAGTGCACGGTACGTCCGTATTTGAGGTCGCCGACCAGCGCGATATGCGCGCCATCGACGATCTTGCCGAGCCGCGAAAACTCGCGCTGGATCGTGTACAGATCGAGCAGCGCCTGGCTCGGATGCTCGCCGGGACCGTCGCCGCCGTTGATCACCGGCACGTTGGTCGCGCGCGCGAATTCGGCCACGGAGCCTTGCTCCGGATGGCGAATCACCAGCGCGTCGACATAGCCGCTCATCACGCGGCTCGTGTCGTAAATCGATTCGCCCTTTGCCATTGACGAAAACGTGAAGCCGGTGGTGTCGCACACCGAGCCGCCGAGCCGGCAGAACGCGGCGCCGAAACTCACACGCGTACGCGTGCTGGCTTCGAAGAACAGATTGCCGAGCACCGCGCCTTCCAGCACGCGCGAGATTTTTCGACGTCGCGCGATCGGCTGCATGATGTCGGCGACGCGAAAGAGAGCCTCCACTGAATCGCGCGAGAACTGATCGACCGAGAGCAACTGCGGCCTGCCCTCGAACAGCATCTGGCTCGCGAGCGATTGCGAGTCTACGCTTTGCGTATATCGGTCGCCCGGCTCGGCGTTGACGATCTCCGACACGAAGCGCTCGACGATTTCCGGCATCGCCCGCGATTCCTGCGAGTCGTCAGGCAGCAGCCATGTATCGAGCGCCCGGCGCGACACGCCGATGCGGCTCGCGAACGTATCGCGCGTCATGTTCATGCGACGCATCGCATCGCGTAGGAAGGCTTGCTGCGGAACGCTCATAAGGGCACCTGTCGGAAAGAAGGGGACGGCGGGGGCTGTGGTACTGAATGTACGCGGTGCGTATATTAGTTTCCCCGTGGTGGAAGTCAAGCGCTTTTTCGAACGGGGGCGTCGCGATGGGCTGAATGTTGTTCGAACGCCGCTCGGAGGTAGTGGGGCTGCCCGTTGCGCGGCCTTCGCGGTTACACTGCCGTTCATGCATTCCGGCTTAACGTTCCGACTCCGTTCGTCGACTACCGCCCGCGTCGCTCTGATGAGCGCGGCGGTCGCACGCGCGAACCGGTGTCCGCGCAACGCCAAAGCCAAAGCCAAAAAACAGTCGCTCATCTGACCGGGGCATGCTGTTCCGTCGTCAGATGTGCGACGGAACGACCGGTCGACCGCCCGCCTGCGGCTCTCTGCCGTTTTCTCCCTCGCACCGCTGACCGGATTCGATACGGTCGTCATCGAGGTAGAAAACATGTCTGATTTCTCGGGTATCTGGATTCCACTGATTACGCCGTTCGCCGACGGCGCGGTCGATCACGCGGCGTTGCGCGCGCTCGTGCGCCGCTATGCCGACGCCGGCGTGGCCGGTCTCGTCGCGCTCGGCACCACCGGCGAGCCGGCGACGCTCGACGCCGCCGAACAGGATGCGGTGCTGGCGACGATTCTCGACGCTGCGCAGGCTGTCGGCGGCGCAACCGGCAGTACGGGTGCCGCCGACGCATCGTCGTCGCGTGCGTTGCCCGTGCTGGTCGGCGTGTCCGGCAATCACACGGCGAGCATGCTCGCGCGGATCGAGCAACTGAATTCGCTGCCGCTCGCGGGTCTGCTGATCGCCGCGCCGTATTACATCCGGCCCGCGCAGCAGGGGATCGTCGCGCATTTCAATGCGCTTGCCGACGCGAGCGCGCATCCCGTCGTGCTGTACGACATCCCTCAGCGCGCCGGCGTGCGGCTCGAACTCGACACGCTGCTGACGCTTGCCGCGCATCCGCGGATTCACGCGATCAAGGATTGCGCCGGCTCGCTCGATACGACGCTCGCGTTGATTCGCGACGGCCGTTTGCAAGTGCTCGCAGGCGACGACCTCGAGATCTTCAATACGTTGTGCGCGGGAGGCAGCGGTGCGATCGCTGCCTCCGCGCATTCGCGGCCAGAGTCTTTCGTCGCGATGTACCGCGCGTTGGCCGACGGGCGGCTCGCCGAAGGGCGGCGGATTTTCCACACGCTCGTGCCTCAGATCCAGCTCGCGTTCGCCGAACCGAATCCCGCGCCGGTGAAGGCGCTGCTCGCGGCCGAAGGCTGGATCAGCAACGAGTTGCGTATGCCGATGACGCGCGCGAGTGATGAGTTGAGTCGGCGGCTTGTGGAGTTGGTCGAGCGCGGATGAGGCGCGAAATCTGCAACGCTGCGCATGCCGAAGACGCGCGCGAGTGCGGCGTTGAGTCAGCAGCTTGCGGCGCTGGTCGAGCGCGGACGAAGGCCGAAAATTGAAGCGGCAGAAGCGGCTCGCGGTTGTGCGATACCGCTTCCGCCGACGGGTTCAGGCAAGTCAATCCAGCCGGCTCAACGACAACCCTTCATCGATCCAGCCAGTAATCCCGCCCGCCATCAACTTGACCGGCCGCCCAAGCTGCGCGAGCCGCAGTGCGCCGCGCGCGGCGCCGTTGCAATGCGGACCTGCGCAATACGTGACGAACAGCGTATCCACGGGATAGTCAGTCAGCTTCGACTCGACGATCTTGCCGTGCGGCAGGTTGAGCGCGCCTGGCACGTGACCTTGCGCGAACAGCGCGGGGCTGCGCACGTCGAGCAGCACGAAGCCGGGCGCACCGCTCGCGAGCGCGGCATGGACGTCGGAGCAATCGGTTTCGAATTGCAGCGACGCGTGAAAGTGCGCGAGCGCCGCGGCGCTATCGGCGGCGGGGATCGCGGTGACGGCGTTGGTAGACGGTTTGATAGTCGGGCTGGTAGTGGACATGGTGTACCGGGTTGGCAAATTGATCGGGTTGCGGGTCGCGGGTTGCAGATCGCTGGTGCTGAAATATTTCTTCAGGCGATTCGATTGTGCAGGCCACGCTGCCTGCGGATAAGTGGCGTAATCGTCAATCTCCGGTAACATCGCGCCATGCAAAACCATCTTGTCGTCGCGCTGGCCTACGACCGGCTCTGCACCTTCGAATTCGGCTGCGTGACCGAACTGTTCGCGCTCGAGCGTCCCGAACTCGGCGTGCCGTGGTATCGCTTCGCGGTCTGTGCGGCCGAGCCGGGGCCGATTCGCGCGGCGGGCGGCATCACGATCGCCGCGCCGCATACGCCGGCGCTGCTCGCGCGCGCGGACACGATCGTGATTCCAGGCTGGCGCGACGCGGATGAAGTGCCGCCGGCCGCACTGCTGAAAAAGATCCATCGTGCCTACGAGCGTGGCGCGCGGCTCTGTTCGATCTGCTCGGGCGTATTCGTGCTCGCGGCAGCCGGCGTGCTCGATGGCAAGACCGTGACGACCCACTGGCGCTACGCGGACAAATTGCAGCAGCGCTATCCGCAACTGCGCGTGCAGCCGGATGCGCTGTATGTCGACGAAGGACAGATCATCACGTCGGCGGGATCGGCGGCGGGGCTCGATATGCTGCTGCATCTGGTGCGGCGCGATCACGGCAGCGCGGTCGCCAATCGTGTCGCGCAACGGCTCGTGGTGCCGCCGCATCGCGAGGGCGGCCAGGCGCAGTTCGTGCCGCGTCCGGTGCCACCCGACGAAAGCAGCCGGCTCGCGAAGCTGATGGACTGGGTGCGCGGCCATCCGGCCGAGCCGCATACGCTGCGCTCGCTCGCCGAGCGCGCAGCGATGAGCCCGCGCACGCTGCAGCGCCAGTTTCGCGACGCGACCGGCATGGCGCCTTATGAGTGGCTGGTGCGCGAGCGCGTCGCGATTGCGCGCGAGCTGCTCGAAGCACAGGCGGCGATGCCGATGGTGCGCGTCGCCGAACTCGCGGGCTTCGGCTCGGAGGAGTCGTTGCGGCGGCATTTCCGGCGGATCGCGTTGACGAGTCCGGGCGCGTATCGGCGGAAGTTTGGGGTGGTGGAGGCGGGGTGAGGGGGAGTGGTTACGGTGGCCGCGCTTATTGCACGCTGATCGCGTTGCGCGATGACAGAATCGCTACGCGAGCGGACGCCGATGACGAGCGATCGCACAGCGTGCGGTACCTGCCATTACCATGAGCATGATCGCGGACGTCGCCGGAAAGGCCCAGTCGAGCATGCGGTACGCGCGATCGACACCGTAGGTTTCTTTCAGCCATGTCCAGCACGGGTGCGACGCATCGATGAAATGCCATGCGTAGCCGAACCACCAGAGCGCATTCGCCAGCAACAGAATCGCGGCGCTGTTGAACGCGAGCAGTAGCGCGTAAAACTCGAAGTCCGAGCCTTTCGACCGCAGCCATCTGCGATAGCCATAGGCGATCAGTCCACCAATCGCCGCCATGCCGGCAATGAGCAACACACCGAATACGAGATCGAGCTTCTGATCGACCGTGTCGGCACCATACGCCCGAACCAGAAGTTGCCAGACGGGATTCGAAACACCGAGGATCGATTCACCGATTCGCTCTGACCATAACGCGCTAACTCCAGCCAGCGCAAACAGTACAAACACGCCGGACGCGACAAGGCAGGCTTTTTTCATTGAACGGTCAAGACGCCGTAGGCGGATAGTGATGTGCCTTCGACAGGATGGCACAGTGTGCTTCCGAAGAGAGTTCTGATCGTGCCACGGTGCTTCTGCACACCGCAATAGATTTGCCGCCCTCGAACCCGTAAGCTTTACGACAATTTGCATTCGTAAAATTAACTGCCACCGCCATCGAAGGAAGCATCCATGTCCGACATCGCGAAGATCATCGCCAGTTTCAACGCGGGCCGCGACCCCGAACGGCTCGCGATGAAATACCAGGCCATGCGCGGCTCGCCGTTCGTGTTTCTGCGTGGCACCTGTCATCTGTTCTATGACCGCTTGCCGCGCACGAAGGTGCTCGACGATGCGCCACCCGTGTGGATCTGCGGCGACATGCACTTCGAGAATTTCGGCAGCTACAAGGGCGACAATCGCCTGATCTATTTCGACAACAACGATTTCGACGAAGCGTGTCTCGCGCCGGTGCCGTACGAGCTCGTGCGTCTGCTGACGAGCGTGCTGGTCGCCGCGTCCGATCTGAAGCTGAGCCGCGCGCAGGCGCTCGCGTTATGTCACACCGCGCTCGATGCATATGCCACCGCGCTCGCGTTCGGCAAATCGCGCTGGATCGAAGCGGAAACCGCGGTCGGCATGGTGCGCGAGCTGCTCGACGGACTCGCGAGCCGCACGCGCGCCGCGCATCTCGACCGGCGTACGGTGCTCAAAGGCAAGACCCGTGTGCTCAAGGTCGACGGCAAGAAGGCGTTGCCGGTGAGCGACGAACAACGCGCGGCGGTCATGCAGTTCATGCAGCGGTTCGCGGCGGCGGAGCCGAATCCCGAGTTCTATCGCACGCTCGATGTCGCGCGGCGCATCGCGGGTACCGGCAGTCTTGGCGTCGATCGCTACGTGATTCTGGTCGAAGGCAAGGGCTCGCCGGACGGCAACTATCTGATCGATCTGAAAGAGGCGCTGCCGTCGTCGGTCAGTCCACACGTGCGCGTTGCGCAGCCGAAATGGCAGACCGACGCGCAACGCGTCGTCGAAGTGCAGCGGCGCAATCAGGGGGTATCGCAGGCGTTTTTGCGCGCCGTCGATTTCGACGGGCGCTCGTATGTGTTGCGCAGTCTGCAGCCATCGGAAGACCGCGTCGCGCTCGCCGACTGGGACGGCAAGCTGCCGAGGCTGGAGGAGGTGATCAACAGCATGGCCGAGCTGAGCGCGTGGGCGCATCTGCGCAGCGGCGGGCGGCAGAAGTCGGCGATCGCCGACGATCTGATCGCATTCGGCAACCGGCGCGACTGGCAATTGCCGTTGATCGATCTCGCGACCCAATGCGAGAAACAGGTCGCGGAAGACTGGAAGGCGTACTGCGATGCTTTCGATCGCGGCGCGTTCGATGTGACGAAGAAAGCGTGAGTAGCGACGCGAACCGCACGCTGATTCCGCTCGCGGCAAAACGGCGGCCACGCAAACGCGAGGCCGCCGTTTTCTTTTGTGCCGCGCAGTCAATCGAGCGGCAACTGAGACATCACCTCAAGCAGCAAAATCAGTCGATGCCGACAACTCCCTCCACGCCGCCGTTTCCTGCTCTACATAAGCATTCTTTGCAGCGATAGCGGCCAGCGTATCGGTGCCGAGCGGCAGACGCACCGGCGGATCGTTTGCGTCGACCAGCTTGATCATCGCGGCCGCGAGCTTCACCGGGTCGCCGGGCTGGTTGTGATTCAACTGCGTGGCCTTGTGGCGAACCGCACCGGAAGTTTCCGCGTAATCGTCGATCACGTCCGGCGCGACCAGCAGCGAAGACGCATCGAGAAAGTCGGTGCGGAAATATCCCGGCTCGACCACCGTCGCATGAATGCCGAGCGGTTTCAATTCGGCATGCAAGGCCTCGGTAATCCCTTCGACCGCGAACTTCGTCGACGAGTACACGCCGAAGCCCGCCGCGGCCCGATAGCCGCCGATCGACGAAATGTTGATCACGTGCCCCGAGCGCTGCGCGCGCATCGCCGGCAACACGGCGCGCGTCACGTTCAGCAAGCCGAACACGTTGGTGTCGTACATGCGGCGCGCGTCCTTGTCGGTGGATTCCTCCACCGCGCCGAGCAGGCCGAAGCCGGCGTTGTTGACCAGCACGTCGATGCGGCCGAATTTTTCGATTGCCGCCTGCGCGGCAGCTCTCGCCTGGGACTCGTCGGTCACGTCCAGCGCAACCGGCAGCAGTGCCGCCGACTCGCCAAGCCGCTCGACGATCGCCGCTGCGTTGCGGCCGGCGGCCACCACCGCGTTGCCGTCGGCGAGCGCCGCTTCCGCAATCAGTGCACCGATACCGCGCGACGCACCCGTGATGAACCAGACGCGCTTGAAACCACCTTGTTGGATCGCAGCCATGATGTTTCTCCTACGTGTGTGTGATGAAGTGATGCCATCGTAGGCTCGCCGATTAACATAAACTAGCCGTCTATCGGTGGAGTCATAATCAACGTTTATTTGCGAATCGGGGTGCCAAACGATGAACGGAATCCGTGCGATCAACACCTTCGTGCGCGCCGCGACGCTCGGCAGCCTGCGCGGCGCGGCCGTCGATCAGGGCATCTCGCCGCAGGCCGCGAGCCATGCGGTCATGCAACTGGAGAAGGACCTCGGCGTGCGGCTGTTTCATCGGACCACCCGCAAGCTGAGCCTGACCGAGGAGGGCCAGCGGCTGTTCGATAGCGTGAAACCGGCACTGGCGATGCTGTCGTCCGCGCTCGACGAGGCGCGGCGCTCGCAAGAGGAAGTGGGCGGCATGCTGCGCGTCAGCGCGCCGCGCGCGCTCGGGTTGCCGGTGCTGTGGCCGTACTTCGAGGAATTCCAGAAGCGCTATCAGAACGTGCAACTCGAAGTGCAACTCGACGATCAGTTCACTGACCTCGTCACCGATCGCGCCGATGTCGGGTTTCGCGGCGGACCGCCGCCGGCGGGTGGTTCGATCGCACGCAGACTCGTGCCGATTCAACTGATCGTGTGTGCGTCGCCCGACTATATCGAGCGTCGTGGTGCGCCGCGGACCATCGACGAACTGGCGCAGCATCGCTGCACCGGCTACCGGCGCGCCAACACCGGCAAGCTCGCGCAGTGGCAGTTCCGGATCGGCGATGAGATCGTCTATCGCGATCTGCCCGCCGCGATCTGCGTGAACGACCCGGAAATGGAAACGCAGGCGGTGCTTGCGGGTCTCGGCATCGGGCAGCTAGGCAGCTTCAACGCGACCACGCATATCCGCAGCGGCCGCCTCGTGCCGTTGCTGACGCAACACGTGTCCGAGTACGGGATGATCTACATCTACTACGGGCATCGAACCGAGCAGTCGTTGCGCGTGAAGACGTTTATCGACTTCATGGTCGAGCGCATGGCCGGCAATCGCAACTTCTTTCTCGATCAGGCGGAGCTTGACGCGGCGCAGCCGACGCAGCGGCGCCGTGCAACGAAAAAACGTGGCTAGCCGCTGCGTCGGTGCACGCGACGAACGTAACCAACGCAACGAACGCGATCAGGACGGCTCGCCGCGCATCGGCTTCAGCCAGCCTTCCACGGCGGCAGCCGGACAATGATCGCCGCGCCAGCCGATATGACCATCCGGCCTGATGATCCATACCGCCCCGCCGATTGCGCGGTAGGTAGCGGCGAACTCGCCTGCGGTATCGGTCAGCGTCGTCATCAGTTCGGAATCCGGCGTGTCGCAGCCCGGTGCCCTGATCAGCAGCGCCGATGCGTCGCCACCCGACAACGCCGCAAAAGCGCGGCAGACATCGATGAAGTTGTCGTACTGCTGCTCGGCCGCGTCGATATAGCCGATCAGCGTGTAGCGTCCGCGGCCGAGGAATTCGTGCAGCCGCCTCGCGCGTCCGACGAAACGTTGTGACAGGCCGCATGCTTCCGCAGCCCGATCACCCGCGGTCGGTGCGGCCGGATCGGCGTCGGGCCATCTGTCGACGACGATCGGGCTGTCGCGATAGCCGATCAGCAACTGGGTTTCGCGCATCGCCGGATTGGCGGCCTGCCGCGCGAGCACCGCGTTGAGCGCCGCGCTGGTCGCTCTGACGACATCGACGCCGACCGGATGCCGTTCCGCGTGATAACTGTCGAGCAGCTGCGGACTGGCACGGCCTTGCGCGACATAGGCGAGTTTCCACGCGAGATTGTGCGCATCCTGCAGACCGGTGTTCATACCCTGGCCGCCCACCGGCGGATGAATGTGCGCGGCGTCGCCGGCAATGAATACGCGGCCATGTGCATAAGCGGACGCGATGCGATGGCTGACCCGATACACGGACGACCAGCGCATCGACGACAGTCGCGCCCCGTCCGGCAGCGACGGCAGCATTAGCGCGCACATCGTGTCGAAGTCCGGGGCGGCAGTGCTGGCCAGCGACGCGGCCAGTTCGTCGGGCACGACCGTCGACAGCCGATAGCGCCGTGCCGAACCGCGAACGGGCACAGCCATCACGCTGGTTTTCGCGTGCTCCGGATTGGTTGATTCGAATCGGTACGCGGGTCCGCGCGGCAGCGTCCAGTCGACATCCAGATCGGCGAGCGCGAAGGTCTGCGGATATTGCTCGCCGTCGAACGACAGGCCCAGCGTCGCGCGCACCTTACTGTGCGCGCCATCGCATCCGACCAGCCACTTGCAGCGCACGCTGTGCGTCTCGCCTTCAGCGTCCGTCAAATGCGCTTCGACGCAATCCGGCTGTTGCGCGAAGCTATCGAGCGTCAGGCCGTAATGCACGCGGCCGCCATGCTCCGTCAGAGAAGCTTCGAGCAGCCGCTCGGTCTCGTACTGCGCGAGCGACAGCGATCCATACGGCAAGCCATGTTCCGGTACGCGCATGCTGCGCTCCGGCACGACCGCGCCATCGACGCGGGTTTCGACGCTGGTAATCCACGTCCCCGCATCGATCGCGCGATCGACGATGCCGAGGTCGTCGAAAATTTCGAGCGTACGCGGCGTAACGCCGAGCGCTTTGCAGAAGAAGCCGCGCGTGGACATCCGGTCGATCACGCTCACCGCCACACCGGCGCGCTGCAATTCGGTGCCGAGCAACAACCCGACCGGACCTGCGCCAACGACGAGCACATCGACGTCTTCCATGCGTTGCTCCCGATAGTTGATGGCGCTGCCGCGAAGGGATCACAAAAGGATCACAAAAGCATAGGCGGTAAACCGCGCGCTACAGCATCTCCGCGCGCAACTCTCGCACCCCGTGACCGAGCTTGCGGCGTAGCAAGGTTCGCAACGTCGCCGAGTCAGCGTAGCCCACTTCGCTCGCGATGGTCTCCAGGTTGCAACCTGTCGAAACGAGGTGGCGCGCGCGTTCGATTCGCAGATCCTGGAAGAACTCCAGCGGCGACTTGCCCAGTACCGCCTCCGTGCGGCGCTGCAACGTGCGCGAATGAACCGATAACGCGCTGGCCGCGTCCGTCAGCGAAAAGCCGTTGGACAGGTTCTCCCGCGCCCATCGTTCGAACTTCGAAATCAGCGGATCCGCATGCGCCAGATGGTCCGGAATGATGTAGTGCGCCTGAGATGCGCGTTGGTCGATCAGCATGAAGCGGGCGACGAGCGCGGCCAGTTCCGGCGTGGTCTGGCGAATCAGCCACAGTGCAAGATCGAGATGGCCCATCGCGGCTGCCGCGGTTACGACGCCACGCGATTCGACGATCATGCGTGAATCGTCCAGCTTGATGCTCGGATAGCGCTGCCGGAAAAACGGCGCGAGCGACCACGTGGTGGTGGCTTCGCCGTCGTTCAGAATGCCGGCTTCGGCGAGCACGAACGTACCGATACAGGCCCCCGCGATGTTGATGCCCGTCGCGTGCCAGTTCTGCAAGTGCGTGATCGCGTCGCGCACATCGCGGCGCTCCAACATTGCCGCCAGACGCTCAGGCTGTTTTGCGTTCAACGCCGGAAACACTACCCAATCGGGACGAGGGAAGGCGTCCAACGGTTCGACGGATGCCGACAGCCCCCGCGCGGTACGCACACGCCTGCGTGGGCCGATCAGCTTGACATCGAAAGGCGGCGCGTCGAATCCTTGCGCGGCCGCCAGTTCGTTGGCGTTGGCGAACGTATCGAGCAGTACGGTCATGCCGGTGTCGAACACGTCGTCGAGGACAAAGAGGCTCAGTTTCATATCGTCGTATGGAATGTCGTGAATGTCGATATTTATGTCATTTGTGACTATAGTGCGCGCCCGTTGGCACGTCTAGACTGCGAAGCAATCCGGGCATCGATATCGGCCCCGGCACCTTCTGCCCGATCGGAGCATGCACTGATGAAATTCACCCCGGAACTGTACGTCCTGATACTCACCGCGACCGCGACGCTGCTGATGTGGGTCCCCTACACGGTCGCGCGAATCTTCACGCGCGGATTGGTGGCGACGCTCGGCAATCCCGAGCCGTCGCATCCGGCCGATCCGCGCTGGGCCGAACGCGCGCGCCGCGCGCATGCGAATGCAATCGAGAATCTCGCGGTGTTCGCAACCTTCGTGCTGATCTTCGCGGCGATAGGCACGAGCACGCCGGCGACGGTGTTCGCGGCCTGGCTGTACCTGATCGCGCGACTGGTGCACTACGTCGTCTACGCGGCGGGTATCCCGGTGGTGCGTACGCTATCGTTCGTGGCCGGCTTTGCGGCGACACTCGTGTTTGCCATCGTGTTGCTCGGCCAGTTCAGCTAGCCGCAAATCGTCCGCGTTCGTTCATCTACGTTCGTTTGTCTACTTCGTGAGGTCAGTGATGGAATCTTTGCCCAATACCATTCTCGACACGATCGGCAATACGTCGCTATTGCAGCTGCGCAATGTGACGCCAGCCAACGGCGCGCGGATTTTCGTCAAGCTGGAAAGCCAGAATCCGACCGGAAGCATGAAGGACCGCATGGCGCTCGCGATGATCGAAGCGCCGGAGCGCGACGGACGTTTGAAGCCCGGCGGCGCGGTCGTCGAATACACGGGTGGCAGTACCGGTGTTTCGCTGGCGCTGGTGTGCTCCGTTAAAGGACATCCGCTGCATCTGGTGTCGTCCGATGCATTCTCGAAAGAGAAACTCGATCACATGCGCCTGCTCGGCGCGAAGCTGACCATCGTGCCAAGCGATGGCGGCAAGCAAACCGAGAAGCTGACCAAGGACATGATTCGCGAAGCGCACCGGATTGCCGACGAGATGGGCGCGTACATCACCGCGCAAATGGAAAACACGGATCAGCTCGCCGCTTATACGAAGATGGCCGACGAAATCTGGGACCAAACCGGCGGCCGTATCGATGGCTTTGTCGGGAGCGTCGGCACGGCGGCATCGCTGCGCGGGATTTCGGCGCGCTTGCGGGAGCACGATAAGCGAATTCGTGTGGTCGGTGTCGAGCCGGCGGAGTCCGCGGTGCTGTCGGGCGGCCCGACCGGTGCGCACAAGATCGACGGCATCGGTGCTGGCTATGTCGTACCGCTTTGGCACGACGGGATTGCCGACGAACTCGAACCTGTGTCCACCGACGAAGCCCGCGCGATGGCGTTTCGGCTGGCGGCCGAGGAGGGGCTGTTCTGCGGCACGTCCACGGGTGCGAACGTGGCAGGCGCGCTGCGCCTCGCTGAACGGCTCGGACCGGACGCCGCGATCGTGACGATCATGTGCGATACGGGTATGAAGTATCTGAAGGCGTTTGCGCAAGCGCCGGATTGATGGCGTCGCTTTGCGTTGCGGTGCTGTGCAGCACGGTTCCGGACGGTATGTCGTGCGTCCGGAACATGAACACCGCTGTCGCGTTGTCGATTTCGTTGTGAGTCGTTCGTCGTATTGATGAGCCGAGTCGGCCCATCGATCTGGAGAACCTCATGCGCAAGCTTACTGTTTCCACTTTCATCAGCCTGGATGGCGTTATTCAGGGCCCCGGCGGGGCTCAGGAAGATACCAGCGACGAATTCCGCTTTGGCGGCTGGATCGTTCCGTATGCCGACGAGGCCGTCGGTCAACACGTGCAGGATCTGCTCGCGCAGCCGTTCGAGCTGCTGCTGGGGCGTCGCACGTACGACATATTCGCGTCGTACTGGCCGCATGTGCTGGCGGATTCGGATAGTCGCGGGATTGCCGATCTGTTCAACCGCGTACCGAAGCATGTGGCGACGCATCAGTCGGACGCGCTCGAGTGGCAGAACAGTCGTGCGATCGTCGGCGAGCTTGCTGACGCGGTACGTAGGCTGCAGCGTCAGGACGGCGCGGATCTGTTGACGTTCGGCAGCGGCGAACTGGTGCGCCAACTGCTTGCGGCGGGGCTGGTGGACGAGCTTTGTCTGCTGGTTTATCCCGTCATGCTGGGGCGCGGCAAGCGGCTGTTCGGCGATGATGCACTGCCGTCCGCATTCACGTTGGCGCATTCGGCTACGACGCCTGACGGGGTGTTGATTACTCGTTATTTGCGTGATGGTGAGGTTCGGACGGGGGAGTTTGAGTAGGGGGAGCGGCAGTGGAGGTCCCCGTCGACATTCAGAAAATCTGAATGTCGACGTTGCCAAATTCAACTTTCTCTATTCCACTGGTCGATGGAACATAGCGGCTCGTTGCACCTCTGCTAAAACCAACTGCCACCGGAGTATTCCCCGCATGAACTCTCCCGTTGTTTTTATCGACGGCGACCAGGGCACCACTGGCTTGCAAATCCACGATCGCCTGCGCGACCGGAGCGACCTGAGACTGTTCACGCTTGCCGCCGCGGAACGCAAAGATCCGCAGCGTCGCGCGGAAGCCATTAACGCGTGCGATATCGCCATCCTCTGTTTGCCCGATGCCGCCGCGCGCGAAGCCGTGGACGCGATCGTTAATCCCGCCGTCAGAGTCATCGATGCGAGTTCCGCTCATCGCACGCGACCGGATTGGACATACGGCTTTGCGGAAATGGCGCAAGGACAGGCCGAGCGGATCGCGAACGCACATCGGGTCACCAATCCCGGTTGCTATCCGACCGGAGCGATTGGTCTGCTGCGTCCGCTGTCGCAAGCTGGTCTCATACCGGACAACTATCCCGTCAACATTCATGCAGTGTCCGGTTATTCCGGACGTGGGCGCGCGGGTGTGGAGGAACACGAGGGGCAGGGCGGCGTCAACGCGCTTGCCTTTCAGGTGTATGGCCTCGATCTCGCGCACAAGCACACGCCGGAAATCCAGCAGCATGCCGGGCTCGCGCAACGTCCGATCTTCGTCCCCGCCATAGGCGCGTTCCGTCAAGGCATCGTGCTGACGGTGCCGTTGGCGTTGCGGCTGCTGGCACCCGGCGTGGATGGCGCCGCGTTACATGCATGCCTCGCACGCCACTACGCGGAGGCGGCTCACGTACGCGTGTTGCCGCTGCACGAATCGCGCGCGTTGCAGCAACTCGATCCGCAAGCGCTGAACGGCACGAACGACATGCACTTAAGCGTGTTTTCCAACCAGGAACACGGACACGTGCTGCTGTCCGCGGTTTTCGATAATCTCGGCAAAGGCGCTGCCGGTGCCGCGGTTCAGAACCTGAACCTGATGCTCACGCACCAGTAGTGGTCGATGGATCGAGCTGACGTTCGGTTCGGGTGCATTGCATCAGAATGCCCGAACGTCAGCCCGATCCTTCATTTCCGATGCACCTCGCATCCCCCGTTTCCCATGCCAGCCACGCTCCAGACAAACCCTGATTGCTGCCTGGATTTGCCCGCTGCTATCTTTCGCTGGTCTGTGTGGAAGCGCTTCCACTGACGAGCCCGCGACCCGATCCCCGCGAGGCTCGAACGGTGGCGAGCCGCTTTGCGCCACACCCGATTCAACGACCTCAGCGCAGGAGAGAATCCGTGGGAAACGACGCATCCGCAGTCCTCGATACCATCTCGCCGCCATCCGCCGGCGCCCCGCATGCCGACCTGTTCACGCCGCCCGCCGATTCGTCGCTGTGGCGTAAGGACTTTCTGCTCGGCGCGGCTACCGCGTCGTATCAGATCGAGGGCGCGGTCAACGAAGACGGCCGTCTGCCGTCGATCTGGGACACGTTCTCGGCAACGCCGGGCAAAGTGCTGGCCGGCGACACCGGCGCCGTCGCATGCGATCACTATCATCGCTGGGAACAGGACGTCGAACTGCTCGCGGGGCTCGGCCTCGAAGCGTATCGGCTGTCGGTGGCATGGCCGCGCGTAATGCACGCCGACGGCACGCCGAATCGCAACGGGCTCGACTTCTACAAGCGTCTGCTTACGCGGCTGAAAGAGAAGGGCATCAAGACGTTCGTCACGCTGTATCACTGGGATTTGCCGCAGTATCTGGAAGATCGCGGCGGCTGGCTCAATCGCGATACCGCGTATCGTTTCGCCGATTACGCGGATCTGATGAGCCGCGAACTGCATGGCCTGGTCGACGCATGGGCCACACTGAACGAGCCTTGGTGTTCCGCGTATCTCGGCTATGGCAACGGTCATCACGCGCCGGGTCTGACGAACGTGCGTTATGCGACGCAGGCGATGCATCATCTGCTGCTCGCGCACGGGCTCGCGATTCAGGTGCTGCGCGCGAACGATCCGACATCGCACAAGGGCATCGTCGCGAACGTCGGCCGCGGCACGCCGGATAGCGACAGTGCCGCCGATCGTCGCGCGGCCGAACTGTTCGAAGTCCAGCACAATGCGTGGATTCTCGATCCGCTGTTCAACGGCGAGTATCCGCAAGCGCTGTTCGAACTATGGCCGGGCACCGAACCGCTCGTGCTCGACGGCGATATGCAGACCATCTCGACGCCGCTCGATTTTCTCGGCATCAACTATTACTTCCGCACGAATGTCGCGAGCGATGGCGCGCATGGTTTCAAGGACGTCCCGCTCGCTGGTGTCGAGCGCACGCAGATGGGTTGGGAGGTCTATCCGGATGGTCTGCGCGATCTGCTCACTGGTTTCAGGGCCGACTACGCGAATTTGCCGCCGATCTACATCACCGAAAACGGCATGGCGTCGAACGACCAGGTCATCGATGGCCATGTCAAGGATACGCAGCGCATCTCGTTTCTGAAGCGCCATCTTGCCGCGGTCGATCAGGCAATCAAGGCCGGCGTCGACGTGCGCGGCTATTTCCTGTGGTCGCTAATGGATAACTTCGAATGGGCATTCGGTTACGAGCGGCGCTTCGGCATCGTGCATGTCGATTACGGCACGCAGAAGCGTACGATCAAGCGCAGCGCGGAACTGGTCGCGAAGTTTCTGAAAGAGCGCGATGCGCTGGCATGAACGACAACACAACAAGCGCCGCATCATCAGGCGCAAATAACAACGTGAAGCGATGAAGTAAAAAGCGGGTGGAGCTGGTTTGTCTTTCGACTTGGCATACGGGCGGCGCGCCCGGAGGAGACGGAATGAACAGCAGCAAAATGGTCTTGCGAGCCGTGGTTGCGGCACTGGCGCTATATGGCGTCGTCGCGCAGGCAGAGCCGCTCAAGGCCAACGTGATTCACTGGTGGACCTCGGGCGGCGAATCGGCCGCGATCCGGCAGTTCGCCGATGCGTACAACAAGGCCGGCGGTCAGTGGGTCGATAACGCGGTCGCCGGCGCGGATCAGGCACGCTCCACCGCGATCAACCGCATCGTCGGCGGCGATCCACCCACCGCCGCGCAATTCAACACGTCGAAGCAGTTTCACGACCTGATCGATCAGGGCCTGTTGAACAATGTCGACGACGTCGCTGCGAAAGAGAACTGGAACGGCATCTTCCCGCAGTCGATTATCGACAGCATCAAGGTGAAGGGCCATTACTACGCGGCGCCGGTCGATATCCATATGCCGGCGTGGTTCTTCTATTCGAAGCCGGTGTTCCAGAAAGCCGGTATCGCGAGCGAGCCGAAAAGCTACGACGAATTTATCGCCGATCTCGGCAAGCTGAAGAGCGCGGGCGTGATTCCGCTCGCGTTCGGCGGCCAGCCGTGGCAGGAGAAGATCACGTTCGACGCGGTGCTTGCCGACGTCGGCGGCCCCGACCTGTATATGAAGGTCTATCGCGATCACGATACGAACGCGGTCAACTCCGACGCGTTCAAGAAGGTGCTCGTGTCGTTCAAGAAGCTGCACGATTTCGTCGACCCGGGTTCGCCCGGCCGTAACTGGAACGATGCGACCGCGCTCGTCACTTCCGGCAAGGCGGGTGTGCAGATCATGGGCGACTGGGCCAAGGGCGAATTCGTCGCGGCGAATCAGGCAGCGGGCAAGGACTTCGGTTGCTTCCCGGGCTTCGGGCCGCATTCTCCGTATCTGGTCGCGGGCGACGTATTCGTGTTCCCGAAGACCGACAACGCATCGGCCATCAAGGCCCAAAATCTGCTCGCCACGGTGATGACCTCGCCGTCCGCGCAGGTTGCGTTCAGCGCGAAGAAAGGCTCGATTCCGATTCGTCCCGATGTGGATGCGGCGAGCCTCGATGTCTGCGCGAAGGAGGGCATCGCGATCATGAAGGACAAGTCGCGTCAGCTGCCGAATCCGGAAATGCTGCTGTCGCCCGATACGCAAGGCGCGCTGACTGACGTCGTGACGAACTTCTGGAACAAGAACCAGTCGGTCGACGATGCGCAGAAAGCCTTCGCCAGCGCGTTGAAGGGCTAGGGCGCCGCGATGCACGCGCTCAAGGTGCCAGCCGCCGCCGCGTCGAAACCACGCGGCAGCTCGGGTAGCACGCCGCATCGCAAACCGCTGAAGCGGCGGTTTTCGATCGCGGTCTGGCTGGCCCTGCTGCCGATGATCCTGACTGTCGTGTTCGCGTATCTCGGCACGATGGTCTGGACCGCGCGCGTATCGCTCAGCAATTCGCACACGTTTCCGTCGAACGACTTCGTGGGCTTCACGCAGTACGCGCGGCTTTTCCATAACGATCGATGGCTCGTATCGCTGCAGAACATCGTGATCTATGGCGCTTGCTTTATCGTCGCGTGCATGGTGATCGGTTTGCTGCTGGCGATTTTCATCGATCAGCGGGTCGTTGCCGAAGGCGCGTTGCGCACGGTGTTTCTGTATCCGTATGCGATGTCGTTCGTCGCGACCGGACTCGTGTGGCAATGGATTCTCAATCCGGAACTCGGCGCGCAGCAAGTGCTGCACCGGCTCGGCTTCACGCATGCGCGCTTCGACTGGATCGTCGACCAGGACTGGGTGATCTACACGATCGTGATCGCGACCGTGTGGCAGGCGTCGGGCCTGGTGATGGCATTGCTGCTCGCGGGGCTGCGCGGCATCGACGAAGAGTTGTGGAAAGCCGCGCGCATCGACGGTATTCCGCGTTGGCGCGTGTATGCGAGCATCGTCGTGCCGATGCTCGGACCGTCGATTTCAACGGCCTTCGTGCTGCTGTTCGTGATGGTGGTGAAGCTCTACGACGCGGTCGTCGCGATGACGCAGGGTGGCCCCGGCACCGCCAGCGAAGTACCGGCCAAATTCATCATGGACTATCTGTTCGGACGCGCGAATATCGGCCTCGCGTCGGCGGCGTCGATCGTGCTGCTCGCGACGGTGCTCGCGATACTCGCGCCGTTCTTCTATGCGCGCAGTCGCGCGGCGCTGCGCGGGGAGCGGTGATGAGCACACTCGATCCTTCGTTCAACAGCGGGCCGGCGGGTCGTGCCGGCCGTGCGGGTCGTTCACGTCCACGGCCACGCCGTTCGGCATTCTCGCCGGCACGTATCGGCATCTACGCGTTTCTGCTGACCGCCGCGGTGTTCTTTCTGCTGCCGCTCTATGTGATGCTGGTCACGTCGGTCAAACCGATGAGCGAGATCCGGCTCGGCAATCTGCTCGCGTTTCCAACGCATTTCACACTCGACGCATGGAGCGCCGCATGGCAATCCGCGTGTACCGGGCTCGATTGCAACGGCATTCGCGTCGGCTTCTGGAACTCGGTGCGCATCGTCGTGCCGAGCACGATCTTCTCGATCGCAGTCGGTGCGGTGAACGGCTATGCGCTGAGTTTCTGGCGGCCGCGCGGCGCGGGCATGCTGTTCGGCGTGTTGCTGCTCGGCGCATTCATTCCGGTGCAGGTGATGGTTTATCCGCTGGTGCGGGTGCTCGCGAGCGTGCATCTGTTCAGCTCGCTGCCGGGCATCGTCGTGATTCATACGATCTTCGGCATGCCGGTGATGACGCTGCTGTTTCGCAACTACTACGTGTCGATTCCGCAGGAACTGTTCAAGGCCGCGCGCATCGACGGTGGTGGTTTCTGGCGCATCTTCTTTCAACTGATGCTGCCGATGTCGACGCCGATCATCGTCGTCGCGCTGATCATGCAGGTCACCGGTATCTGGAACGACTTCATTCTCGGCCTCGTCTTCGCGGGCACGAAGAATCTGCCGATGACCGTGCAACTGAACAACATCATCAATACGACGACCGGCGAGCGTCTGTACAACGTCAACATGGCGGCGACGATTCTGACGTCGATGGTGCCGCTCGCGGTCTACTTCATTTCGGGCCGCTGGTTCGTGCGCGGCATTGCGTCGGGCGCCGTCAAGGGATAGGGCAGGGCAAACATGGCTAATACGATCAATGCGCCAATCGATGTGATCGCGGATGCGGCGCGGGCGCAAGACGCCGCGGCCGGCGCGGCCGCGCTCACGCATCCGGCCAACGTCGCAATCCGCGATCTGACGATCCGGCTCGGCTCGAACACGGTGATCGAGAACCTCGATCTCGACGTGCTGGCGGGCGAATTCGTCGTGCTGCTCGGGCCGTCGGGCTGCGGCAAGTCCACGTTGCTGCACAGCATCGCCGGGCTGATCGACGTGACGGACGGCAGCATCGAGATCGCCGGCGAAGACATGACATGGGCCGATCCGAAGGATCGCCGCATCGCGCTGGTGTTCCAGTCGTACGCGCTGTATCCGACGATGAGCGTCGAGCGCAATCTGTCGTTCGCGTTGCGCATCAACGGCACGCCGAAGGCGGAGATTGCACGGCGCGTCGCGCGCGCATCGGAGATGCTGCAACTTGGGCCGTTGCTGAAGCGCAAGCCGGCGCAACTATCCGGTGGACAGCGGCAGCGTGTCGCCATCGGCCGCGCGATCGTGCGCGAAGCCGATGTGTTTCTGTTCGACGAACCGCTGTCGAATCTCGACGCGAAGCTGCGCACCGAACTGCGCCGCGAACTGAAGCAACTGCATCAACGGCTCGGCGCAACGATGATCTACGTGACGCACGATCAGGTCGAAGCGATGACGCTCGCGACCCGCATGGCCGTGATGCGCGGCGGCGTGATCCAGCAGTTCGGCACGCCGGCCGAGGTCTACGCGCGGCCGAACAATCTGTTCGTCGCGACGTTCCTTGGCTCGCCCGCGATGAATCTGCTGAAGGGCACGCTCGAGACGCGCGATGGCGCCGTGCACTTTAGCGCCGAGCATGTGCGGCTCGATGTATCGGCGTATGCGTTCAAGGATGGGGCCACGCAAGGGCAGCCATGCGTGCTCGGCGTGCGCGCCGAAGACGTGCATGTCGATGCGGGCAGTGCGAGCGGTGCTGAAGGCGGCGGTGAAAGCGGCACCCCACGCGCGGCCGGGTTCGCAAAAGTTTCGCTGGTGGAGCCGATGGGCAACCACCGGGTCATCTGGCTCGACTATCATGGCGAACAGATCGCGTCGATCGATCAGACAAAAGCGCCGGTCGCAGAGGGCGACACCGTGGCGTTTTCGCTCGACGCCGCGCATGTCTCGCTGTTCGACGAAGCGGGCGGCGCGCGCCTCTAACGCCGCAGCGCGCACGCGCGTCACGGCTCGTCGATAAAGGCTTGATGGAGAACCGCGTGGCAACTCTCAAGGATGTCGCGGAACTGGCCGGCGTGGGCATGTCGACCGCCTCACGAGCCATTTCCGGCAAAGGACCGGTTTCCGCCGATGCGGCCGCCCGCGTGAAGGCGGCGATCGAAGCGCTGAACTTCCGCCCGTCGTCGATCGGTCGGGCGATGGCAACGCAGCAGCTCGGCATCATCGGCATTTTCGTGCCGACGTTTTTCGGCTCCTACTACGGCACGATTCTGAAGCAGACCGACACCGAACTGCGCGCGGTACGCCGCCATGTGGTGGTCGCGACCGGCTGCGGGGAGGTGTCGCCGCGCGAACAGGCGATCGAGGCGGTGCGCTTTCTGATCGGCCGCGATTGCGATGGCGTTGTCGTGATCAGCCACGATCTGCACGACGAAGACCTGATCATGCTACACGGCATGCATCCGAAGATGGTGTTCCTCAATCGCGCGTTCGAGCAGTTGCCGGAGGCGTCGTTCTGCGCGGACCACTGGCGCGGCGGCGAACTGGCGGCGCGCACGCTGCTCGACCATGGGCATCGCGATATCGCGGTGATTTCGGGGCCGTCGACCGCGTCGGACAACCAGACGCGGATCGAAGGCTTTTTCGCCGAGCTGGCGCGCGCTGGCATCGCGCGCGACGATGTCACGCTGATCGAATCGGACTTCTCGCCGGAAGGCGGCTATGCGGCTGCGCAACAACTGCTCGATTCGAAGCGGCACTTCACAGGCCTGTTCTGCGCGAACGACACGATGGCGGTCAGCGTGCTTGCGCGCTTCCATCAGGCGGGTATTTCGGTGCCCGACGATATTTCCGTGATCGGTTACGACGACGATTATTCGGCCGCCTATGCGGCGCCCGGACTCACATCGGTCCATATTCCGACCGCCGAACTCACGCAGAACGCGGTGCGCTGGCTGATCAACCAGTGCTACCGGACTTCGTGGGAGATTTTCCGGGAGTTTCCGGTCAGCGTGACGATGCGCGGCTCGGTCGGACCGGCGCCGGCCGAAAAAATCACAGCGCGGCAGGTAACGCGCTGGAACTGCTGATCTCATAGTGCGGCGCCGGTATCAACACGCGGACAGGTTCGCCGCGCAATCGTGTCACTCGGCGCCGCTCCGCTCGGCGCCATGCGCCGTATGCGGCTATGACGCCCAAATAGGGGCAAAGCCGCGAGCCAGCCACGACAACGCTTTGCCCGCGATCACGGACATCTTTTCGCTCACCACGCTTGCCGATAATTTCCTTTCGTCGCCCGCCGATCGTGATCTTTTTCGAAGAATCCCGTAATCCTCTGCAATAGTGCTTTGCGGTTTTCCCTCATTTAATTCGCATGTAATTTCTTTACACTACGCAGTAACAATTTGTTACGGGGTGCGTGGTGATGCTGGCAGTCTTTCTGATTGCTTGTCCCATCTGCATCGCTGCGCTGTTCGGTTTTGCGCGGCATGTGGATCCGGCGACGGGCCGCTTCAAGCGTTAAATTCCAGGGCTATTGTCCCAATGGCAGCATGGAGAGATTTTCTTTCAATTTGCTTGTGATTGGCGATTGATCAGCTTTAAGCAACCGTGAGCGGATATTCGATTTCTTTCGATACGCTTTCTTGTGTTCTATTCCGTTCAATAACCTGTTCGGTCTTATCAAGTCTTGCCTTTGTGTGCCGACTCGCGGCACGATGCCCGATAACCTAAGTTTTCAGGGCAGCATCGCGTATGCGAGACTTTCTGCAGCAGATGACCGCGCGCTTCAGCGTACTGAGAGGCGTTCTTCCACTGAATGGGGTGGCAGCGGCGCGTGATGCGCTGGCCGGTGTGCAGCTTGCGTCGATGGATATTCCGCAGGTGCTCGGCTACGCGCGCATCGCCGGCATGCCCGCGGTCACCGGGCTTTACACCGTTTTCCTGCCGCTCGTTGCGTTCGCGTTTTTCGGCGCGTCGCGGCATCTGGTCGTCGCGGCCGACTCCGCCACCGCCACTATTTTCGCGAGCCGCCTGGCGACGATGGCGCCGGCTTCGAGCGCCGAATACGCGGCGCTCGCCGCGATGGTCGCGCTGCTGACCGCGGCGTTACTGCTCGTCGCGCGCATCTTCAAGCTCGGCTTTCTTGCCGATTTTCTGTCGCGTACCGTGCTGGTCGGTTTTCTGGCGGGCGTCGGCGTGCAGGTTGGCATCGCGATGCTCGGCGATATGTTCGGCGTGACCGGACACGCGACGCGCAGCATCGATCAATTGCTGCTGGTGGTGCGCGAAGCCGCGCACATCAACGTGCCGACATTCGCGATTTCGGCGCTCGTGGTGGTCGTGATTCTGGTGTGCAAACGTTTGTGGCCGCGTTTGCCGGTGCCGTTGATCGCGGTCGTCGCGGGCATTGCCGCCAGCGACCTGCTCGATTTCGCGGCCCACGGCATTTCGGTTCTCGGCCCGGTCGAAGGCGGATTGCCGCCGCTGCGCATTCCGTTGGTGACGTGGCAGCAGATGCTCGACCTCGTGCCGGTCGCCGCCTCCTGCTTCGTGATGATCGTCGCGCAAAGCGCCGCTGCGAGCCGCGTGTTTGCCGAGCGCTACCACGAGCCGGTCGATACCAACGCGGACCTGCTCGGCATCGCCGCGGCCAATGCGGCGGCGGCGTTCTCGGGCGCGTTTGTCGTCAACGGCAGCCTGACGCAGACCGCGATGGCCGATCGCGCCGGCACGCGCAGCCAGTTCGGGCAACTGGTGTTCGCGGCGGTCGTCGTCGCGGTGCTGCTATTTTTCAGCCGCTTTTTGCAGTATCTGCCGCACTGCATTCTCGCGAGCATCGTGTTTACGATCGCGGTCGGCCTGGTCGATCTGCGGGGGCTGTTTGCGATCCGCGGCGAAAGTCCCGGCGAATTCGCGCTGGCGGTGTTCACCGCGGCGGCGGTCGTGCTGATCGGCGTCGAGCACGGGATTCTGGTGGCGGTCGCGGTGTCGCTGCTGCGTCACGTGCGCCACAGCTACCGGCCGCACACGATGGTGCTTGCGCCCGGCGACGACGGCTTGTGGGTGCCGGTGCCGGCGGTGCCCGGCATCGAGACCGCGCCGGGGCTGATCGTCTATCGCTTCGGCGCCGACCTGTTCTACGCGAACGATCATTTCTTCGTCGACGACGCGCGCCGCCTGATCGATCGCGCACCGAGCGCGATGCGCTGGTTCGTCGTGGATGCGAGCGCGATCACCGATCTCGACTACTCGGCGGCGCGCTCGGTCGGCGAATTGTGCGCGGCGCTCAAGCAAAACGGTATCGAGGTGATTTTCGCGCGCGTGAACCGGTATCTGCGCTCGGATATGGACCGGCACGGGATCACGCCGATCGTCGAGTCGCGCTGCATTTTCAGTACGCTGCATGAAGCGTTGCTGGCAGCCGGCGTCGAGCAGCCGCATGAGCGGGTCAAGGGCGCGCCTTAGTACAAGCGGGGCGCCGCCGATGCCGCTATTAGCGCGCCGCTTCGTCGTCCGCGAAAAAATGGCCGATGAAAAAGCACACGCCCGCACCGATGATGCCCAGCACCGCGACGGTATAAGCGAGCCTGACACCGTGCCAAAGACTGTCGAACCATTGATGAAGCTGCGCCATCAGCACCGCGGCATTGCCGCCGATCTGCTGTAGCTCGATCTGATAGCGCGGATCGACGATGCTGTACATCGCGACCGCGCTATCCGGCGGCGGTGCGCTCGCATAAATGAGTGCCGCGGCGATGAAGCCGGCGAGCAGGATCGCCGTGCCGGTCAAATAGAGCCGCTTTTGCAGCGGCGAGCGTGGGGTGGATTGGGGTGCCTCGTTGCCGTTATCGCTGTCGTTGCCGTTCATCGTTTCTATCTGTGCGCGTGGCCTGGGCCGGTCATCGGCCGATGCCGCCAGTATCGCAGAGCGGCGCGCAAGCCGGCCGCACGCCAAGCCATAAAAGCTCGCACTAGTTTCGCGACGTCAGCAGCTTGAGCCCGGCGATGCCGAACATGACCGCGAGCGAGCCGTCGAGCCAACGGCGGATCGCCGTATAGATGCGCCGCGCGGACGCGGTCGAGAACAGCACCGCGTAGCTGCTGAACACCGCCGTGCCGATCACCATGCAGCCGAGCACGACCGGCATCACGTGTGCGGCACCGTGGACCGGCGACATCGCGAGCGACACGATCGACATCCACACCAGCACCGCCTTCGGGTTCGTCAGATGCAGCAGCAGGCCGCGCAGATAAAGCCGCTTCAGCGGTTCGTCGCTGCGCGTGGTGATCGTGGCCGGCTCGTCGGCACTGAGCGCCGAGCGCGCGGATTTGAAGCCGAGCCACAGCAGATACAGGCCGCCCGCGATCCTGATCGCGACGAGGCACTGCGAATAGCTGGCGAGCACCGCCGACAAACCGAGCGACGCGAGCAGCGCCCATGAGAACGAGCCCGACACGACGCCGAGCGCGAAGGTCAGCGCGGCGCGCCGGCCCGAACTCATCGCGAGCGACATGATCGCGAGATTGCTCGGCCCGGGGCTCGCGGTGCCGACGAAATAGGCGCTGTAGGCGATCAGGACATCGGCGGTGAGCACAGGGCTGGCGATCATGGCGGGCAGAAGGTGAGGGCAGAAATACGGCCTGAAATGCAGGCGGAAAGGGGCGCGCAAGCTCCACGCGTAAGCGGCGATTCTGCGCGCCGCGCTGCGCGACTCACAGATACAGTTGCCTCGTCGGACAGCAGCACAATCGACGCGAGGGCCGGTAGAACGGATTGGTTCGATCCGTGCTCGCCGCTCCTTGCGTTCAGCTCATAAGCCGACGATCACGTACCCGCGGCGCCCGCAATACAGTCGGCGAGCGCATCCGCCACCGCCTGCCGGCTATGCCGTGGCCGCTGCACCAGACCGATTTCCCGATGAAACGTCGCGTCGTCGAGTGGCAGCGCGACGACGTTCGCCGGCCACTTGCCGAGCCCGGCTGTGTTCGGAATCAGCGCGACGCCCATGCCGCGCGCGACCAGTTGCACGATCGCCTGTAATTCGTCGAGTTCGATCGCGTCGCGTACGGTCACGCGCGCGCGCCGCAGAAAGCGCTCGACGAGCCGGCCGCCGAACGACGCGCGGTCATAACGGATAAACGGCTCGCTCCTCAGCAGTTCGCGCCACGAGCGTGCGCCGCGCGCGAGCTTTTTCGGCGCAAGCAGCACGAACGGCTCGCTGACGAGCGTGCGCCATTCGAGTTCGGACGGCAGCGCGAACGGCGGCCGGATGATCACGGCAAGATCGAGTTCGCCGGCATCGACCTGGCCCAGCAGACCCAGCGACACCCCCGGCACGACCCGAATCCGCCAGCCGGGGCGGTCGTCGCGAAAGCGCGCGAGCGCGTCGGCGAGCAGCGCCACCTGCGCGGACGCGATCGCGCCGACCCGCAGCATGCCGCTTTCGGCCGCGCCCGCGCCGCGTTCGGAGAGCCGCGCATAGAGCGTCATCATTTCCTCGGCGAGCACGAGCGTGTCGCGGCCGGCCTCGTTGAGCGTCGCGGAGCGCCCGGTCCGGTCGAACAGCGGGAAGCCGAGTTCTTCTTCCAGTCGTTGCATCTGCGCGCTGACCGCCGATTGCGTGAGCCCGATGCGTGCGCCCGCACCGGAAAATGTGCCGTACTGGCTGACGGCGATGAAGGTCTTCAGTTCGCTGAGCATGATCGATTGATCGATTTTGGTGTTGGTCAGCTCAAATATATATCGTTTCTCAGCACTTTTTTTAATGGTTAAACTCGGCCCCACATCATTGCTCTATCATCCCCACACCTTTATTTAGCGAGTCTTTTCTGATGAGCGCTGCCGAAACCGCTGTGCCGCCGTTCCATCTGGCGTTTCCTGTTCATAGCCTCGCCGCCGCGCGCGAGTTTTACGGCGAACTGCTCGGCTGCCCGGAAGGGCGCAGTTCGGACGCATGGGTCGATTTCAACTTCTACGGCCATCAGATCGTCGCGCATCTCGCGCCGGACGAAATCGGCCATCGTCAGACGAGCGAAGTGGACGGCGATTCCGTGCCGGTGCGCCACTTCGGCGCGGTGCTGTCGATGGCGCAATGGCAGGCCGCCGCGGACAAGCTGCAAAACGCCGGCATCCAGTTCATCATCGAGCCGCATGTGCGTTTCAAGGGCGAGGTCGGTGAGCAGGCAACAATGTTCTTCCTCGATCCGTCGGGCAACGCGCTCGAATTCAAGGCATTTGCCGATATGTCGGCACTGTTCGCCAAATAAGCACCGAAAGCGACGGCCCCACGCGGGCTGATCGTTTCAAACGAAAAAGCCGGTCAATCGCATAGGCGCGGTTGGCCGGTTTTTTTACGAGCGTACGTCTACCCAACGCCGCTTTTCGCGAATCAATCTGAAAGCATGTTTCACAATATTTCGGACGGGACGCAGGGTGCGGATCTACAGACTTTTCATTAACTGTCGTTAACTTTATTCGACAGACGCCTGCTGGTCGGTCATCGGACGATAAATTCGCGACGCCGGCAGTATTACTAAACCCATCGCTCAATCATTACAAATGCCTTCCTGACAATTCCGCCATTTTGGCGTCATGCAGCCGTTGGTGCTATCGATCTAGCATAGCCGCAAATTACAGCCCTCCCTTCCACCCGCATCCTCTCTGGCTCGTTTCAATGTGGATCGTCAACGTAGCGCTTAAGCGGCCATACACGTTCATCGTGATGGCGATTCTGATCGTGCTGGCGACGCCATTCGTGTTGTTCACCACGCCTGTCGACGTGCTGCCGGAAATCAATATTCCGGTCGTCAGTATCATCTGGACGTACACCGGTTTGTCGGCCGAGGACATGGCCACCCGGGTCACGTCCGTCAACGAGCGCAGTCTGACCACCACGGTCAACGACATCGAGCACATCGAATCGCAATCGCTGCCGGGTATCGCGATCCTGAAGGTATTTCTGCAGCCGACCGCGAATATCCAGAGCGCGATCGCGCAGACCGTGGCGGTCGAGCAGGCGCAGCTCAAACAGATGCCGCCGGGCGCCACGGCGCCGCTGGTCATCAGCTATTCGGCCTCCAGTATTCCGGTGATCCAGCTCGGCCTGTCGAGTCCGAAGCTCTCCGAGCAGGATCTGAACGACGTCGCGCTGAACTTCCTGCGTCCGCAGCTCGTGACGATTCCGGGCGCGGCCGTGCCGTATCCGTACGGCGGTAAATCGCGTCTGATTTCGGTCGACCTCGATACGCGCGCGCTGCTCGCCAAAGGCCTGACCCCGACCGACGTGGTCAACGCGTTCAACGCGCAGAACCTGATTCTGCCGACGGGTACGGCCAAGATCGGGCCGAAGGAATACACGGTCGACATGAACGGCTCGCCGTCCACGATCGAAGGCCTCAACGACATTCCGGTGCGCACGGTCAACGGCGCGACCACCTATCTGCGCGAAGTCGCGCACGTGCGCGACGGCTATTCGCCGCAGACCAACATCGTGCGGCAGAACGGCCATCGCGGCGTGCTGATGTCGGTACTGAAGAACGGTAACGCATCGACACTATCGATCGTCGATTCGCTCAAAGGCCTGTTGCCGGGTGCACGCGCGACCTTGCCCGCCGATCTGCAGATCACGCCGCTGTTCGACCAGTCGGTGTTCGTGAAAGCGGCGGTGCAGGGTGTGGTGCGCGAGGCACTGGTGGCCGCCGCGCTGACCGCCGCGATGATCCTGCTGTTTCTCGGCAACTGGCGTAGCACCTGCATCATCGCGATCTCGATTCCACTGTCGATTCTGTCGTCGTTGATCGTGCTGCACGCGCTAGGCCAGACCATCAACATCATGACGCTCGGCGGTCTCGCACTCGCGGTCGGGATATTGGTGGACGATGCAACGGTGACGATCGAGAACATCGAGCGCCATCTGCACATGGGCACCAATCTGCACGACGCGATTCTCGACGGCGCGGGCGAAATCGCGGTGCCGGCGCTCGTGTCGACGCTGTGTATCTGTATCGTGTTCGTGCCGATGTTCTTCCTGACCGGCGTCGCGCGCTATCTGTTCGTGCCGCTGGCGGAAGCCGTCGTGTTCGCGATGCTCGCGTCGTACATTCTGTCGCGTACGCTGGTGCCGACGCTGGCGATGCTGCTGATGGGCCACGCGCACAAGCCGAAGCCAGGTACGAAGCCGAATCTGTTCATGCGCGTCTATCACCGCTTCGACGCGGGCTTCGAACGCATGCGCGCGGGCTACATCATGATCCTGAGCAGCCTGCTCGTGCGTCGCAAGATGTTCGGCACGGTGTTCCTCGGCTTCTGCGTGCTGTCGCTGGGACTTGGCCTCGTGCTCGGCGAAGACTTCTTCCCGAGCGTCGACGCGGGCGATATCCGTCTGCATATGCGCGCGCCGACCGGCACCCGCATCGAGGAAACCGCGCGCCTTGCCGACGAGGTCGAACAGGTGATCCGCGAAGTCGTGCCGCCGCAAGACTTGGGCACGATTCTCGACAACCTCGGTCTGCCTTATAGCGGTATCAACCTGTCGTACAGCAACTCGGGCACGATGGGCACGCTCGACGGCGAGATCCAGATTGCGTTGAACGAGGGCCACGCGCCGTCGCAGGTCTATATGGACAAGCTGCGCAAGGTCTTGCCGCAGCGCTTTCCGGGCGTCGATTTCTTCTTCCAGCCGGCCGACATCATTACGCAGATCCTGAACTTCGGCTTGCCCGCCGCGGTGGATGTGCAGATTTCCGGTGCGAACCTGCAGGGTAACTTCGACGTCGCGCGCAAGCTGATGAAGCAGGTACGGCTGGTTCCCGGCACGGTCGATACCCATATCCAGCAGAAGCCGGACGAGCCGGTGCTCAGTCTGCGCATGGACCGTACGCGCCTGCAACAACTGAACCTGAGCGCGAACAACGTCGCGCAGAACGTGCTCGTGTCGTTGTCGGGCAGTTCGCAGACGTCGCCGGGATTCTGGGTCAACAACCGCAACGGCGTCGAATACAAGGTGGCGGTGCAAACGCCGCAGTACCTGGTGTCGTCAATGGACGATCTGCTGCGCACGCCAGTGTCGCCGACGCTGAACGGACCGACGCAGTTGCTCGGCAACCTCGTGCAGGTGTCGCAGAAATCGCAGTTCGCGGAAGTGTCGCACTACAACATCCGGCCGGTGATCGACCTGTACGTGAGCGTCGAGAAGCGTGACCTCGGCAGCGTCGCGAACCAGGTCGACAAGCTGGTCAACCAGGCGCGCGCGACGCTGCCGCGCGGCAGCACGATCATCGTGCGCGGCCAGGTGCAGACGATGCGCAGTTCGTTCCTCGGGCTAGGTCTTGGCGTGGCCATGGCGATCGTGCTGGTGTATCTGTTGATCGTCGTGAACTTCCAGTCGTGGGTCGATCCGCTGATCATCGTCAGCGCGTTGCCGGCCGCGCTCGCGGGCATCGTGTGGATGCTGTTCCTCACCGGCACGCATCTGAGCGTGCCGGCGCTGACCGGCGCGATCATGACGATGGGGGTCGCGACCGCGAACAGTATTCTGATGGTCGCGTTCGCGCGCCAACGGCTCACGGCCGGCGCGCCGCCGCTCACCGCCGCGCTCGAAGCCGGCGCGAGCCGGATTCGCCCGGTGCTGATGACCGCTTTCGCGATGATCATCGGCATGATTCCGATGGCGCTGGGTCTCGGTGAAGGCGCCGAGCAGAATGCGCCGCTGGGCCGCGCGGTAATCGGCGGCCTGCTGTTCGCGACGGTATCCACGCTGTTTTTCGTGCCGCTCGTGTTCGCGGGGATTCATTCGTGGCTGGCACGCCGTAAGAACAACGACGGCGACCCGGACCCGCATGACGGCGGCAATGGCGGTGACGGTAGTGGCGGTGATAAGGGTGGCAGTCGCGCCGGCAGTGCCGCGCCTGAGCACAGCAGTGCGGCCGCGCCCGCGTAAAAGTTAAACGATGGTTGACTGAGATGACAGAAAAGACTCATGCATCGCTAGCGATCCCCGCGCGGGAAACCGAGGAAGGGGAACACCTGCTGCCGCCGCGCCATCGCGAATGGAAGCGTGCGAAGATCGCGGCCCTGATCGTGCTGGTGCTGCTCGCGATCGGCGCGCTGCGCACGGTGATCGCCAACGTGCTGCAAAGCCGCGAAGTCGAGGCGACGACGCAGCAGAACGCCATTCAATACGTGAACACCGTGATGCCGAAGCAGACCGATAGCGGTGGCAACACGCTGCTGCCGGGCACGCTGCGCGGCTATGTGGAATCGCCGATCTACGCGCGCTCGACCGGTTATCTGTTGCACTGGTATGCCGACATCGGCACGCACGTGAAGCAGGGTCAACTGCTGGCCGAACTCGACACGCCGGAAATCGACCAGGAATTGGCGCAGGCATTGGCGCAGCGTCAGCAGATCAATTCGAGCCTCGGCCTCGCGAAAAGCTCGCTCGAACGCTGGCAGCAATTAAAGCAGCGCGATGCGGTGTCGCAACAGGAACTCGACGAACGGCAAAGCACTTACACGCAGGGCGTCGCGAATCTCGCCGCGGCGGATGCGAACGTCAAGCGCTTGCAGCAGCTCGAATCGTTCAAGCGGATCGTCGCGCCGTTCACCGGCGTGGTCACGCAGCGCAATGTCGATGTCGGTGACCTGATCGACGCCGGCAGCGGCACGAGCCGGGCGCTGTTCGCGCTCGCGCAGTCGGACCCGTTGCGTGTCTATGTGCAGTTGCCGCAGGCATATGCGCAGAACGTCGCGGTCGGGCAGAAGGTCGTGGTCACGCAGGCCGAGCTGCCGGGTCAGCAATTCGACGGCAAGATCACGCATATGTCCGGCGCGATCGACGTGCCCACGCGTTCGCTGCAGATCGAAGTGACGCTGCCGAATCCCGACGACAAGCTGCGCCCCGGCGCCTACGTGCAGGTCGCGGTGCCCGCGACCGCGCATGCGCGCCTGACGATACCGGGCAATGCGCTGCTGTTCCGCGCCGAAGGTCCGCGCGTCGCGGTCGTCGATGCGAACGGTAACGTGAGCCTGCATAAGGTCGTGATTGCGCAGGACCTCGGCCAGACGCTAGAAATCGAAAGCGGCCTCGAGCCGACCGATCACATCATCATCAACCCGAGCGATTCGATCGCCGATGGCGATCATGTGCAGGTTGAGCCGCAGAAAAACAGCAAGGGGGCGTCGTGAAGTTCGCGACTCCAGACAGAGCTGCTACAACGCGAGCTGTTACCGCACGAGCTGCCGCCGCGCTCGCCGCCCTCACGTCGGGCACCGCATTCACGACGCTGACGGCACTCGCCGGTGCGGCGCTGCTCGCTGCTTGCACGGTTGGCCCGGATTATCAGCGGCCGCAGGCCGAGGTGCCGCCCGACTGGCATACCGATTCGTTCTGGCGCGTCGCCGCGCCGTCGCATGCGCCGATCGCGCCGGACTGGTGGACGGGTTTTGCCGATCCGACGCTCGCCGATCTGGAAAAGCAAGCCCTCGCGCAGAACCAGACTTTGGTTGCCGCGAGCGCGCATTACGAGCAGTCGAAGGCGACGCTCGCGAACCTCAGCGCGCAGCGGGTGCCCGAAGTCGATCTGGGCGCAACGGGTTCGCGCTTCAAGATTTCGAGCGACCGGCCGGTGACGAACTACGCGACGCCGACGCAATCGACGGTGCAGAACAACATTCAGCTCGGCCCGACGCTCACGTACGACACCGATCTGTTCGGCCGCATTCGCCGCGAGGTGGAAGGCGCGAAGGCATCGGCCGAGCAGTCCGCCGACGATCTGGCGAACGCGCGTCTCGTGCTGACGACCGACGTCGCGACCGACTATTTCTCGCTGCGTGAACTCGACAACGAGATCGACGTGCTGAACCAGTCGGTCAAGCTGCAGCAGAAAGCACTCGACTACGTGAACTCCGAGCATGACCTCGGCGCGGTGTCGGGGCTCGACGTGCTGCAGCAGAAATCGCAGCTCGACGCGACGCGTGTGCAGGCGCAACTGCTGCTGAACCAGCGCGCGCAGTTCGAACACGCGATCGCCGCTTTGGTCGGCGTGCCGGCGCCGCAGTTCGCGATCGCGCCGAAGGTGCTCGACATCAAGGCGCCGGCGATTCCGCTCGGCGTGCCGAGCGACGTGCTGCAACGCCGGCCCGATATCGCTTCGGCGGAGCGTGCGATGGCGGCGGCCAATGCGCAGATCGGCGTGGCCAAGGCCGCGTTCTTCCCGAGCCTGACACTGACGCCCGGCATCGGTTGGGAAAGCACCGAGTTCGCCAGCCTGCTGAGCGCGCCGACGCTGATGTGGACGCTTGGCGCGACGGTCAGCCAGGTGCTGTTCGACGGCGGCCGCCGCGCGGCTAACGTCAAGTTTGCCAGCGAGGGCTACAAGGCGAACGAGGCGACTTATCGGCAGACCGTGCTGGCCGCGTTCCAGCAGGTGCAGGACGGCATCACGGGGTTGTCGGTGCTGGACGGCGCGGCGAAGCAGTCGCATGAAGCAGTCGAGGATGCGCGGCGCCTGTTGTCGCTCGCGAACGACCGCTATTCGGGCGGGCTCGTCGCGTATCTGAACGTGATCGATGCGCAGCAATCGCTGCTGACGAGCGAGCGTCAGGACGTGCAGATTCACGGCCAGCAACTGACGCTGTCGGTTGCGCTGGTGAAGGCGCTGGGCGGCGGCTGGGATAGTGCCGACAATGGCGGCGCGGCAAAGGCGGCGGACATGGCGAACGCCACGAAGGTTGCCGATGTACCGAACAGCACGCAACAGAAGGACACGCCGGCTCCTGCACGCTGAAGCGCTTCAGCCGGCCGTGTCGCCGATGCGTTGGCTTCGGCGTCGGAAATTCGGGGCGCTTCGTATAATGCAGATACATGCAGCGACTGCATGGGACCGGAATAAAGCGCTTCAGCGCCAACTCCGAGACAAGCTGCGTATGGGATGAGAGTAAGCGCTAAAGCGCTAACTCTGATCGACAGGGGACGCGATGAAATTACTGATCGTTGAAGACGAGCTCAAGGTCGTGGATTACCTGCGCTCCGGTCTGACGGAGCAGGGGTGGGTCGTCGATGTCGCGCTCGACGGCGAGGAAGGCATGCATCTGGCCACCGAATTCGATTACGACGTGATCGTCCTCGACGTGATGCTGCCCAAGCGCGACGGCTTCAGCGTGCTGAAGGCGCTGCGCATGCGCAAATCGACGCCGGTCATCATGCTGACCGCGCGCGATCACGTGAACGACCGCGTGCGCGGACTGCGCGAAGGCGCGGACGACTATCTGACCAAGCCTTTTTCGTTTCTCGAACTCGTCGAGCGGCTGCATGCGCTCGCGCGCCGCACGCGCTCGCAGGAATCCACGCTGATTTCGGTCGGCGATCTGTTCGTCGATCTGATCGGCCGCCGCGCGACGCGCGACGGCGTGCGGCTCGATCTGACCGCGAAGGAGTTTCAGCTGCTCAGCGTGCTCGCGCGCCGCCAGGGCGATATTCTGTCCAAGACCGCGATTACCGAACTGGTGTGGGACGTCAATTTCGACAGCCACACGAATGTCGTCGAAACCGCGATCAAGCGGCTGCGCGCGAAACTCGACGGCCCGTTTCCGTCGAAACTGCTGCACACGGTGCGCGGCATGGGCTACGTGCTCGAAGTGCGCGAAGAGGCTGAGTCATCATGAACCGCTCGATCGCCCGGCGACTGGCAGTGATGTTCGCGCTCGTCGCGCTGTTCGTGTTCACGCTGGTCGGCACCGGGCTGTTTCTCGTGCTGCGCACGCAGCTTGAGCATCATCTGCGCGAATCGCTCGACGATCGCACGCAGATCGCACGCATCATGGTCTATCACGCGGTCACGCCGGACAAATGGCGCGTGGCCCGCGAAAAGCTCACCGACATGACGCCGAACGACCGCAGCACCGTATTTGCGGTGTCGAGCGCGGACTCGAATTTCCACTTCGGCGAGCCGGTGCGGGGCGAGGTCATGAAGGACTGGGCCGGCGGTTACGCGCGCATTGCGCCGGCGGGCGGCGGCCCCGACATGCTGACTTCCACGATGACGCTGGAGGCCAACGGTGGCCGGCCGGCAGTGCAGTTGCAGGTCGCCGTCAGCTATTCGCCGAATCTGCGCACGATGCGTGTGTTCGCATCGGCGCTTGCCGCGCTGTCCGCGCTCGGCAGTCTCGGCGTGCTGCTGCTCAGCTATTCGGTCACGCGGATCGGCCTCGAACCGCTGACGCGCCTGACCCGCGATGCGTCGGCGGTCAGTCCGAACAATCGCTCGCAGCGGCTGAACACCGCGTCGCTGCCGCTCGAACTGAACGACCTGGCGAACTCGTTCAACGGCGCGCTCGAACGGCTCGACGGCGCGTACGGCCGGCTCGAATCGTTCAACGCGGATGTCGCGCATGAATTGCGCACGCCGGTCACGATCCTGATCGGCCAGACCGAAGTCGCGTTGACCCGCAATCGTTCGGTCGAGGATTTGCGTCAAACGCTGCAATCGAATCTCGAAGAATACGAGCGCATGCGCGCGATCATCAACGACATGCTGTTCCTCGCGCGCGCCGATCAGGGCGAGCGCGCAACGGGGCTCGTCGAGGTATCGCTCGCCGCCGAAGTCGCGCATACGCTGGAGTTTCTGGAGATTCCGCTCGAAGAAGCGCGCGTGCATGCGCATCTGCTCGGCGATGCAATGGCGCGCGTGAACCGGTCGATGTTCGGCCGCGCCTGCACGAACCTGCTGATGAATGCGATCCAGCATTGCGAGCCGGACGCGTCGATCAGCGTAACGATCGCGCGCGATGGCGATCAGTTGCGCGTCGCGGTAGCCAATCCCGGCGCGCCGATCGCGCCGGACGTCCTCGAGCATCTGTTCGACCGCTTCTATCGCGCGGAGGTTTCGCGTACCAACAGCCGCGAAAACCACGGGCTCGGGCTGGCGATCGTGAAGGCGATTGCGGAGATGCATCGCGGTACCGTGTCCGCGCATAGCGCGCACGGCGTCAATACATTCTCGTTTTCAGTGGCGGCTTCAGTGGTGAGCCCGGTGAGCGAGATGCCCGCCGCAGCGGTGCGCGCGAATACGGGTGCGGCCGCCGATGCCGCCTATTCGTCGCTCGCAAAAGGCAAGTCGGCCTGAACCGGCAAGCGCGGCTTCAACGCCTGTTCACTGGCGGGCATCAGCGTGCTGATGCGCACGCCCAGCAGCCGCAGCTTGCGGTTCAACTCCACCCGCCGCAAACATTCGGTCGCCGCCCGGCGGATTTCGATCGCGTCGGCGGTCGCTTCGTCGAGCGTCAGATCGCGCGTGACGGTACGGAAATCGTCGTAACGCAGCTTGATGCCGATCGTACGGCCCACATAACCCTTGCGCACCAGATCCTCGGCCACGCGCACACATAGCCCGGTGAACACCGTCGATAATTCCGGCCGGTCATGACGCGGATGCAGATCGCGCTCGAACGTCGTTTCACGGCTGATCGACCTCGGCTCGGCTTCGACGACGACCGGCCGTTCGTCGTGCCCCTGCGCGACCTGCATCAGCCACGCCGAATAGCTGCGCCCGAAGTTGTCCTGCAACAGGCCGGCGTCGGCGGCGGCCAGATCGCCGACCGTCGCGAGACCGAGCGCGGTCAGCTTTTCAGCCGCCTTCGGGCCGATGCCGTTGACCTTGCGCACCGGTAGCGGCCATACGCGCAGCGGCACGTCGGCCGGCGTGAGGATCGTCAGACCGTTGGGCTTGTCGAGTTCCGAGCCGATCTTCGCGAGCAGCTTGTTCGGCGCGACGCAGATCGAGCACGTGAGGCCGGTCGCATCGTTGACGGCCTGCTTGATGCGGGCGCCGATATCGCGCGCTTCGCCGGGCATATCGGTCAGATCGATATAGATTTCGTCGATACCGCGATCCTCGATGCGATCGGTGAAGGCTCTAACCGCCGCCTTGAAAAGCCGCGAGTAATGACGGTACGACTCGAAATCGGTCGGCAGCAGGACCGCGTCGGGCGCGAGCGCGGCGGCCTTCATCATGCCCATCGCCGAAAACACGCCGAACGCGCGCGCTTCGTAGGTGGACGTGGTGACGACGCCGCGGCCCACGTAGTCGCGCAGTTTCGCAAACCGGCGGCTGCCGTCCGCGAGCACTTCCGGCGTGCTGTTGCGCCCGCCGCCGATCACCACCGCGTGCCCGCGCAGCTCCGGATAGCGCAGCAACTCAACGGATGCGTAAAACGCATCCATATCGAGGTGCGCGATGCGGCGGAGCGGGGCATTCATGGGCGGTAAAAGCGGCTGACGGGGCGATGGCGGCAAACAATGTTCGTGCCGGCGTGCATGGCGCCGGTTTCAACGCGTAATAGTACCTTGCCGTAGCACCTTGCCGCGCGCGCGTTGCCGTCCTCGCACCGGAGCGACGCTTGCCGCGACCTTTTCTGCGACGTTATGCGGCGCGCTATTGAAAAGACAGGGGCGCACACTATCCTTCACACTAATACCCACATGTTGCGCGCTACCGGCGCCAAGCCTCGGCCATTCGAGGCGCGCATTCGAGGCGGACTTTTGCCGCGGTCGTTCATCACGGGGCTTGAGAGATGGTCAAGCGAATATCGCTGATTTCGGCCTATGTCGCGCTAGGCTGCGTCGCAACGGTTCTGCCGGTGCTGCTCAGCATCTATATCGCCAGCAAGGACGTCGCGCGCCGCGAGCAGGAGGATCTGCAGCAATACGCGGAAAAGGCCGTGATGCGCACCGAACTCGTGACCTATCAGGCCTTCGCGGCGATCGCGGATCTGCAGGCCGAACGCGATGCGCCGTGTTCGCCCGAGTACATGGCTCGCGCGGCTCACGTGATTTTCAACTATCGCTACATTCGCGACGCGGGCACGTATGGCGACGGGCGTTACCTCTGTTCGCCGTTGCTTGGCGATGTCCAGGCGCAGGATGTCGCGCTGCCGCCGCCGCGCTGGCGCAGCAATGACGGCTATCTGATCTGGTTTCGCCAGAAAAATCCGCTTAGCGACGTGCGCGAGGATGTACAGGTCGGGCGCAACGGTCAGTATGTGTCGATCGACCCGGCGTCGTACGTCGATATCATCGACCCCGCGCGCCGGCCGGTGGCGATGGTCAACACCTACCTGAACTCGATCGTGGTGGTGTCGCCCGGCGCGGATGAGGACGACATGCTGAACGCGTGGAAGCGCAACGGCAACGTCGATAGCGACGAATGGCACTATGCGCTTGCGCGATCGGCGACACGCGCGCTGGGCGTGATCGTCAAAGGCCCACGGAGCAGCGTGCTGAAAGACTGGCCCGCTTTGCTGACGATGTGGCTGTCGATGGGCGTCGTTGTCGGCGGCGTGTTCGGCTGGCTTGCATTCAAGCTGATTTCACGGCAGGTGTCGTTGCCGGCCGCGTTCGAAGCGGCGATCGCGCGCAAGGAGATCGATGTGCTGTTCCAGCCTATCGTCGATCTTGCGAGCGATGCATGCGTCGGCGTCGAAGCGTTGACCCGCGTGAACCTGAACGGGCGCGATATTTCGCCGGACATCTTCATTGCGGTCGCCGAGCAGAACGGGCTTATTCAGGCACTGACCGACGTCGTGCTGGAAAAATCGCTCGACCAGCTGGCGGAGCTTTTACGCGCGCGGCCGTCGTTCTACGTGTCGATCAACGTCAGCGGCGAGGATCTGCGCACGCCGCGCTTTCTGAACGTGATTACCGCGAGGTTGAGCAAAACCGGCATACGTGCCGCGCAGATCAGGATCGAAGCGACGGAGCGCAGCTTCCTGAACGCCGATTCGACACGGCAGACCATAGCGGCTTTCAGGAGCGCCGGCCATCCCGTGTATATCGACGATTTCGGCACCGGCTATTCAAGCCTTGCTTACCTGCAGACCTTCAGGATCGACGTGCTGAAGATCGACAAATCGTTCGTCGATACGATTGCGCAGGACGCGGCGTCGAGCATCGTTGCGCCGCACATCATCGAGATGGCGCACGAACTGGGAGTGGAGATCGTCGCGGAAGGTATCGAGCGCGACGAGCAGGTGGAGTATCTGCGGAGCAGGGGCGTTCAGTACGGGCAGGGCTGGCTGTTTGCGAAGGCCATGCGCGGTACGGAACTGGCGGTCTGGCTCAGGGAGCGTGAGACCTCGCCGGCATCGGCACCGGTTAGCCCGGCGATTCAATAGTCGCGAGCCGGGGCGTTCCCAGCTCGCAACCGTCTAGCGCTTACTGCTTGATGCCTTCAGCCTGGATATGCAGCGTCGTCTTCATGTTGAAGCCATACGCCTTGCCGAAGTCGACGCCGAAGTCGTCACGATTGAACGTCGCGGTCGATTCGGTGCCGCACACTTCGCGCTTCAGCACCGGGTGCTGCATGCACTTGAACGATTCGATCTTCAGATTGACCGGCTTCGTGATGCCGTGCATCGTCAGCGAGCCGATCACTTCGACCGGCTTGTCGCCGTCGAAGCGGATCTGCGTGCCCTTGTAGGTCGCCGTCGGGTACTTCGCGGTGTCGAAGAACTTGTCGCCGACGAGTTCCTCGTCGAGCTTGTCGTTGCCGATATCGACCGAGGTCAGATCGATCGTCACGTCGACGGTGCCGGTCTTCGCCGCGCGATCGAGCACGACGGTGCCGCTGCTCTTCTTGAACTTGCCGCGCCAGATCGACAGGCCGCCGAAGTGGTCGGCTTCGAAGCTCGGTGCCGTGTGGGTCGGATCGAGCATGTAGGTATCGGCGGCCATCGCGTTGAACGACAGTGCGGCGGCGAGTGCGCCCGCGGCGAGCAGGAAGGATTTTTTCATTTTGACTCCAGATGTCGGAAGGTAACGTGAGGTTTCAGACAGTGCTTCGGCGTGGTGCATTACTTCTTCGAAGCGACCAGATGAAATTTGATGACGACTTCGTCGGCGACGACTGATGTGTCTTTCCACTCGCCGGTACCGACGTCGAACTGCGTGCGTTTAATCGGCAGCGAGCCGTCGAAAGTTTGCGTGGCGCCCTGGCTGGCGATCACGACCGGCACGACGACCGTCTGCGATTTGCCCTTGATCGTCAGCTTGCCGGTCACCTTGTACTGGTTGCCGCCGGCCGGCGCGATCGAACTCGATACGAACGTGGCGGCGGGCCACGCGGCGGTGTCGAACCATTCCTTGCCTTGCGCCTGCTTGTTGTAATCGTCGGCGCCGAGGTCGTAGCTCGCGGTGTCGATCGATACGCTTGCAGTGCCCGCGGCGGGCTTGGCCGGATCGAAATTCAGTTGCGCGGAGAACTTCTTGAACTTGCCGTCGACGGGCACGTTCATCTGTTTCGTCGTTGCGATCACGCTGCTTTTAGCGAGGTCGACATCGGCGTGCGCGAGGTTGGCACCGAACAGTGCAAGGGCGGCAACGGAAGCGAGTGCCGCGCGATGGGCGGATTGATATACGGTTGTTTTCATGGTGGTACGCATCCTATCGGAGCCGCGTGGCCAGATTGCACACTGCGCGGAATTTGATTGCCAACCAGTCGTAGCCAATCGGCCTTCGTGACCGCGTTGATGACTGCGCCGATGACAGTTTTGTTACTGCCGGACTTACAGAAACGGGATCATTCGCGCGAGCAGGCCGTCGCGATCGACGAATTGATGCTTGAGCGCCGCGAGCACATGCATCGCAACGAGCGCGAGCAGCGTGTAATCGAGCAGCACATGAATGGTGCGCAGCGTGTGCTTGAGCGCCTGATCGGGGCCGATGATCGTCGGTAGCGGCACGATGCCGAGATACACGACCTGAATGCCGGCCGCCGAGCTATAGAAGTAGCCGGACAGCGGAATCGCCAGCATCAGCAGGTACAGCAGGCCATGCACCGCGTGCGCGGCGGCTTTCTGCCATGCGGGCGTCGCGGCATCGAGCGCGGGCGCGCGGTGCGTTGCGCGCCACAGCAGGCGCAGCAGCGCGAGCGCGAACACGGTGACGCCGATCCATTTGTGCCACGAGAAGTACTTGAGCTTCGTCGGCGTGAAGCCGGGGATATCGGTCATGATCCAGCCGATATAGAAGCCGCCGATCATCAGTACCGCGATCAGCCAGTGCAGGGCGATCTGCGCGCCGTGGTAGCGCGTGGGAGCGGAAGCATGAATTCGCATCGTGTTGTATCCGTTGCTCGCGAAAGGCCGAGTGAGAATGCGGATAGTAGGGATGCCAATAGAAACTGAATAGGCGGGTGCGGGAGAACGGATTGTTGCCGCCGTGAAGTTAATGAAGTTGAAAGGCTTTCGCGCCGAGCCTGGCGCTGTGGTAATTTGTGGCCCGAACAACGAGGTTGCGCGTGCTCGCGCAGCTCCGGATCAACCCATTATCCAGGCTTATCCGTGCATTCCGTTTTCCTTTCCTGGGGTATTGCCGCCGTCGCGACCGCCGGCGTGATCACGCGGCCGTTCAAATGGCCGGAGGCCGTCTGGGCCGTCGCCGGCGCAGTGCTGCTGGTGGCGCTCGGACTGTTGCCGGTGCAACTTGCGTTCGAGGCCATCGGCAAGGGCACCGACGTCTATCTGTTTCTGATCGGCATGATGCTGCTCTCCGAAGTCGGCCGTCGTGAAGGGCTGTTCGACTGGGTCGCCGTGCTCGCGGTCAATCATGCGCAAGGCTCGCCGCGCAAACTCTTCGTACTTGTGTATCTGGTCGGCGTCGTGATCACCGCGTTTCTGTCCAACGATGCGACCGCAGTCGTGCTGACGCCAGCCGTGTTCGCCGCCGCGAAGAAAGCGAAGATGCCGCCGTTGCCATTGCTGTTCGTGTGCGCGTTGGTCGCCAACGCGGCGAGTTTCGTGCTGCCGATTTCGAATCCGGCCAACATCGTGCTGTACGGCAATCACACACCGCCGCTCGGGCCGTGGATGCTGCGCTTCACGTTGCCTTCGGTGCTATCGATCGCCGCGACTTTCGTGATGCTGCGCTGGACGCAGCGCGATGCGCTCGCCGGCGTCTGCGATGCGAATCTCGAAGCGGTCAAACTGTCGGCGAGCGGCCGCGTCGCGCTCGCGGGCATCGCGGTCACGGCCGGCGCGTTGCTGACGGTGTCCGCGTACGACATCCAGCTCGGCGTGCCGACTGCGATACTCGGCACGCTGACCGCGCTCGTCGTGTTGATCAAGGAGCGCAAATCGCCGCTGCCGATGATTCGCGAAATCTCGTGGAGCGTGCTGCCGCTCGTCGCCGCGCTGTTCGTGCTGGTCGAAATGCTCGATCACACCGGCGTGATCACGACGCTCGCGGCCGAACTGCGGCGCGCGACCGAACACAACGAAATGGCCGCGGCGGGTTGGGCGGGCACGATCATCGCGTTCGGCAGCAATCTGATGAACAACCTGCCGGCCGGCTTGATCGCGAGTTCGACCGTGATGCAGGCACATAGTCCTGAGCGGGTGATCGATGCGCTGTTGATCGGTGTCGATCTTGGACCGAATCTTTCTATCACCGGCTCGCTAGCGACGATTCTTTGGCTCAATGCGATTCGTCGCGAGGGCGAGGATGTGAGCTTTATGAAGTTTCTGAAGGTGGGGGCGCTGGTGATGGTGCCTGCGCTGGTGCTGGCGTTGGGGGCGCGGGTTTTGATCGGGTGATTTCGGTCGTGCTCATACGACTACGCGCGTCCCGAACAGCCGACGTTCACCGCTGTCGGGCATCGCGCATCCGAACCTACGATCGATCGATAAAACCAGTCGGCCGTGCCACTCACACGCTTATCGCGGGCCGCTTTCGTCGTTGTTATCCGCGTTGGCCCGTCGGCTCGTACGTCGAACCACCGCGTGCCGTCGACGCATGCAGCCGCGTGATCCCCGTGACCTGATCGATTCTTGCGGCGGCCGAGCGCAACATCGCTTCGAGCTTGACGACGCGTGCTCGTTGCGAGGGCATCATCGTCGAACGGGTCAACGCGTGCAGCCGGCGATGCCAGTACGACAGTGGAAAGCGGTCGCGCGGAGAGATCAACGCGAAGACCAGCTGGAGGTGGGCGATTTCTTTGTCGATGTCCTGGTGACTCATCTGAAGCTTCCAAAAAATGGGGAATTAGCTTGCGCGAACCGAACCTCAACGTGACAGCAAGCGCCGTTCCCGAACACACAAAACCCCGCCACACAAGGCATTGCAGCTGAAGCAGCTGATTTGCGACCTGGCGGTATGCGCCAGAGACAGTAAAAAGCCGCCAATTCGTGCAAGCCTTACGCGCGGTGCGCCGCAACCGCCGCACTGCGCCTTCTCTCAGTACGGCAACGGACGTTCAATGGGTGCCCGTGCGGCGCTTTTTCCCTCAGATCAGCGGCGCTTGTTGCACCTGTGGCCGAATTCGAAACAGTGCCACCTGGCGGCGCCAATACGCAAAACGCGCAAAACACGTGTTCAACGCGGCACGACCATCACCGGCTGCGCGTAGCTAACGACCGGCGCCGGCACGACCGCATAGTTCGCCGCAGGCGTCGCGACGACGGTCGCGCTGGCAACTGGTTTGGATGGCGCAGTGGAAATCGTCGCCGCCGCGACCGGCACGGCAATCGGAACCGCCACCGGCGGCGGCTCTGTCACATACACCGGATTGACCGGCACCGGGTAATAGGCCGGCACCACTGGCCGTGGCGGCGGCGCGTAGACCACAGTGGCCGGCATATACACGACGACCCTCGCAAAAGCGCTGGACGAACAGGCAAGACCGAGGGCAGTAAAAGTCGAGGCGCAAACGAGACGAATAGTCACTGATGAACTCCTGATGCGTTGAGCCGCGCGTTCGTAGCGAAGACGCGGCGAATCCTTGAATGCGCTCGTAGCGCGTTCGGGGTCGATGGCGCTGGCCGCGCCGCAGACGAAAGATACGCAGCGCCCCCGCAAAACGAAACGCGAAACTCATTTCATTCGATGTCACGACGCGGCATTGCGAACGGCGGCGATGTGTATCCGCATGTTTGAAGCACATGCTGCTGATCGCATCGATCCCGACATAGGCGGCAACATCAACAGCGATACAAAGCGCTCCCCAAAGCCGTGACATAACTCGACATGATTCTTCAATTGCGGTCCGGCGGCGCTTGACCAAGAATTCGCCCTGTCATCGAAACGGATCGCGGCACGAAGCAGGCGACGGCCGATGACCCCAACCGAAGGAGTCAGTCATGAAGAAGTTGCTCGCTACCGTGCTGCTGTGCTGCGCGTCCACCGTCACATTCGCTCAGGCCGCGCCGCAAGGCATGAGTCCGCAGCGGATGGAGCGCATGGAGCAGCAGTTGCAAACGCGCTTCGCCACCGCGAACACCACGCACGACGGCAAGCTGACGCGTGAACAGGCCGCGGCCGGCATGCCGATGCTCGCGCGTCATTTCGATGAAATCGACACGCAGAAAGTCGGTTATGTGACGCTGCCGCAAATCGAAGCATTCATGCAGGAACGCGGGGCAGCGCACTGAGCGGCGCGGATATCGGCGGGATCGTAGGGGGCGTGGCCGCGTGCCGCGATGCATTCTCCGCAAGTTTGCGCACGAGTCTGCACACGAGTTTTCACACGAGTTTCCACACGAGTTTCCACACTAAGCCCGGCGATACGCAGACGCCAACCAACCAGCCATGCGATGAAACCAGTCCCATCCCGCCGTCTGCGCATTGCCAGCGTGTCGTGCGTCGTCGCCGTGAGCGCGCTCGTCAGCGGATGCGTGACGGTCGGTCCGGACTTCAAAACGCCGGACGTGACGCTCGAAGAGCAGTGGTACGAGAGCCTGCCCGCCGCCGCGCAGGCCGCGCCCGCGAACGAGGCGGCATGGTGGAACGCGTTCAACGACCCGGTGCTCACGGCGCTGGAGGCGCGTGCGGCCGAGCGTAATCTGTCGGTGCAGATCGCTGGTTTGCATATCTTCAAGGCGCGCGCGCAGCTCGCGATCAGCGAGCAGGATCTGCTGCCGCAGTCCGGCAGCGTGACGGTCGCCGCGAACCATATCAACACGAGCGGCGTCGGGCCGCTTCCGCCGACTCACCTGTGGGCCGAGCATCTGCATGTGAGCGCGAGCTGGGAACTCGATTTCTGGGGCAAATACCGCCGGCAGATCGAATCGGATCGCGCGCAGCTGCGCGTGTCGGAAGCCGCGTACGACAACGCGCTCGTGTCGCTGTTCGGCGATGTCGCCAATGCGTATATCGATCTGCGCGCGCTCGAAGAGCGCATCCGGGTCGCGCAGCAGAACCTGAAATCAGTGCAGCAGAGCCTCGCGCTCACGCAATCGCGTTACGGGCACGGCGCCGCGACCCAGCTCGACGTCGAACAGGCGGCCACATTGGTGGCTGAAACCGAGGCGCAGATTCCGCCGCTCGTCAAAGCACGCGCGCAGGATCGCGACACGCTCGCGGTGCTGCTCGCCGATCCGGTCAGCGCGATCGATGCGCAACTGAAGGGCAGTTCGGCGATTCCGGTGCCGCCCACGCAGATCGATGCCGGCATCCCCGCCGATCTGCTGCGCCGCCGCCCCGATGTGCGTCAGGCCGCGCTCAACGCGGCCGCCCAATCGGCGCTGATCGGCGTGCAGAAGGCGAAGCTGTATCCGTCGCTATCGTTGACCGGGTTGTTCGGTTTGTCGTCGGGCGAGCAGCACGGGATCGGTCTGTCGCAGTGGGGCAGCAAGACGATCGGGCTCTTTTCCGCGGGCGTTACGCTGCCGATCCTCGACCGGAGTCAGTTGAAGAACGCGGTGCGTATTCAGGACGCGGCGTTCCAGGAAGCGGTGTTCGATTATCAGAGCACGGTGCTGCAGGCGCAGAGGGAAGTGGAGGACGCCATCGCCGGCTTGCGCACGTCGCTCGATGCGCTGGCCGCGTCGTCGCGCGCGGTCGATGCATCGCAGCGCGCGTTGAAGCTCGCGAATGCGCAGTATCGCTCCGGTGATGTGACCTACGACACGGTAATCGACGCGTCACGTTCGGTGTTGCGCGACGGCGATTCGCTCGCGCAGAACCAGGGGCTGGCGGCGCTCGCCGCCGTGTCGCTGTATCGCGCGCTCGGCGGCGGCTGGGAAGTTGCGCAAGGGCAGTCGCTCGTTAGCGCTCAAATCGCCGAACAGATGGCACGGCGCACCGACTGGGGGAATCTGCTGAATCCGCCCGCGAATTCGTGGCTCGCGCGCGCCAACGTGAGCGACATGAACAACATGGACAACACGGGCCGCATGGGTCAAACGAGCGAACCTGGTAGCGGCCAATAGCCGGATGACGAATCGAGGCTTGGAGAACAACAACATGGATAACCAGGGTGGCACGCCTCGACGCTTGCAGGCGAGCGCTGACGAAAACGTAGAAGCCGCACGAACGGAAAACCGCCGCTCGAATGCGCCGACGGCACAGCGCCTCGCCATCACGCTATGCATTGCATTTACAATCACGCTCGCCGCGTGCCGCAACGGCAATACGCTGTCATCGCAAGACACAGTGCCGCAGGTCAGCGTGATGCATCCGGTCGCGCGCGAGGTGCGCGATCAGATCAGTTTGAACGGCACGGTCGCGCCATCGGCAACGGTCACGCTGGTCGCACGCGTGCAGGGCACGCTGAAGGAAATCGGCTTTACGGATGGTTCTTATGTGAAGCAAGGTCAACTGCTGTTTCGTATCGAGCCCGATACGTACCGCGCACAATTGCTATACGACCAGGCCGCGCTCGATAACGCCGAGCAGGAACTGACGCGCCAGAAGCAACTGACGACCGATAATGCGACCTCCGAATCGACGTTGCAAAAGGCACAGACCACGCGCGATCAGGCGGTCGCGAAGCGCGATATGTCGCGTATCAATCTGAACTACACCGACGTGCGCGCGCCGTTTGCGGGCCGCATCGGCGCGCGGGCGTTCGACGTCGGCAATCTGGTCGGCGCGTCCGATTCGTCGAAGCTCGCGACGCTCGATCGCATTCAACCCGTCTATGTGAATTTCACGCTGAACGAGCGCGACGCGAATCGTATTGGACTGTTCACACAGCCGCCGCGCACCGTGCGGGTCAGCGTGTTCGGTGCAATGCAAGGAGACGGTGAAGATGCCGCGCTCGAATTCGTCGATACACGTGTCGATTCCGACAGCGGCACGCTGCGTTTGCGCGCCGATATCGCGAATCCGGACGCGCATCTGATTCCGGGCATGTCGGTCGTCGTGCAGATTCCAGCCGGCGCGCCGCATCCTGCGCTGCTCGTACCCGATAACGCGATCCAGCACGATCAGGCCGGCGCATTCGTGTTCGTGGTGAATGCATCGAACGTCGTCGAGAAACGCGCGGTGGCGACCGCGGGCCTGTTCGGTTCGTTGCGCGCGATCCCGACCGGACTCGCCGCCAACGACCAGGTGGTGACAGGCGGCGCGCTGGCGATTTCGCCGGGCGTCAAGGTGCAGCCGAGCGCCGCCGCGCAGGGCCAGTCATGATCCGCTTCTTTGTCGAGCGGCCGGTTTTCGCCAATGTGATCGCGTTGATCGTGATGCTGCTCGGCGCGGTCGCGCTGATCAATCTGCCGATCGCGCAATATCCGCCGATCACGCCGCCCACCGTACAAGTGCAGGCGCGCTTCCCCGGCGCGAGCGCGGCGACGCTGATCAATCGTGTCGCGCTGCCGATCGAAACCCAGGTGAACGGTGTCGAGAACGCGCTCTACATGCAGTCGACCAGCACCAACGACGGCACCTATACGCTGACCATCACGTTCGCGGTCGGCACCGACGTCGACAAGGCGCAGGTACTCGTGCAGAACCGCGTCGCGGCGGCCACCGCGCAATTGCCGCAGGCGGTGCAGCAACAGGGCGTGACCGTGCGCAAACGCTCGACCGCGATCCTGCAGCTCTATACGCTCGAATCGCCGGACCCGCGTTACGACTCGCTGTTCCTCAGCAACTACGCGGTGATCAATCTGCGCGATACGCTCGCGCGTCTGCCCGGCGTCGGCGACGTGACCGTATTCGGCACGGGCCAGTACAGCATGCGAGTGTGGCTCGACCCACGCAAGCTGAGCCAGCGCAATCTGAGCGCCGCCGACGTGATCCAGGCGATCCAGAGCCAGAGCCGCGACGTCAGCGCCGGTCAGCTCGGCTCTGAACCGAACGCGGGCGGCGAGGCATTTCAACTGACGGTGACGATGCAGGGCGCGCTATCGACGGCCGACGAATTCGACAACATCATCATCAAGGCCGATCCGGCGGACGGCGGGCGCTTCGTGCGGATTCGCGATGTCGGCCACGCCGAACTCGGTTCGTCGAGCTACGGGCAGTTCTTCAATCTCGACGGCAGGCCGGCGGCCGGCATCGCGATCTATCAGTTACCCGAAGCTAACGCGTTGCAGGTCGGCAATGCGGTGAAGGCGACGATGGCGCGTCTCGCGAAGAACATGCCGAAGGGCATCAGCTATCAATTGCCGTTCGATACGACGACCTTCGTACGGCAGTCGGTGCTGGACGTGTACAAGACACTGTTCGAAGCAGCGCTGCTGGTGCTCGTCGTGATCCTGCTGTTTCTGCAGAACTGGCGCGCGATGCTGGTGCCGGCCACGACGATTCCGGTGACGATCGTCGGCACGTTCGGCGCGATCTATATGATGGGTTTCTCGATCAACCTGTTGACGCTGTTCGCGATCGTGCTGGCGATCGGCATTGTCGTCGACGATGCGATCGTCGTCGTCGAAGGGATCACGCAGCATATCGAGCAGGGCAAGACGCCGAAGCAGGCCGCGATCGATGCGATGCACGAACTGCTCGGGCCGATCATCGGTATCACGCTCGTACTGATTTCGGTGTTTCTGCCATCGGCGTTTCTCGGTGGCGTGACCGGGCAGATGTACCGGCAATTCGCGCTCGTGGTGGTGGCAACCACGATCATCAGCGCGATCAACGCGGTCACGCTGAAACCGGTGCAAAGCGTGCGCTGGCTGCGGCATTCGAAGCCGGGGCGGCCGAACATCATCTATCGCGGGTTCGACAAAGCGTATGCGCGCGTCGAACACTTCTATGTGGGCATCGTGTCCTGGTTCGTCAAACGCTCCTCGCTTGCACTCGTGATCGCGTTGCTGCTCGGCGCCGGCTCGGCATTTTTGCTCACGCGCGTGCCGACCAGTTTTATTCCGCTCGAAGATCAGGGCTACGTGCTGATCGCCGCGCAGCTCGCTGACTCGGCGTCGCTCGAACGCACGCGCGACGCGAGCCGGCAGATCGAAAAGCGCATCGGCGCGATTCCAGGCGTGAGCCATGTGGTGTCGATCGGCGGCATTTCGCCGCTCGACAACAACGCGTCGCTATCGAACTCCGCGCTGATCTACGTGACGCTCGACGACTGGAGCGTACGCGGCAAGAGCGAAGATCTGCGCTCGCTGTATCTGCGCATGAATAGCGAACTCGCGAAGCTGCCCGATATCCGCTCGGTCGTGATCGTGCCGCCGCCGATTCAGGGGCTCGGCAACAGCGGCGGCGTGCAGATGCAGGTGATGCTGACCGACGGCTCGCTGAACTACCGGCGTTTGCAGGATGCGACCGACGCGTTGATCGCGAGCGTCGCGAAACGCCCGGAATTGCAGCGCGTGTTCAGCCCGTTTCGCGCGGCGGTGCCGACCGTCGAACTGACACTCGACCGCGCGAAGGCCGAATCGATGCAGGTGCCGGTGGGCAACGTATTCGATCTGTTGCAGGACTACGTGGGTTCGAGCTACGTGAACCAGTTCACCGCGTTCAACCACACGTTCCCGGTATTCGTGCAGGCCGACGGCGCGTTTCGCCGTCAGACCGACGATATCCGCCGCTTGCAGATTCGCAGTAACACCGGGCATATGGTTGAGCTCGGCACCTTTATCGACGCACGTCCGGCGCTCGGGCCCGCGGTCGCGACGCTGTACAACCTTGCGCCGGCCGCCGCGATCAACGGCAATCCGGCGGCCGGCTACAGCACCGGCGATGCGATCGCCGCGTTCGAGCAGGAAGCCGCGCGCGTTCTGCCGGCCGGTGTCGGTTATGAATGGACGGCGATGTCGTATCAGGAGAAACTGGTCGGCAATTCCGCGTACTGGATTTTCGCGGTCGGCGTGCTGCTGGTGTTCTGCGTGCTCGCCGCGCAATACGAAAGCTGGCTGCTGCCGGTCGCGGTCGTGCTGGCGGTACCGCTCGCGTTGCTCGGTACGGCCGGCACGCTCGCCGCGCTCGGCATCGCGAACAACCTGTACACGCAGATTGGTCTGGTGCTGCTGATCGCGCTGTCGGCGAAAAACGCGATCCTGATCGTCGAATTCGCGCGGCATCTGCGCGCGCAGGGCGTCGATATCGCCGAGGCGGCCGTCGAAGCGGCGCGCCTGCGATTCCGGCCGATCATGATGACGTCGTTTGCGTTCATACTCGGCGTCGTGCCGCTCGTGATCGCGACCGGCGCCAGTGCGAGCGCGCGACGCTCGCTCGGTATCGCGGTGTTTTCCGGCATGCTCGCTTCGACCTGCATCGCCGTGATGTTCATTCCGTCGTTCTACGTGCTGCTGCAGCGGCTGTCGGAGCGCCACGCGGCGCGCAAAGCACAGTCCGATGTCTAAACGAGGAGCTTTCGCATGGATCGCCCCGCCAGGATCATCGTGCTCGACGACGAAGTCGAGTTGCGCAACATGCTGCTGCGTTTTTTGCGCGGCCACGGCTTCGACGTGCGCGCGGCCGAGGACGGCAAGCGCCTGGACCGTTATCTGGAGCGCGAACCGTTCGACCTGCTGATTCTCGATCTGATGATCGGCGAGGAAGACGGCCTCGAAATCTGCGCGAAGTTGCGCGCGCAAGGGCAGACGCTGCCGATCCTGATGCTGACCGCGAAGGGCGATCCGCTCGATCGCGTAACCGGCCTCGAAACCGGCGCCGACGACTACCTCGCCAAACCGTTTCTGCCGCGCGAACTGGTCGCGCGCATCAACGCGTTGCTGCGGCGCCAGAAGATGGCCGCGGGCGATCCGACCGTGACCTCGCAATGCGTACGCTTCGGCGAGTTCACGCTCGATGTCGGCAAGCAGCAGTTGTCGCGCGCGGGTGAGCCGCTGGAGATTCATTCGGCGCAGATGCTGCTGCTGACCGCGCTCGCGTCGTCGCCGAATCGCGCGGTGAGCCGCGACAACCTGCTCGCGCGCGCCCGCGGGCGCGACCATGACGCGCTCGATCGCAGCATCGACGTGCAGGTGCTGCGGCTGCGGCAAATTGTGGAGGTCGATCCGTCGAAGCCGCGTTTCATCAAGACGGTATGGGGCGTCGGCTATATGCTCGTCGCGGATGTCGAATCATGACGCGCGGGGTGCTGCGAAAAGTGCTGCCGAGGACGCTGCTCGCGCGCAACATCGCGCTGTTGATCGTACTCGTGATGCTGAGCCAGATCTGCTCGATCGTCGTGCTGCTGCATTACGTGCAGCGTCCGCGCGTCGAGCGCGCGGCGGGCGTGTTCGCGACCTACGTGACCACGCTCGATAATCTGCTCGCGGCGACGCCTGTCGCGTCGCGCACCGCGCTGACCGCGCGCCTCGATGCGCGCGTGCAACTGCCGCCTGAAGCAACCGAAGATCCGTCGCCGAGTCTGTTGCGTGCGTATCGCAACTATCAGCGCCGCGTGTTTCTCGAAAGCCTGCGCAAGTATCTGCCCGCCGATATGCCCGCGCAGTGGCAGACGAAGGGCGCGCAGCGATTGTGGATTCGCATGCATGCGCCGGCGGCAAGCAACGGTGCCGCGCCGGCCGTGCCGTACTGGATCGCGTTGCCGATTCCCGGGGATGCGCAAGGCAACGGACTCGAAGCCGCGATCATTCTGTCGCTCGGGCTCGGCGTGCTGGCGGCGCTGGCCGGCTACGCGATCCAGTTGCATCTGAACGAGCCGTTGCGCGAGCTGACGCAGGCGGCGCGCCGCGTCAGCGCCGGCGAAACACCCGCGCCGTTGCCCACCGACGGCCCCGCCGAAATCGCCGCGGTCGGCTGCGCTTTCAATCAGATGACGCAGGCGTTACAGGAAGCCGAAGCGACGCGCGCGCTGATGCTCGCCGGCATCTCGCACGACATCCGCACGCCGTTGACGAAGCTGCGTCTGTCGATGGCCATGGCGATGCCCGAGGGCGGCGACAGCAGCTTCGTGGTGGCCGCTGAATCGTATCTGGACCAGATCGAGACGATCCTGCAGCAGTTCATGGATTACGCGGGCAGCGGCGAGCGCGAGGAGGCGCAGGCGGGCGATCTGAACGCGCTGATCGAACGGCTTGCCGGCGATTTCGCGGGCCTCGGGCACGAGTTCGAACTGTCGCTGGGCACGTTGCCGGCTGTCCCGTACCGGCCGATCAGCATGATGCGGCTATTGATGAACCTGATGCAGAACGCGATCGTCTACGGCGGCAGCGGTCTGGCGGTGCGTACGTGGGCGACGCACGACGCGGTCACGGTGGCGGTCGGCGATCGCGGCAAGGGCTTGTCGGCGGAAGAACTGGAAAAGCTGAAGGCGCCGTTCCAACGCGGCCGCAATGCGCGCGCGCACAGCGGCGGGACGGGGTTGGGACTGTCGATCGTCGAGCGGATCGCGCGGCTGCATGGCGGCGGCCTGCAGTTTCATCCGCGCGAGGGCGGCGGGTTGGAAGTGTGGGTGGTGCTGCCGGTCAAGGCAGCACGATAACGGTACTGCAGCGGCTTATGCGGCAACGGCAAGGCAACGCACCGTGCCGCTCACTCCCGGTCGATCCACGCATCGATGCCGACGCGAAACGCGACGCCCGCGATGACCGGCACGGTCAGCATCAGGATGATGCCGAAGTTCGGGATCTGGTCGCCGTACATGATCGGGTTGTACAGCACGACGCCCGCCACGATCGCGAATACGATCACGCCGATGAGGACCATCAGCAGATTGCGTGTCGTCATGGACAGCGTCTTGCGCTTCGCCTTGGCCGGCGTGGGGCGCGCGCCGGGCGCTTCGTCGTGTTGGGCAGGCATGATGGTTCTCGTGACAAAAGTGCGGCATCGGGAGCGGAGGGCGGTGGCTTGCACCGCGCTTGCACTGCGCCGCCACACCGCTTCCGCTCGAAAGACGGCGGGGCGCGCCCGGCATCATACCTGCACGCGCAACGTTTAGGCAGGTGGGTGGCGCGGATTACGCCGCGCCCACCATCAGGCCGACGGCGACGATCGCCAGCACGAGCGCCGCAATCGCGCCGAACCGGTAGTCCCGCCGTCGCAGGAACACGCCTAACATCAATATAAGCCGCATTACCGGCAGCAGGATAAAAAGCGCGATGCCGGCGGTCATCACGGACATGCCGATGGCCGCCGCGTGCGATGTGGAGCCGCCGGTCGCGGTGGCCGGCGCAGGCAGCGCGAGCGTCACAGCGAGCCCGGCGGCGATTGTGATTGACGCGAGCCACGTGCCGTAGTGCAGCAGATTCGCGAGCCAATGTTCGAGCCGATGTTCGAGCTGCCCGCTGCGTGTGATGGCGCCGCTCGTCGCGTTGGGTGTCGCGTTGTGGGTCACGCGCGTCATGTCGTCGCCCCGAACAGATGGACGCCGAACGCGTCGAGCAGCATCTGCACGGCGAGCAGC